>NZ_CP043653.1:3000000-3328990 GCF_014217685.1 Glaciihabitans sp. INWT7 | reverse complement strand
TGTTTCCTCGCTGTAATCGGGCGTAGTTATGCACAGGGTTATCCACCGGTTGTGCAGTCCCACCACCTTAGTTCCGGTCGCATGTCGCTGCCACGCTGACTTTATGGGAGTGTGGATAATGCGCGGGATGGCTCCAGAGTTTGACCGCAGCCGATTAAGACCGTATTTTTAATCAGTTGACTTCAGCCTGACGGCTAACCTTCACTCCCCTGGCTTCCTGGCTCCTACCGAGCTGGCCGTGCGGAGTTCTAACACGCGAGAGATCTAAATCATGAGCAAGAGAACCTTCCAGCCGAACAACCGGCGCCGCGCCAAGGTGCATGGATTCCGCCTCAGAATGCGCACCCGTGCCGGACGCGCCATCCTGGGCGCGCGGCGTCGCAAGGGACGCACCGAACTCTCCGCGTAGCCGAGCCCCCGTGTTGGCCAAAGCCAACCGGCTCGTCCGGGCTGACGACTATCGACGCCTCGTGCGCCGAGGTCGGCGCGTGTCGACCCGTCACGCTGTGGTCTACATCATGCGGGGCAGCGACTCTGGTGCACCCCGGTTCGGTTTCATCGTTCCCAAGAATGTGGGAATCGCCGTGAATCGCAACCTCGTGAGGCGGCGTCTCAAGGCACTGAGTTTCACGGCTCTTCCCCAACTTGCACCGGGCACCGAGATCGTGATCCGTGCATTGCCAGGCTCAGCGCAGGCTGGCTGGGATATTCTGCGTTCTGAGATCTCGGAGGTTGTGAGCGGAGGAGTGACACGAGCGTGAATTCCATCGTGACATTCGTGCTCCTGCTCCCCCGCAATCTCAGCGTGCTGATTCTGCGGGTATACCGGGCTGTGATCTCACCCCTGTACGGCGATGTGTGCCGGTATTACCCCTCCTGCTCGTCTTATGCGCTTCAAGCCATCCAGCAGTACGGCCTGGTTCGCGGAAGTTGGTTGGGAATCCGCCGCATTGCGCGCTGCCATCCCTGGGCCGCCGGCGGTGTCGACGACGTGCCCCAGCGGGTCGAGCAGAAGTACGCGGTAACGCGTTTTGGTTTTGTTGTATCGATGGCCACGGAAAGGTGACCTAAACACATGGACATCATTGGCACCATTCTTTGGCCAATCAAGTGGGTTGTAGAGCTCATCCTGGTGGGCTTCCACGAGCTGTGGACCTTCCTCGGGCTCGACCCGAATGCCGGTCTGACCTGGGTTTTGTCTATTGTGGGCCTGGTTCTCGTCATCCGGGCGGCGCTCATTCCCATCTTCGTGCGGCAGATCAAGAGCCAGCGGCGCATGCTCGAAGTGGCGCCGCAGCTCAAGAAGATCCAGGACAAGTACAAGGGCAAGAAAGACCAGTTCTCCCGCGAGGCGATGTCCCGCGAGACCATGGAGCTCTATAAGAAGACGGGCACCAACCCGCTGAGTTCCTGCCTCCCGCTGCTTCTCCAGATGCCGATCTTCTTCAGCCTGTTCTCGGTGCTCCACAATGCGCAGACCGGCGTGGTCGGAGTCGGCCTGCTGAACAAGTCGCTCTCGAAGTCGTTCGGCTCGTCCTCGCTCTTCGACATCGCTCCCCTGCATCTGGCGATCAGTACCGCCGATGGCAACGTCGCTGTGATCGTGATCGCCATCATCATGATCGTGCTGATGACGGGATCGCAGTTCATCACCCAGTTGCAGATCATGTCGAAGAACCAGTCGGCCGAGATGAAGGCCAGCCCGATGTTCAAGCAGCAGCGGATTCTGCTGTATCTGCTCCCCCTCGTGTTCGCCTTCTCGGGCTACACTTTCCCCCTCGGAGTCATGTTCTACTGGCTCGTCTCGAACTTCTGGACGATGGGGCAGCAGTTCCTGGTGATCCGCAATATGCCGACGCCCGGCAGTGAGGCTGCCCTTCAGCGCGAATCCCGCATGGCGAAGAAGGCGCAGCGTCGCGGGTTCTCGATCATCGAGGACCAGCCGCTCGCCGTCGATGACATCAAGCTCAGTACCCAGCGGGTACAGCCGGTGAACAAGAACCGATCGAAGAAGACCGGGAACAAGAAGTAACTGCACGCCTGCCCTCCCAGCCGTTCCAGAAAGAGACCTCCTCCCATGTCAGAGACCATCCCCCAGCTCACTGCCGACACCCCCGAATCCGTCGAGAACACGGTGCCCGTAGAAAATGCAGAGTCCGTAGAAAACACAGAGTCTGTCGAGAACACAGAGTCCACTGAGTCCCCAGCCACCGATGTAACGCCAGAGGAAAGCGCCTCGGCCGAGCATGCGACTGCGGTTGCACCCCCTTCGTCCGATTCGGCCCGTTCGGTCACACAGTTGGAGGAGGAGGGCGAGATCGCTGCTGATTACATCGAGGAACTGCTCGACATCACCGATCTCGATGGCGATATCGACATCGACGCCCGCGATGGACGCGCCTATCTTTCGGTGAATTCCAGCCAGGACAGCAACCTGCGCCTCCTCTCCAAGCCGGAGACGGTGAACGCTCTGCAAGAGCTCACCAGAATTACCGTACAGGCGAAGACGGGTGTCTTTTCTCGGCTCATCCTGGATGTGGGTGGATCACGACAGGCTCGTGAGGCGGAACTCTCCCAGCTGGTGGAGCGCGCGGCGGACCGGATCGAGGGCGGCGCTGAGTCGGCGGCTCTTCCTCCCATGTCCTCCTACGAGCGCAAGCTCGTGCATGATCTCGTCGCAGCTCGCGGCTTCGTTTCACAGTCGGAGGGCGAAGGATCGGATCGCCACACCGTCATCACCCGCGCGTAGTTTCACGTGAAACATTCGGTCTCCGGAGTGCCCTGTGAATGAGCACGGCGCGGACACTGACCGGGATCTGCCCGCGCAGGCTCACCGCGGTGCCGCTCCTCGAGCTCATACATCTCGAAACGCGGGGACGTCAGATGCCCCCCCAGGACAGGCTGCCGCAGTTCCACCGGTATCGGTGGAGGCGGAACCCGCCGCTGCGGAAGCGGTCTTCGGGTCACGGATAGAGCGTGCACGCCGATTCACTGCAGACCTCGCCGCACAGGGTGAGGAACTCGGCCTGATCGGCCCTCTGGAGATTCCACGGCTGTGGACCCGTCATATTCTGAACAGCGCCGTTCTGGCGCCGTTGATCAAGCCGGGGCGTGTGGGGGACATCGGCAGTGGCGCCGGGCTTCCGGGTCTTGTGCTTGCCATCGCTCGACCGGATGCCCAGTTCATTCTGATCGAGCCCATGGAGCGCCGGGTCGACTGGCTTCGCCGCGAGGCCGAGGTGCTGCAGCTCGACAACGTCGAGGTCGTGCGTGCCCGGGCAGAAGAGGCAAAGCTCTCCCCGTGGCTGGACCAGGCCACCGCACGCGCAGTGAGCGCGTTGTCTAAACTGATCCCCTTGACGGTACCGCTCGTGAGATCGGGTGGGCAGTTGATCTTCCTCAAGGGTGCGAGTGTGGACGCCGAGGTCGAAGCTGCCGCCAAAGTGATCAAGCGCACCAGGTTGACGGATGTCGAGGTGCTCACGGTGGGCACGGGAGCCGAGGCGACCCGCGTCTTTCGAGCTACAGTTGATTGACCGTTCGGACCGGTCGGTGATGACGAGCGGTGTCGATTTTCTCGGGGTAATAGTGGCCTGACGGAGATCTCCTCCGCCTCCTGATGCCGCGAGCCGCCTGAGGCTTGAGGCCTGGAGCTTCACCATCACGATTTCGAGCATGACGAAAGACCAGATCGAGAAGGTTTCACGTGAAACATCCGAATGACGAGGGAATCCGGGTCGACTACGCGGCTGAGATCTATGCAGCGATGCTGGGCGACACAGCGGACCCCGACGAGACGCTCGAGCCCGGCCAGGATGCCGGCCCCCGCGAAGAGGTGGCGAGTGACCAGGCGGATCTCGAGGCCGAAGCGGGGATCGCGGCCGACATCGAGAAGGTGGTGGAGGTAGCGGCGGATGCGATGTCGGAAGTCGAGCCGCAGGCAGTGACCGGGGCAGGGGCAGCCGCCTCTGGCGACCAACAGCCGCCGGCCACGCCCGAGCCGGCGCCTTTTTCGCTGGGGGACACCCCTTTGGCGCGCGAGCTCTCCGAGATCACGCGCCGCCGCCAGGCGCTGGCGGCTGAGGTTCTGCCTTTGCCGCCCAAGACCCGTGTGCTGACCGTCGCGAACCAGAAGGGCGGGGTCGGCAAGACGACGACCACAGTGAATCTGGCCGCCGCGCTCGCCCGAAGCGGTGCGCGAGTGCTCGTCATCGATCTCGACCCCCAGGGGAATGCATCCACCGCTCTCGGCATCGAGCACCGCTCGGAGACTGTGAGCGTCTACGAGGTGATCATCAATGATGAGCCCGTCGCGAACGTGGTGCAGAAGAGCCCCGACTTCGACACGCTGTTCTGTGTGCCTGCGACCATCCACCTCGCCGGTGCGGAGATCGAACTCGTCTCCATGGTGGCGAGGGAGCAGCGGCTGCGGACTGCCGTCGAGAAGTTCCTGACGGAGAGCGAGCAACCGTTCCATTACGTCTTCATCGATTGCCCCCCGTCGCTCGGCCTTCTCACGATCAACGCATTCGTCGCGGCGCAGGAAGTGTTGATCCCCATCCAGTGCGAGTACTACGCTCTCGAGGGACTCAGCCAGCTGCTGACGAACATCAAACTGATCGAGCGGCATCTCAACCCGGTTCTCACCGTCTCCACGATCCTGCTGACCATGTTCGACGCCCGCACCAACCTCGCCAACCAGGTCGCTCAGGATGTGCGCGATCATTTCCCTGACCAGGTTCTCGCGACACTCATCCCGCGGTCGGTGCGTATCTCCGAGGCACCCAGCTATGGTCAGACCGTGATCAGTTACGACACGAATTCGCCCGGCTCCCTGTCTTACCTCGAGGCAGCCGCAGAAATCGCCCGAAGAGGAGCCCCCCAGTAATGGCCGCACCAAAGAGAACAGGACTGGGACGAGGCATCGGCGCGCTCATCCCGAGCGATCTGGGCAGTCCGGCACGACCTGTCGACGTCTTCTTTCCGACTTCGTCAGCCGAGGCCGCGACCGTTCCCGTGGACGAGCTCGTGAGTGTGCCGGGGGCGAGACTGGCTAATCTCTCCCCGAACGACATAGTCCCGAACGCGGCCCAGCCGCGCACCACCTTCGTGCAGGAGGACCTCGACGAGCTGGTGGCATCCATCCGCGAGGTGGGAGTGCTGCAGCCGATCGTGGTGCGACCCATCGCGGACGCCGCTGCCGGCCAGCCGCAATACGAGCTCGTCATGGGCGAGCGACGGTTGAGGGCCAGCAAACTCTTGGGGCTCGACAGCATCCCGGCGGTCGTCAAGAACACCGCGGATGATGCGATGTTGCGAGACGCGTTGCTGGAGAACCTGCACCGCGCGAACCTCAACCCCTTGGAAGAGGCCTCGGCCTACCAACAGCTTCTGGCGGACTTCGGCATCACCCAGGACGAGCTCGCCACCCGGATCGGCCGCTCACGTCCGCAGATCACCAACACCATCCGCCTTCTTCGACTGCCGACAGCGGTGCAGAATCGAGTGGCTGCCGGAGTGTTGAGCGCCGGGCATGCCCGTGCCATCCTCTCGGCCGGCGACGAGGCGACGATGGAGCGCCTCGCAGACAAGATCGTCAATGAGGACCTCTCGGTGCGGGCCGCCGAAGCCGCTGCGGGCCAACTCACCGCGAAGCCCACGCGCACCAAGCCGAGCGCGGGACGTCGTCAGGGTCATCTCGACGAGATCGCGGAACGCCTGGGCGATCGCCTCAACACCCGGGTGAAAGTGAATCTCGGATCGAGCAAGGGCACCATCGTCATCGACTTCGCGACGGTCGCCGATCTCAACCGGATCCTCGCCGAGCTCAATGAACCCGGCTTCGGCTAAATAGCTGATCAGAAGCAGTTTAGGTTACTGACGGGAACCGGAGAGCGAGTCCGAAATCGCAGCCTCGGCGAGGGCCGAATAGACCCAGCCGATGTCGTGGCCGGCAGCCTCGAGGGCGAGCGGCAGCAGCGATGTCTCGGTGAGGCCCGGCAGCACATTGGCCTCGAGGAACCAGGGGACTCCGGCGGCGTCGACGATCAGGTCGATGCGGGAGATGTGGCGAAGTCCCAGTGTGCGGTGAGCAAGCAAGGCCGCCGCCGCCGCCGATTCCAAGAGCTCCTCGGCCAACCGCGCGGGGGTGTAGAAGCGGGTCTCCCCGGCGTTGTACTTGGCCTCGAAGCTGTAGACGCCGGAGAGCGGCTGGATCTCCAC
This sequence comes from Glaciihabitans sp. INWT7, assembly GCF_014217685.1. NCBI lineage: Bacteria > Bacillati > Actinomycetota > Actinomycetes > Micrococcales > Microbacteriaceae > Glaciihabitans > Glaciihabitans sp. INWT7. The sequence continues at coordinate 3,322,768 of NZ_CP043653.1, read as the reverse complement.
CGCCGGGAGTGCCACCGGACCGTCGCCGGTGTCGATGATGCTGATCGCGATCTCGGTGCCGACAACCCGATGCTCGACGATCGCGACATCGCAGTAGGTGTAGGCATCCACCATCGCGCGCGGCAGGTCGTCCCGATTGTCGACGAGGGTGACCCCCTGTGCGGATCCGCCCTGGGCAGGCTTCACCACCAGGGGAACGGGAAGCCCATCCGAGAGGCTGTCGAGCACGCTGGCGGCGCCCAACTCTCGGAAGGCGTCGCGGGAGAGGGCGATCGATCGGGGCGTGCGCACACCGGCTCGCGACACGAGCACCTTCGCTGTCGGCTTGTCCCAGGCGAGACGAGCGGAGTCTGAGGTGGAACCGACGTAGGGGATGCCGATGAAGTCCAGCAGACCACGCAGGGCGCCATCCTCACCGCTTGCACCATGCAGGGCCGGCCAGACGACGTCTGGACGCGTCTGCGCGAGGAACGCCAGCAGTGAGGCATCCGGATCCCGAAGCGTCACGCTGATGCCGTGCTCCTGCAGCCGGTCGGCGACCTGGCGACCGCTGCGCAGAGACACATCCCGTTCGTGCGAAATACCTCCGGCGAGAACGACGACGGATCGGGGCATGACAGAGGTCATCGGCTATCCGATGTTCGAGGGGGGGCTTGCGATGCCCTGTTTCAGGGGGATGGTCGCGAGCGGCGAGGTCTGCGAGAAGGTGTTGAGCAGGTCGAGCTCACCGTTGATCACCACCGAGAGACGACGGATGCCCTCACGGATGAATTCGGGGGTGGGGTAGCAGAACGAGAGGCGGATGTTGTTGCGACCGTTTCCGTCGGCGTAGAAGGCGGTCCCGGGAGTGTAGGCCACCAGCTCCTTCACCGCGCGCGGCAGCATCGCCTTGGAATCCATGTGGTCGGGGAGGGTCACCCACACGTAGAACCCGCCGTTGGGCACTGTCCAGGTCAACTGGGGCAGGTATTCCGCGAGGGCGGCGAGCATGGCATCCCGGCGTTCGCGATAGATGCCGCGGAAGGTGTTGATCTGCCCCTTCCAGTCGGCCGAGTCGAGATATTCCGAGATCATGAGCTGACTGAACGAACTCGGTGACAGCACAGCCGCCTCGTTGGCGAGGATGAGCTTCTCGCGGATGGCGTGCGGAGCGAGGGCCCACCCCACCCTGAAGCCCGGCGCGAGTGTCTTGGAGAAGGTGCCGAGGTAGACGACGCCGTCGTCGTCGACCGACCGCATGGCCTGGGGAGGCGGAGAATCGAAGTACAGCAACCCGTAGGGGTTGTCTTCGAGCACAAGGATCTCGTTGGCCCGGCAGATCTCCAGAAGCTCGAGCCGGCGTTCCCAGGTGAGAGTGACTCCGGCCGGGTTGCTGAACGAGGGGATCGTGTACAGGAACTTGATCGTCTTGCCTGCGGACTTCAGGCGACTGATCGCCTGCCGCAACGCTTCGGGAATGAGGCCGTGCTCATCCATCGGGACGTGGTTGATATCGGCCTGGAACGAGTTGAAGACCACCATCGCGGTGACATAGCTCGGACCCTCCGCGAGCACGACATCGCCCGGATTGATGAAGAGCTTGGTGACGAGTTCGAGCGCGTGCTGGGAGCCTGTCGTGACCACCACATCGTCGACGCTTGCGCGGATACCCTCGAGCGCCATCACCTCGAGGATCTGCTCCCGAAGAGCCGGGATGCCCTGCCCGGAGCTGTACTGCAGTGCCTGCGGGCCCTGGCTGGACATCATCCGCTCGAATGCACCGGCGACAAGCTCTGGCGGCAACCCGGCGACGAACGGCATACCCCCGGCGAGCGAGACGACCTCTGGTCGGGATGCCACGGCGAACAGCGCCCGCACCTCCGATGCGCTGAGACCCGCGGTGCGATCGGCATAGCGGTCGTACCAGGGGTCGAGGTTCGTGCCGTCGTTTGTTCCGTCGTGAGTCATGTGGTTCCGCGTCGATCGGTGGGGTGAAGATCCAAGGATAGTGCGGGATATGAAAAGGCCCGTCCACCCTGCGGTGAACGGGCCGGTAACCAGCTAGGCGGTTACGACAGATGGCTGCTACTTGAGCCACTCTGCGAAGTCGGCCTCGAGAGCGGGCTTGGGCTTTGCGCCGATGACGCTCTTGACGACTTCGCCACCCTTGAAGAGCTTCATGGCCGGGATCGACGTGATCTGGTACTTCGCAGCGATCTCCATGTTGTCGTCGACGTTCACCTTGACGAGCTCGATCTTGTCGGAGTGCTCGGCGGCGATCTGGTCGAGAATCGGGCTGACCGCGCGACACGGGCCGCACCATTCGGCCCAGAAGTCCACGAGTACGAGCTTGTCGGAGTCCAGAACGTCGGCCTTGAAGCTGGCGTCGGTCACATCTTTGGCGGTTGACATTGTTTTCTCTCTTTCGATGGTGGGGTGGCCGTCAGGCCGAAACTGTTGCGGGCTCGGCGTCAGCGGTCGCTTTCGCCAGCACGTCTTTTGGGAGGGACGCCAGGTAGTGCTCGGCGTCGAGGGCCGCGACCGTTCCGGAACCGGCGGCCGTTACAGCCTGTCGGTAGGTGGGGTCCAGCACGTCTCCCGCGGCGAAAACCCCGGGAAGGTTGGTGCGCGAGCTACGCCCCTCGACCGCGATGGTGCCGTCGGCGTTGAAGTCCAGCATGCCGTGCACGAGATGCGTGCGGGGGTCTGCACCGATTGCGATGAACAATCCGCTGAGGTCCAGAGTCGTCTCCGAGCCGTCAACCGTGTTGCGGAGGCCGACCCCGGTCACCGCGCCGTCGCCGTAGATGTGCTCCACGGTCTGGTTGAGGAGGAACTCGATCTTGGGGTTCTCGAACGAACGATCCTGCATGGTCTTGGAGGCTCGGAGCGAATCGCTGCGGTGGATCACATAGACCTTGTCGGCGAATTTCGTGAGGAAGTTGGCCTCCTCCATGGCGGAGTCTCCTCCGCCGACGACGGCGATGGTCTTCTTGCGGAAGAAGAACCCGTCACAGGTGGCACACCACGAGACGCCGTGGCCACTGAGTCGCTCCTCGTCGTCGAGGCCGAGCTTGCGGTAGGCGGAGCCCGTGGCGAAGATCACCGAGAGCGCCTCGTGAACGTCGCCGTTGCCGAGGGTCACGGTCTTCACATCGCCGCTCAGGTCGAGGGACGTCACGTCGTCGAGCACGATCTCGGTGCCGAATCGCTCCGCCTGCGCTTGGAACGCAGCCATGAGATCCGGTCCCATGATCCCCTCAGGGAAGCCGGGGAAGTTCTCGACCTCTGTCGTCTTCATGAGCTCTCCGCCGGCCTCGACGGAGCTCGCAATGAGCAGGGGGCGAAGGTTGGCACGAGCGGCATAGATCGCCGCGGTGTAGCCGGCAGGACCGGAGCCGATGATGATGGTCTGGCGCAACGGAAACAACTCCTTGGATCGCGTGGATTCGGTCTGTGCCCGTTCCACTGCGGTATACAACACATCCTATTCGCACGATATTCCGCGAACCCGGGCAGCGGGCGGCTGGCTAACGACCGCGTCGGAAACGGGCCATGAGGGTGCCGGTGACGGCGGTGAGTTCCGGGTTGCGCAGCACGGAGAGCAGGCCGAGGTAGACAGCTGCCATGACACCGCCGGTGATGAGGATGGAGAGGATCGCGGAGAGCCGCGACGCGAGCGCGAATCCGCCGTCGGTGAATCCCCCGAGCAGAGCGAGCACACCGACACCGACGAGCCCGGCGGCGAGCGAGAGCACGAGGTACTGCACGTAACGGCGCAGCACCAGTCGGCCATCCATCCCACCGATCCGGCGGCGCACCACGGCGATCGCGACGACGGCCTGTGCGCTACCAGCTATGGAGGTTACGGAGGCGATCCCGACTCCGATGAAGGCGGGTGGCAGCAGTAGGCAGAGAAGGGCGCCGACGATGAAGATCCCCGACTGGATGCATTGCAACAGGAAGGGCGTGCGCGTGTCACCGAGTGCGTAGAACACCCGTTGGATCACGAACAGCATGCTGAACAGGATGAGACCGGGCAGATAGGCGAGGATCACCGCGCTCATGGCCTGCATGTTCGCGAATCTCTCCTCGTAGACGCGCGCAAAGGGCATCGACACGACCGAGAGCGCGACGGCGGAGAAGACGATCAGCAGCCCGATGCTGCGAAGGGACGAGGACAGATCCGATCTCACGGCGGGCAGGTCCCCGTTCGTGGCGTGCCCGCTCATCCGGGTGAAGTAGGCGGTCGCGATCGATACCGCGACCACCGAGTGCGGCAGCATGAAGATCAGCCAGGAGTTGGCGAGGGCCGCAACGCCCGCGGTGGTCGACTGCGTGGCCACTCTCGACTGGAAGACCCCGGCGATCTGCGTGATCAGCACCATGCCGAACAGCCAACCGGCAGCACGACCGGTGGCTCCGAGGCCCACTCCCCGCCAGCGGAAGTCCGGCACGAACCGGAGGCCGGCGCGCCTCCAGAAGAGAAACAGGACGAGTGCCTGGGCTGCGACCCCGAGTGTGGTCGTGCCGCCGAGCAGGATGATGCGACCCGGCGTCCACACGTCGACGCTGGAGTTGTCAGCGGCGGTGCCGAACGACACCATGAAGACGACCAGCCCGGCGATCGCGACGACGTTGTTGAGCACCGGAGCCCAGGTGAAGGGGCCGAAGATGCGGCGGGCGTTGAGCACCTCGCTGAGCAGGCTGTAGAGGGCGTAGAAGAAGATCTGCGGCAGGCACCAGTAGGCGAGCACGGTTGCGAGGGTGATCGCCTGGGCGGTGAAGCCCGCCTGCCCGGCCGGAGCCTGTGAGGTGTAGAGCCGCACGAGGGCGGGCGCCGCGAGAGTCGCGGCGATGGTGACGATCGCGAAAACGACGATCCCGAGGGTGACGACCCGATTGATGAACTGCTGGCCACCGTCCTTGTGGAGTCCCGCTTTCACGATCTGGGGAACGAGCACCGCACTGAGCACGCCACCGGCAACGAGCGCGTAGATGTTGTTGGGCAGCTGGTTGGCGATGCCGAAGGCATTGCCGCTTGCGCTCGCGACCTGCCCGATTGCGGCGGCGAGCACCGCACCCCTCGCAAACCCGAGAACCCGGGAGACTATCGTGCCCGCCGCGAGGATAGCGCTCGCGCGCCCCATGCCACCGGATGTCGCAGCGCTCGTGCCCGCGGTCGTCATGGGGTGGTCGTGGTCTCGTCGGTGGGCTTCTCGTCGGTGGGCTTCTCGTCGGTGGGCTTCTTGTCGGTGGGATCAGCGTCGGCCGGAGCATCCTTGGCCCGCTTCGCCTTCCGGCGCTTGGCGATGGTGCGGTAGATGCCGAATCCGAACACGCCGATGACGAGCGCGGCAACAACGGCCGTGAAGGCGGTCTCCCACTGGGCCTGCACGTCGACGTCGATGGCTGCGGGGGCAGTGATCTGTACGTTGGTGGCGCTCGTCAGGGAGACCGTGAGCGTGACCGGTCCGTTGGCATTCGAGGTGACCGGGACCGTGGTCTTCGCCTGCGACTGCGCCTCGACGACGAGCTCGACCCTGTCGTTATCGATGGTGATGATGTTCGACGGCGATCGCACCGTCACGTAGACGGTGACCGGCCAGGGGAGATCGTTCGTCACCGTTATCGGCAGCGGGCTGTTTCGCGAGGTGAAGACCGTCGCGCTGCTTCGCGCGATAGTGACCGACTTCGTGACGAAGCGATCCGACTTGGCGAGGTACTTCTTCGTCTCCGCCGCCCAGGCATCATCTCCGGTCCAGGAGTTCGAGAGTAGTGCGAGCAGGCTCAGTCGGCGCTCACCGGTGATCTGGGTGGGGTCGTTGAGCACCGAGGCGAAGCTTCCCGCTGCGGCCTCAGAGGCGAGCAGCGTGGTCACGGTGGCGATCCGGTCGGCGGACTCCGGTCTCGCCACGAGCGTCGCGGTGGCCGGCAGCACGGCGGAACCGCTCGCGAAGGCGGAATCGACCTCGGAGAGCGACGCGGGGGCGGCCCACGGGAGCGCGGCGAGTGCCGTGAGGGTCTGCGTGAGACGCACATCCGCCCCGGGCCGCGAGCGATCGAAGGTCGCGAGGAGGGTGCGCGCTGCCGCGGGCCGCTCGAGTGAGATGACGGCGATCGCGCTCGACAGGTCTGACATCGCCTTCGACCAGAGCGCAGGGGTGGGCGCCTCGGCGGCCGCATCGAGATAGGCCGAGAGACCGTCGTCCGTCACAAGGGTCTGGTGCTTGCCGACAAGGGCGGCGGAGCTCGGAGTGTAGTCGAGATCACCGTAACCGACATTGCCGGAACCGAGGATCGTCGTCGTGAGCCCTCCGGTCTCGAAGCCGTCGAGGTCCGCTTCGACGACGCTCCCGCTCGCCGGCCAGGCCACCGCCGGAAGGCTGTAATCGAAGGCCTGCAGTGACACCAGGTCGGGCAGCACATCGGCGGTTCCCCCGGTGGTGGGTGCGGTCGGAGCCGGGTTCGGGCTGGTGGTCGGACTGGTCGTCGGCGTGGAGCTGGGGATGCCCGGAAACTGTGTCGCGTCCACCGGAAAGCTGGTCGGAACGAGAAGGCGAGTCGCCTTCGCCTGGCTTGCCGCGGCCAGATCGGAGTCGGCATAGCTCAGAGGAAAGGTGTCGTTTGTCGCGGATTCGAGGCGCTGCAGCCAGGCTTCCGCGGAGGGCGGGGTGGAGTTGCCGAGGATTCGGATGGAAGCGAGGATGCGCGGGTCGATACCGATAGCGATCCCGGGCTGGTCGAAGACCGCGTCGAGTTGCCGGGTGAGCACACCACCGTCCGAGGTGTATCCGGCCAGCAGGTCGGTGGGGATGAGGCCATCGGCACTCTGCGGCACGGTGAGAGGCAGCACCAGGCCGAGCCTGGTCGGCTGCACGCCAGTTCCCGGGTTCCAGACGATGCTGCTGCGGGCCTGTCCGACCTCCGATCCACCCCCGGAGATCCGGACGGCGAGGGTGCGAGATCCCCAGACGGAGGCTTGGGAGCCGAAATCGATGGATGCGGCTGGCACGGTGAATTGCATCGGCACGGTGCGTCCGGCCGGCACTTCTGGTGTGGGGGCGGAGAGTACCTCGGTGCCGAGGGAATCGTCGGCAGAGGTGGACGCCGGCGCGAGCCAGCCCGCCAGGTCGGCACGCAAACGCACCGCCGATCTATTGAGCACGACGCTGGCGGTACCGGCCGGAATGGCCTTCGCGGTGGGATTGGCAACAGTGCCGCTGATCACCAGATCCTGCCCCGGGCCGAGAGACCCGTTCGCAGCCGGCGCGAAGGTGAGCACCGGCTTCACATCATCCGCGGCCTGCACTGCCGCCGGGGTCGCGGCGACGGCGATGGCGGGTGCGCCGACGGGCGCGATGACGGCGCCAATGGCGAGAGCCACCGCAAACAGGGATGTGAAGAGTCTCATAGCGAAGGGGAACGGCTGGGCCAGTGCCCCGGCCGTCCTCCAGTGATTCTAGGGTCTCGACTCTTGGTGGGGGCTGAAGTGCGACCGCGGTGCGCGAGCGTCGTCGCCGGTAGTCTGGGGGGCATGGAGAGCGTCGCTTCGGCAATTCAGCGACTGTCGGACCTCGCGTCCACTCCTCATATCTCCCGGCTATCGGCGGCCTTCGCCGCCGAGGGATTCGAGCTCGCCCTGGTCGGTGGACCGGTGCGCGACGCGTTCCTCGACCGCGCACTCACCGACCTCGACTTCACCACCGATGCGCGCCCGGACGACATCCTCGCGATCGTGAAGCCGATCTCGGATGCCCACTGGGACATCGGACGCGCCTTCGGCACCATCGGAGCCCGGATCGACGGTCATACGGTGGAGATCACGACCTACCGTTCCGACGCCTATGACCGTGAGACCCGCAAACCGAAGGTCGAGTTCGGCGACACCCTCGAGGCCGACCTCGTGCGGCGCGACTTCACCGTCAACGCGATGGCGCTGCGGCTGCCCGAGCGTGTGCTCGTGGATCCCTCCGGCGGGCTCGAAGACCTGGTCGCGAAACGTCTCACCACTCCGGGCGCCCCCGAGGATTCCTTCGGTGACGATCCGCTGCGGATGATGCGAGCCGCGCGGTTCACCTCTCAGCTCGGCTTCACCGTGGCGGAGCCGACCGCGCGCGCTCTCTACGCGCTTGTGGACCGCATCAAGATGATCTCGGTGGAACGGGTGAGCGACGAGCTCGGCAAGCTGCTGCGCTCGCACAATCCCCGGCCGGGCCTGCAGCTGCTGGTCGATTCCGGTATCGCGGCCCTCGTGTTGCCCGAGCTTCCCGCCCTCAAGCTCCAGATCGACGAGCACTTCCATCACAAGGACGTCTACGAGCACAGCCTCACCGTGCTCGACCAGGCGATCGAGCTCGAGGAGGCACGGCATCCGGGAAGCGAGCCCGACCTCGTTCTCCGTCTCGCGGCGCTGCTCCACGACATCGGAAAACCGGCGACCAAACGAACGGAGGGCGACGGTGTCGTCACCTTCCACCACCACGACGTCGTCGGGGCCAAGCTCGCCAAGAAACGCCTCAAAGAGCTGCGCTACGACAACGACACGATCACCGCGGTCTCCAGGCTCATCGAGTTGCACCTGAGGTTCTTCGGCTATACCGAGGGAGCCTGGAGCGATTCGGCGGTGCGGCGGTATGTTCGCGACGCCGGTCCGCTGCTGGAACGGCTCCACATGCTGACCCGCGCCGACGTCACGACGCGAAACCGGCGCAAGTCCGACCACCTCTCGTTCGCCTACGACGATCTCGAGCAGCGGATCGCGGTGCTCGGGGAGGAGGAGGAGCTCGCGGCCATGCGCCCGGACCTCGACGGCGAGCAGATCATGGACATCCTGGGGCTCACGCCCGGCCGCGAGGTCGGCGAGGCCTACCGCTTCCTGCTCGAACTGCGGCTCGAGGAGGGCAGCCTCGGAGCGGACGTGGCGACGCAACGCCTGCTCGCCTGGTGGAGCGCCCGCCCCTGAACCGCCGGGATCCCCGTCCCTTTTCCCTCCGGCGTGCTTTCCTCAGGCGTGGTCGCGGATGAACTGCTCGAGCAGCTCGCGCGCCACCGGGTCGGCGTACTGCTTCGCCGGGCTCTTCATGAAGTAGGCGGATGCCGCCTCGACCGGGCCGCCCAGCCCGGCATCCAGCGCGATCTTCGCGGCGCGGATGGCGTCGATCACGACCCCGGCGGAGTTGGGCGAGTCCCACACCTCCAGCTTGTATTCGAGAGAGGTGGGGGCATTTCCGAAACCATGGCCCTCGAGGCGCACAAAGGCGAGCTTGCGGTCATCGAGCCACGGGATGTGGTCGCTCGGGCCGATGTGCACGTCACGGGAGTTGAGCTGTGCCTCGATGTTGCTGGTGACCGACTGGGTCTTCGAGATCTTCTTCGACTCGAGTCGCCGGCGTTCGAGCATGTTCTTGAAGTCCATGTTGCCGCCGACGTTGAGCTGATAGGTGCGGTCGAGCACGAGGCCCCGCTCTTCGAATAACCGGGCGAGCACGCGGTGGGTGATCGTCGCGCCGAGCTGGCTCTTGATGTCGTCGCCGACGATCGGCACGCCGGCGTCCACGAACTTCTGCGCCCATACCGGATCGCTCGCGATGAACACGGGCAACGCGTTGACAAAGGCGACACCGGCATCCAGCGCGGCCTGGGCGTAGAACTTGGCGCCCTCCTCAGATCCGACCGGCAGGTAGCAGACCAGCACCTCGGCACCGGAGTCGCGCAGGGCCTGCGCGACATCGACCGCGGGAGCGGAAGACTCCTCGACCAGTTCGCGGTAATACTCCCCGAGACCGTCGAGGGTGGGTCCGCGCTGCACGAGCACGCCGGTGTTCGCGACCTCGGCAAAGCGAAGCGTGTTGTTCTGGCTCGCCCACATCGCGTCCGCCATGTCGAGGCCCACCTTCGCGGCATCCACGTCGAAGGCCGCGACGAAGGTGATGTCGCCTATCGCATAGCCGCCGAAGCGCGTGTGCATGAGGCCAGGGACGACCTGGGTCTCATCCGCGTCCGCATAGAACGTGACGCCCTGGATGAGGGAGTTGGCGCAGTTTCCGACACCGGCGATGGCAACTTTCAGGGACATGCGTGCAGAGCTCCTTGATAGATAGTGATTCGACTGACTACACTAGGCAGGTTGTCTGCGAGCATTTCGCATTCGGACAACGATGCCAAAACCCTCCTGTCACAGATCGTCTGTGGCCGTTCTAGTCCAAAGGAGGTGGGTTAGTTATGCATCAGTACGAACTAATGGTAATTCTCGATCCAGAGATCGATGAGCGCACCGTGGCTCCGAGCCTCGATAAGTTCCTCAACGTCATCCGCAATGACGGTGGTTCGATCGACAAGGTCGACGTCTGGGGACGTCGTCGCCTGGCGTACGAGATCAACAAGAAGACCGAAGGCATCTATGCCGTCGTCGCCCTCACCGCGAACCCCGACGCTACCGTCGAGCTCGACCGCCAGCTGAAGCTCAGCGAAGCGGTCATGCGTACCAAGGTGCTCCGCGCCGAGGAGGCAATCGCTCAGGTCGCCGAGGCAGCAAAGCTCTCCGCAGAGAAGGCCGCCCGCAAGGCAGCCGCCCCCGCGAAGGCTGGAGCCGCCGCAGGAACCGCGACGAAGGCGGCGGATGTCGCATCCGCTCCCGCGACGAGCGCAACGCCTGCCGCTCCGGCTGCAGCCGACGCTCCCGCAGCCGAGTCCGCGAGCGCGGAGTAGCCAATGGCCGGCGAAACCGTAATCACCGTGGTGGGCAACCTCACGAGCGACCCGGAGCTGCGCTACACGCAGAACGGGTTGGCGGTTGCCAACTTCACCATCGCATCCACTCCGCGCACCCTTGATCGGGGCAGCAACGAGTGGAAAGACGGCGAAGCACTCTTCCTTCGTGCGAGCGTCTGGCGCGAGTATGCCGAGCAGGTGGCCGGATCCCTCACCAAGGGTTCCCGCGTCATCGCGATCGGCCGGCTCAAGCAGCGCTCCTACGAGACCAAAGAGGGCGAGAAGCGCACCAGTATCGAGCTGGAGATCGACGAGATCGGTCCGAGCCTCCGCTATGCGACCGCACAGGTCACCCGCACCTCCCGTGAGGGCGGCGGCGGCAATGGCGGTGCACCTCGGGTCAGCCAGGGCGCCAACGAGCCGTGGGCGGCTTCCGCTCCGGCCTCGGCGTCATCGGCGAACGCTGCAGGCGGAGACGTCTGGAACACGCCGGGCAGCTACAACGACGAGACCCCCTTCTAGGTCTCACCATTCACGGTCTCGACGGCGTCGCTGAAGCGGCCGGCTCGACCAACACTTACTGAAAGCAGGAAACCATGGCTGGAAAGAGCAGCGGCGATCGCCGCAAGCCCCTCCGCACACTCAAGGGCGGCAAGAACGCCGCTCCGGCGAAGTCCATTCGCGTCGGTGTCATCGACTACAAGGACATCGCAACCCTCCGCAAGTTCATCTCGGAGCGTGGAAAGATCCGCGCCCGTCGTATCACCGGTGTCTCCGTGCAGGAACAGCGCCTCATCGCCCGTGCGGTCAAGAACGCACGCGAGATGGCACTGCTCCCCTACGCCGGCTCAGGCCGTTAGGAGCAACGGAAATGTCTAAATTGATTCTCACGCACGAGGTCACCGGCCTCGGTGCCCCCGGAGACGTCGTCGACGTCAAGACCGGTTACGGCCGCAACTTCCTCATCCCCCAGGGCTTCGCTGTCGCGTGGACCCGGGGCGGGGAGAAGCAGGTCGAATCGATCAAGGCCGCTCGCGTCGCACGCGAGCACGCCACCATCGAAGAGGCGCAGGACCTCAAGGCGAAGCTCGAGGCCACCACCGTCAAGCTGACCGTCAAGGCCGGCGAGGGTGGACGCCTGTTCGGTTCGGTCAAGACGACGGATGTCGCCGAAGCCGTCGCCGCAGCCGGACTCGGTGCCGTCGACAAGCGCAAGATCGAGATCTCGTCTCCGATCAAAGCCACCGGCCAGCACGAGGCCACCGTGCGTCTTCGTGATGACCTCGTCGCCACGATCACGCTCACGGTCGTCGCCGCGAAGTAACAGAAGTAACGCTTCTCCGAGAGGGGGTAGCAGGAGGCTTTGGCCGCCTGCTACCCCCTCTTTGCGTGTCAATTCGTTGACGGATTCACCGCGCTGACCAGCCCTTTGTACACAACCCCTCAGCTGCGGGCCCCAACCCTCAACCCTCACTCTAGACATGTTTCTACACATCCGTGGAATTCATTGAAACACCTGTTCAAAGGGCTGTTTTAATTCAAAAACTCATAGTTATACACAGATAAGTGCACAGGTTGTTCACACGACTCGCGGCGTTTCGCGCGATCTACTAACACTTTTATCCACAGGCTGGACTTGCGTGGTCCGATGCGGGCTTGCTGAGCATGCGAGGCATCCCTAGTGTGTAGCAGTGCCTCCCGCCAGATCGGGTCGCTTGCGACTGGCGGGGGTGGATGTCGGGAGCTTTCGGTAGAACTGCAAGCGGCACAACGGCACCATCCAAACGCACGAAGAGAGAGTCGGCGAGCCATGTCGATAGCCCACCTGGGTCTCGCACCGAGCCAGGGCGACGGATCCGTCCGCGACTCCGGCCAGCGTGAATCCGCCCAGCGCGCTTCAGAGCGCATGCCGCCGTACGACCTCCTCGCCGAGCAGAGCGCCATCGGCGGAATGCTGTTGAGCAAGGATGCGGTGGCTGACGTCATCGAGTCGGTGCGCGCTGTGGACTTCTACATCCCCAAGCACGAGATCATCTTCGACGCCATCCTCTCGCTCTACGCGCACGGTGAACCGACCGACGTGATCGCCGTCACCGATGAACTCACCAAGACCGGTGAGCTGATCCGGGCCGGCGGGGCGGAATACCTCCACACGCTCACCGGAATCGTGCCCACCGCCGCGAACGCGGGCTTCTACTCCACGATCGTCGCCGAGAAGGCCGTGCTGCGCCGGCTGGTGGAGGCCGGCACCCGCATCGTGCAGATGGGCTACGCCAGCGAAGGAGAGGTCGTCGACCTCGTCAACAACGCGCAGGCGGAGATCTACGGTGTCATGGGCGGAGTCGAGGCCGAGGACTTCGTGCCGCTCACCGTCGCCGTGACGACGGCCATCGACGAGATCGAGGCCGCCCGCGGACGCGACGGTTCGATGACGGGGGTGCCCACCGGGTTCGCCGAGCTCGATGAGCTCACGAACGGCCTCCACGGCGGACAACTGATCATCGTCGCTGCCCGCCCGGCCCTCGGAAAGTCGACTCTCGCGCTGGACTTCGCCCGCGCCGCATCCATCAAACACGACATGCCCTCGATCTTCTTCTCGTTGGAGATGGGCCGATCCGAGATCGCGATGCGACTGCTGTCGGCAGAGGCCGCAGTTCCGCTGCAGAGCATGCGCAAGGGCACCCTTCACACCGAGGACTGGACCAAGATCGCCTCGACGCGTGGGCAGATCAACGATGCTCCGCTCTATATCGACGACAGTCCCAACATGACCCTGGTCGAGATCCGGGCAAAGTGCCGACGGCTCAAGCAGAAAGTCGGCCTCAAGATGGTGATCATCGACTACCTGCAGCTCATGACTTCGGGCAAGAAGGTCGAGTCCCGCCAGCAGGAGGTGAGCGAGTTCTCGCGCGCGCTCAAGCTGCTCGCGAAGGAGTTGCAGGTACCGGTGATCGCGCTGTCGCAGCTCAACCGTGGTCCGGAGCAGCGTTCCGACAAGATGCCCGCTCTCTCCGACCTTCGCGAATCCGGTTCACTCGAGCAGGATGCCGACATGGTGATCCTCCTCCACCGCGACAGTGCCTACGAGAAGGAGAGCACCCGCCCGGGCGAGGCCGACCTCATCGTGGCCAAGCACCGCAACGGGCCGACCAAGACGATCACTGTGGCGTTCCAGGGCCACTTCTCTCGCTTCCAGGACATGGCCCCGGCCTAGCCAGCTGCGAGCGCGGGTCCGTGCCCCCGGGTCGCACCCGGGGATGCTCACGGGCAGCGAAGCGTAAACTGTGCTCGGTCGTCCACCGGGCGGCTGTCGTCGCACGCGATAGGGCAGTGAAGAGAGGGTTGGTCGTGGCACTCACCCCCTCCCCAGACTCCCGTCCGGCCGTTTCGGGTGCGGACGCAGCGCAGCGAGCCGCCTACTGGCCGATGCCGATCGCCCGTGCGGTTCCCGCCGCCGCGCTCGCCATCGTGATCACCTTCTCGGCCGACCATTCGGCGCAGTTCGGACTCACCTCCTTCGGCGTCTACGGTGTCGCCGCCGGGCTCGTGCTCGGCGTCGTGGCCTGGTTGCGCCTCGCCGACGCGCGCGTGCGCCCCTACTTCCTCACCCAGGCCGCGGTCACCCTCCTCGCGGGAATCGTCGCCTTGGCGGTGCGAGCCGGACACACGAGTGCCAGCGAGGTGCGATTCCTCTTTCTTCTGCTCACGATCTTCGCCGCCGTGACCGGGTTCCTCGAGCTGTACAGCGGGGTGCGCACGAGGCGGCGTTTCGTGGCATCCGGTGACTGGATCGCGGTGGGTGCGCTCACCGTGATCGCCGCCCTCGCCTTCCTGCTGATCCCACCGGACTACCGGCAGAACTACAGCGGACCCGACCACGTGAAGCGCGTGCTGGATGCATCCGTCGTCGCGGTCGGGGCGCTCGGAGCCTGGGCGGCCATCACCACGGTCTTCCTGGTCATCGCCGGGCTTTCCGCCAAATGGGGAACCCAGGCCGTCGCACCTCGGCGGGGCGCGGATTCCTCCGCACCGGCTGACATCGAATCCGTGCATCAAGCAGAGAGCGAGAACCGAGCGTGACCGCTCAGAACAGCAACCGCCCGAGTCGACGCGATCGCCTCCGGCCCTTCGAGTATGTCGTCATGGCTGCCGTCGTGGCGGCCTTCATCGCCTTCGTCGTCGTGTTCAGCACCCGCGAAGTGACCCTGGCCCTCGTGTTCGGGGGCATCACGTTCATCGTCTCACTCGTCGTGATCGCGATGCTGGCTCTCGCGGTGAAGCCCGACGACGCCGAGAAGATCGACCTCACCGAGCAGGACCACCAGTCGGACAGCGGGCACTAGGCCCGCTCTTCCGGGTCCAGACGTTTCGCCGGCTAGGCCTTGGCGGCGTAATCGACCAGGTCGCTCGCGAGCCCGGCATAGCCGGCCGGAGTCAGTGCCACCAGTCGCGCTTTCGCCTCGTCGCCGATGTCGAGAGCCTGCACGAAGGCCACGAGTTCCGCCTGACCGACGCGTCGTCCGCGCGTGAGCTCCTTCAGCATGGCGTAGGGGTCGGCGATCGAGCTTCTGCCCGCCGTGACTTCCGCACGGATCACGGTCTGGATCGCCTCTCCGAGCACCTCCCAGTTGCCATCGAGGTCTTCGGCGAGCCGGGCCGTGTTGACGGCGATCTCGCCGAGCCCGCGCTGGATGTTGTCGAGTGCAAGAACGGAGTGTCCGAGGGCGACCCCGATGTTGCGCTGGGTGGTGGAGTCGGTGAGGTCGCGCTGCAGTCGCGAAGTGACGAGGGTCGCGGCGAGCGAGTCGAGGAGGGCACTCGACAGCTCGAGGTTGGCCTCGGCGTTCTCGAAGCGGATCGGGTTGATCTTGTGCGGCATCGTGGATGACCCGGTGGCGCCAGCCTGCGGAATCTGGGTGAAGTAGCCCATCGAGATGTAGGTCCAGATATCGGTGCAGAGGTTGTGCAGCACACGGTTGGCGTGGCTGATGCGTTGGTAGAGCTCCGCCTGCCAGTCGTGCGGCTCGATCTGGGTGGTGAGCGGATTCCAGTCCAGCCCGAGCGAGGTCACGAATTCACGCGAGATCGCCGGCCAGTCCCGGCCCGGGTCGGCCGCGACATGCGCGGCGAAGGTGCCGGTGGCTCCGCTGAACTTGCCGAGGTACTCCACCGCTTCGATCTGAGCCTGGATGCGACGCAACCGGCCGACGAACACGGCGAACTCCTTGCCGACAGTCGTCGGCGTCGCGGGCTGGCCGTGAGTGTGCGCCAGCATCGCATCCGCCCGGTGGTCGACGGATCTCGAGTACAACGCGTCGATCACGCCGGTGATCTTGGGCAGCCATACCTCGGTGACAGCGGCGCGGATGGTGAGCGCGTAGGAGAGGTTGTTGATGTCCTCGCTCGTGCAGGCGAAGTGTGTCAGCTCCGCGACATCCGTGAGCCCCAGATCGGTGAGGCGCTTGCGCACGTAGTACTCGACGGCCTTGACGTCGTGCCGGGTTGTGGCCTCGAGCGTGGCGAGTTCGTCGATATCTGACTGGCCGAAGTCGGCGACGAGAGCGCGCAGCGAGCGCGCCTGCTCGGCGTCGAGCCGGTGGGATCCGAACATCTCGTTGTCGGTGAGGTAGAGCAGCCACTCGACCTCCACATGCACGCGCGCCCGATTGAGACCGGCCTCGGAGAGGTGTTCGCCGAGACCGGTGACGGCCGCGCGATAGCGACCGTCGAGGGGGCTGAGCGGTTGTTCGGGAAGGGGAGTCATGAGGGTACCCGTCGTATTCCTGGTTCGATTTGGCGGAACAGGGCCGCGCTGGCTTTTTCGATCATGCCGAGCACGCCGTCGAACATGGCGGCATCGGAGTAGTAGGGGTCGGGCACATCCACCTGCGCGGCCTGATCGCTGTCGAAGCTCAACAGCATCTGCACCTTGCCACGGTCCTGCTCCGTGTTGGCCCAGGCACGGAGGATGCGCTCCTGGCTGCGGTCGAAGACCACGACCAGGTCGAGATTGTCGAACCATTCCGGATCGAACTGCTTCGCGCGGTGACGGGAACCGTCGTAACCATGGGCGCTGAGCGCCGAAGTCGTGCGGGAATCCGAAGGTTCGCCCACGTGCCAGTCACCGGTACCGGCGGAGATCACCGTGATCGCACCCTCGTAGCCGGCCTTCTTCACGAGCTCACGAAAGACCGTCTCGGCCATGGGAGAGCGGCAGATGTTGCCGGTGCAGACGAAACAAATGCGAAAGAGCGCCGACTCGTCGAGGGTGCGGTCGAAACTCATGCGCCCATTCTCCCGCACATCGCGGTAGCCGGCCACGTGGATGCTCCTCCCCAGGCGCGGACCTCGACGGGAACCGCTCCGATGCCCCTCCCCCGCGGTCGGACACCGACCCCGCGGTCGACGATAGGCGCAGCAGAAGACAGGCACAGCGGTCGATCGGAATGCGAAAGGAGCGCGAATGACCATCGGCACCATCGGTACCATCGGCACGGTGGGCGACAGTGGGGTGGATGTCGCGCTTCACCGGCAGCTCGTCGCACTCGACGCGGTGGCGGGTCGCATCGCCCATGCCCGGTCTGCGCTTCCCTCCGCGGCGGGTGACGGGGTGTGGAGTGGCGACGCCCGCCGCATGTATGTGCGCGGCCTGCAGCACCTGGCAGTCCAGGTGCAGTCGGCCGAAGCACACGTGGACGAGGCCATCCGCAACACCCGGCGAGCCATCGCCGCGCTCGATGACGGTTCTCATGGCCGGTGACCTCGTCATCGGCGGCGGCGGATCCATCGCGGTGGCCACCTCAGAGCTGTTCGAGGACGCGAGACGACTCGGTGAGCTGCGGGCTCTGCTCTCGGAGTGCCATCGGCAACTCGTGGTGATCGACCGCGTGGTCGGGGTCGCACAGCTCAACGATCTGGCATCCCCCGCGAGTGCTCTCGCCGCGGAACGGGCGATCGACGACGCGTCGGCGGCCCTCTCCCGCGCGGCCCCGGTGGCCGAGGGCCTCCACCTCGCGCTCATCGCGTCCGCTGACGCCTATGGCATCGGCGAGAGCCTCGCCGAACAGCTCGCACAGGATCTCGCTGGTCGTTTCGGAGCGATGCTCGGTCTGTTCCTCCCGGCGATCGCCCTCGAACTGTTGCCCGAGATCCTGGGGATCGGAGCAGGCGTGGCGCTCGGCATCGCACTGCTGCCACCCGAGAAACGCGAGGCCCTGTTCCAGACTTTGCCGCAGTGGCTGCGGAGCAAGAGTGTGATGCTCACCGACCCGAGGGTGGTGCAACTCGTACGGCTCATGGTCATGAGCGCGGATGACTTCGGCGGCGGCCTCTTTAAGCTCCCTCCGGACCTCGTGCACGCCATCGGCGATGAGGGCCTCGGACTGGTGGGGCTGGCGACCTCATCCACGGTCGTCGTCGGGATCGCCGGCTCCCGGGGCGTACTCGCCGAGACTGCGGTGTCGGTGACCCGCGCGGGCGCCACTGTGCCGGTGACCCGGGCGGAGACATACAGCGACCGGGCCGCCCGGGTGCCCCAGGGCGCAGCCCAGGTGCGCATCGACCGGTACTCTCAGCCGGGCGAACCGGACAGATTCGAGGTCTACGTCGGGGGCACAAGGGACTTCTCGCTCGAGCCCGGGTCTGAACCCTGGGACATGACGAGCAACATGAATGCGGTCGCAGGTCGGGAGGCGGGGTCATACCGGGCCGTGGCCGCGGCGATGGCCGACGCGGGGGTCACCCCGTCATCTCCCGTGCTCTTCACCGGCTACTCGCAGGGCGGACTGATCGCCGCCGAGCTCGCAGCATCCGGCGACTATGACACGCGGGGTCTCTACACGCTGGGTGCTCCGGCCGCGCAGGTGGAGGTGCCGTCCAGCATCCCTTGGGTTGCGCTCGAACACACCGACGACATCGTGCCGGCGGTCGGCGGCAGCTGGGCATCCGCCGACCCGGTCCTGGTGAGAAGACAGCTCTTCGACGACAGACCAGTGTCGACCGAGGCGCTGTTCCCGGCCCACCAGCTCGCCGGTTATCGCGAGACAGCAGCCCTCGTCGACGCCTCGCACGAGACCCGGGTGGTCTCCGCTCTCGCGGGCTTCGATCGGTTCGGCGAGGGCACAACGCGGGTCGACTCCACGCTGTACCGCGGGGTGCGTGAGGTCGCTAGCGCCGATCCCGACCGACGATCGGGCGGATGAGGATGCCGATGAGCCAGCTGAGCAGCGCGAGCACCAGGGCGCCGAGCACTCCCCACCAGAAACCGTCGACCACGAGGCCGAAGCCGAGAAGGCCGGAGATCCAGCTCACCAACAGAAGGAGGAGGCCGTTGACCACGAGGGCGAGGAGCCCGAGCGTGAGGATGTAGAGCGGGAAGGCGACGATCCGGATCAGGTTTCCGATCACCCCGTTGACGATGCCGAAGATGAAAGCGACGAGAAGATAGGTCAGCACGACGGCGAGCGTGTCCTGCGGCGGAAACGCCACCACCGTCACACCGGCAACGATGAGGGTCGTCAACCAGAGGGCGACAGCGTTGACCACGAGGCGCACGAAGAATCTCATGCGTCCACTATGCCGTCCTGTCGGTGAGCCACGCAATCGACGAGTGCCGGAGCGCCAGCCCACCGGGAGTTCCCGCCGGGGTGCCCGTAGGCTTGAGCCGTGACCACCCCGCCCCCCACCGCCGTTCGCCTGCGTCCGGAGATCGTCGCCCTCGCGGCCTACGCGCAGGGCAAGCCCGCGGACACCGATGCCTTCAAGCTGTCGTCGAACGAGAACCCATTCGGCCCCATTCCCGAGGTCGTTGCGGCGATCGCGGCGAGTTCCGGGGTCAACCGGTACCCGGATGCTGCCGGAGTGGAACTGCGGGCCCGGCTTGCGGCGCGCTTCGGCGTACGCACCGAAGAGGTGCACCTCGGTGCCGGATCCGTGTCGATCCTCGCCCAGCTCATCTCGGCAGCCGCGGGACCGGGAGATGAGGTCGTCTATTCCTGGCGCTCATTCGAGGCCTACCCCGGACTGGTCGCGGTGGCCGGGGCGACCAGCGTGCCCGTGCCGAACACGGTCGACCACCGCCACGACCTCACCGCGATGCGTGCGGCGATCACCGATCGCACCCGGGTCGTGATCGTCTGCAGCCCGAACAATCCCACCGGGTCGATGGTCACGTCCGCCGAGTTCGCCGAGTTCATGGCGGCGGTGCCAACGAACGTGCTGGTGATCCTCGACGAGGCGTACGTCGAATTCGTGACCGACGAGTCCGCCGTTGACGGCAGCACGCTCAGCGGGAAGTACTCCAACCTCGTCGTCGCGCGCACCTTCTCCAAGGCCTACGGTCTGGCCGGACTGCGCATCGGCTACGCGGTGGGGCCCGAGTACATCCTCGATGCCGCGCGCACGACATCCATCCCTCTGTCCGTCACCGAGGCCGCCCAGCGCGCGGCCCTCGTGTCGCTCGACCACGAGAAGACTCTCCTCGAGCGAGTTCATCGCCTCGCGGTGCTGCGTGACGAGGTGTGGCGGGCGCTGCTCGACCAGGGCTGGGATGTGCCGCGTCCGCACGGCAACTTCGTCTGGCTGCCGACCGGGGCACAGACCGCCGCCGCCGCCCAGACCTTCTCGGCCGCGGGAATCGTGGTGCGACCGCTCGGTACCGATGGTGTCCGGGTCTCGATCGGCGAATCGCAGTCTGTGGATAAACTCCTAAAGGCCGCGGCTGAGGTTGTGCGCACCCTACCAATGCGACAGTCCGAGCCCGCGTTAGATTAGAACGTCGCGGAACGAGCCCGCCCCGAGGGCGTGACGAGACCCCGACCACCCTGCACCCCGAACGACAACAGGACTGTGAGGCCACCGTGGCAGGATCCGAACAGATGGTGCAGCTCCTCTCGACCGATGGCACCCTCCAGACGGATGACGCGGCGGCGGAGTACCTCCCGTATATCGACGCGCTCTCGGATGACGAACTGCGCCAGTTCTACCGGGACATGGTCATCACGCGACGATTTGACCTCGAGGCCACCAACCTCCAGCGACAGGGCCAACTCGCGCTCTGGCCGCCGAGTCACGGGCAAGAAGCCGCACAGGTGGGCTCCGCCCGGGCCGCACGATCCCAGGACCACCTCTTCCCTTCGTACCGCGAACACTCGATCGGCATGATCAGGGGTGTCGACGTCGTCGACATCGTGCGCCTGATGCGTGGCGTGACGAACGGGGGCTGGGATCCCGCCGCCTGCGGCAATTTCCACCTCTATACCCTCGTGCTCGGTTCACAGGCGCTGCACGCCACGGGCTACGCGATGGGCATCACCCTCGATGGGGAGACCGGCACCGGCGATCCCGAGACCGATCGCGCGGTGATGGTCTACTTCGGAGACGGGGCGACCAGCCAGGGGGATGTGAGCGAGGCGCTCGTCTTCGCAGCGAGCTTCAACGCACCAGAGGTCTTCTTCCTGCAGAACAACCAGTGGGCCATCTCCGTGCCGGTGCGGGTGCAGTCCCGCACACCGCTCTACCAGCGCGCGGGCGGATTCGGAATGCCCGGCATCCAGATCGACGGCAACGACGTGCTCGCAAGCTTCGCTGTCACGCGAAAGAATCTCGACGAGGCCCGCGCCGGCAAGGGTCCTCGCCTCATCGAGGCCCTCACCTACCGCATCGGCGCGCACACCACGAGCGACGATCCGACGAAATACCGCATGGATGCCGAGACGGCGTCCTGGGTGGCGAAGGATCCGATCGTCCGATACGCCGGATATCTCCGGGGTCGCGGCGAGGGCGAGGACTTCTTCGCCGAGGCCGCGTCGGAGGCCGAGGACTTCTCGGCCGACCTTCGCCGTCGCACCCTCGAGCTCACGGTGCCGTCGACCGATCTCATCTTCGACCACGTCTACTCGGAGCAGCATCCCGTCATGGATGCCCAGAAGCAGTGGCTCGCCGACTACGAGGCCAGCCTGGGGGGCAGCACCCGATGACCGAAGAACTCCCTCTTGCAAAAGCGCTCAACGCCGGATTGCGCAAAGCGCTCGCCGACGACCCCAAGGTGCTGCTCATGGGTGAGGACATCGGTCCCCTCGGCGGCGTCTTCCGCGTCACCGAGGGCCTGCAGGCCGAGTTCGGGGAGCGTCGAGTGTTCGACACCCCGTTGGCCGAATCCGGGATCATCGGAACCGCGATCGGGCTCGCGATGCGCGGCTACCGCCCGGTCTGCGAGATCCAGTTCGACGGGTTCATCTTCCCGGGCTTCGACCAGATCACCTCCCAGCTGGCCAAGATGACCAGCCGCCACGAGGGCCGCATCACCATGCCCGTCGTCATCCGCGTTCCCTATGGCGGGCACATCGGAGCGGTTGAACACCACCAGGAGAGCCCGGAGGCCTATTTCGCTCACACCCCGGGGTTGCGGGTCGTCAGTCCGAGCACCCCGAATGATGCGTACTGGATGATCCAGGAGGCGATCGCCTCCAACGATCCTGTGCTGTTCTTCGAGCCCAAGAGCCGGTACTGGCACAAGGGTCCGGTCGACCTCTATGCGAGCGCATCCCCGCTGCACTCGAGCCGCGTGGTCCGCACCGGAACCGAGGTGACTCTCGTCGGACACGGCGCGATGGTCAACGTACTGATGCAGGCGGCGGAACTCGCGCAGCAGGAGGGCACGAGCGTCGAGGTCATCGACCTGCGCTCACTCTCGCCGATCGACTACGCGCCGATCCTGAGCTCCGTGCAGAAGACCGGACGACTCGTCGTGGCATCCGAGGCGCCCGGATCGGTGAACATCTCAGCAGAGATCGCCGCGACCATCACCGAGAAGGCGTTCTACTCCCTCGAAGCTCCCGTGCTGCGGGTCTCGAGCTTCGACGCGCCATTCCCGCCCGCAAAGCTCGAGACCGTCTACCTTCCGGATGCCGACCGCATCCTCGAGGCCGTCGACCGCGCACTGGCCTACTAGCTAAAGGACCGCCGTGACCAGCTCAGAATTCACCCTCCCGGATGTCGGAGAAGGCCTCACCGAGGCCGAGATCGTCTCGTGGAAGGTCAAGCCCGGCGACGAGGTGGCTGTCAACCAGGTGCTCGTGGAGATCGAGACCGCGAAGTCTCTCGTGGAGCTCCCCTCGCCCTTCGCCGGCACGGTCACGGCGATCCTGGTCACCGAGGGAACGACAGTGGATGTCGGCACTCCGATCATCTCCGTGTCCTCGGGGGCGACTCCGGCGGTCGTTGACTCGCCCGCCCCCGAGGGTGTCGACACCGTTGCCGACACCGCCGGCAGCATCTCGAGCGATGCCGGCGGCGCGGTGTTGGTCGGCTACGGCATCAAGGGCCACGTGGCCTCGCGCCGCACGCGCCCGGCGACGGCCAGCCTCGGTGATGCCTCCACGCGCACGGCGTCCGGCATCGCGGCCTCCGCCCCCGTGACGGCTCCCCGCCCGAGCTCGGTGCCCGCGGCATCCGCCTCCGCGATCATCGCCAAGCCGCCCATTCGCAAACTCGCCAAGGACCTCGCGGTGAGCCTCTCCGAAGTGATCCCCACCGGCCTCGCCGGCGAGATCACCCGCGAGGATGTCGTGCGCCAGGCCTCGCAGGGCACACTGTTCCGCAACATCGAGACGCCGGCCTGGGGCAGCGACCGCGAGGAGCGCATCCCGGTGAAGGGGGTGCGCAAGGCGATCGCGACCGCGATGGTGTCCAGCGCATTCACCGCTCCGCATGTGAGCCTCTTCGTCGATGTCGACGCCACCCGCACGATGGAGTTCGTCAAGAGGCTCAAGAACTCCACCGACTTCGCCGGGGTGAAGGTGTCGCCCCTGTTGATCGTGGCGAAGGCGATGATCTGGGCTGTGCGACGGAACCCCACAGTGAACGCGCAGTGGACGGACAGCGAGATCATCGTGAAGCACTACGTGAACTTCGGCATCGCCGCCGCGACTCCCCGCGGGCTCATCGTCCCCAATATCAAAGAGGCGCAGGAGCTCTCCCTGCGTGAGCTCGCCTCCGCGATCGAACAGCTCACGATCACCGCTCGCGACGGCAAGACCAGCCCCGCGGACCAGGCGGGTGGCACGATCACGGTCACGAACATCGGGGTCTTCGGCATGGACTCCGGCACGCCGATCCTCAACCCTGGCGAGGTCGCGATCCTCGCGATGGGCACGATCAAGCAGAAGCCCTGGGTGGTCGACGGCGAGGTGCGGCCGCGCTTCGTCACGACCCTCGGCGCGAGCTTCGACCATCGCATCGTGGACGGGGATGTCGCGAGCCGTTTCCTCGCCGACGTCGCCAGCGTCATCGAGGAACCGGCACTGCTCCTCGACTGAGGCGGTTGCCGGGGTCTCCTTTCGCGAGCATCCCCAGCTCGAGCGACGGGACCTACTCGGCAGCCTGTTCGGCGACCAGCTCGGTCAGTGCCGCCCGGTTCGCGACGAACCCCGCGATCACGGTGGATCCGAGCAGGATGACGGTGCCGCCGATGGAGAGCAGTTGCGCGGTATCGGAGGAGGGCACGACGAGCGCGGCGAGTGCGACGACCACCGTCGCGCCGGCTCCGATCAGCTCTGCGGGCAGCGCCGCCCGGTGACCCGCGCGCCAGGTCGAGTCGTTGATCATCACAGTGCGGAGGCGGATCCCCGCCAGTGAATTGACGGGGATCGTCCCGCGCGCACAAGCGATCGTGATCGCCACGACGATCAGTGCGACGGCGGCGATGATGATGGGAGCAATGAACATTCGTCGATTCTATGGACTGCAGAATCTCGGGTCAAAGCCGTTCGCCGGCACGACCTTGGCCGGGTGTACTATTGATAACGAATCTCATTACCGTTATCTCTCTCCTTTAGAAATCACCACCGTGCGCGCAAAAATCGTCCCAGTCCTCTCCGTCGGCATCTTGCTCAGTCTCGCGCTGGCCGGATGCTCGGGTGCATCGTCGCCGCCGAAAGACGACGGCCTCATCCATGTCGTCGCATCGACCGATGTCTACGGTGACATCGCGAAACAGATCGGCGGCGATCTCGTGTCGGTGACGTCGATCATCTCCAATCCCTCCCAAGACCCACACTCTTACGAGGCCGACGCACAGGTGCAGCTCTCCCTCTCGAAGGCCGATGTGGTGATCCAGAACGGCGGCGGATATGACGACTTCGTCGACACCCTGCTGAAGGGGGCGAACAACCCCGGCGTGGCGCTGGTCGACGCCGCCGCTGTCTCCGGTCACGACCAGACGCCGACGACCGGGGAATTCAACGAGCACCTCTGGTATGACTTCCCCACCGTGACGAAGGTGGCCACGAAGCTCGAGTCGACCTTCTCGAGGCTCGATCCGAAGAATGCCGCCACATTCGCCGCGAACGGTGCGTCCTTCTCCAGCGCGGTGAGCACGCTGGAGTCGAGCGAGGCTGCCATCAGAGCCTCTGCTTCGGGAGAAGGCGCGGCGATCACGGAGCCCGTGCCGCTCTATATGCTCGATGCCATGGGCCTGGTGAACAAGACGCCGGAGAAGTTCAGTGCCGCGATCGAGGGTGGAACGGATGTCTCACCGCTCGTGCTCAGGGAGACTCTCGCGCTCTTCGGCGACCATGCCGTGAAGCTTCTCGCCTACAACGCCCAGACCGGTGGGCCGCAGACCGCACAGGTCGTGGCCGCGGCGAAGAAGGCGGGAGTGGCCGTCGTGCCCGTGCGCGAGACTCTCCCCGCGG
The DNA here is from genome assembly GCF_014217685.1 of Glaciihabitans sp. INWT7. Taxonomy (NCBI): domain Bacteria; kingdom Bacillati; phylum Actinomycetota; class Actinomycetes; order Micrococcales; family Microbacteriaceae; genus Glaciihabitans; species Glaciihabitans sp. INWT7. The sequence goes on along the minus strand of NZ_CP043653.1, from coordinate 3,297,383 downwards.
GCAAGGACTATCTCGAGTGGATGACCGATACCGTCGCGGCGATCTCCGCCGCCCTCAAGTGAGGCGCCCCGTATGACGACTCCCGTTCTCAGCCTCCGCCAGGCCACACTTTCCTTCGGATCACGCACCCTCTGGAACAACCTCAATCTCGAGGTGCAGCCGGGAGAGTTCCTCGCGGTGCTCGGCCCCAACGGCACCGGAAAGACGAGCCTGCTGAAGACGATCCTCGGTCAGCAGCAGCTCAGCTCCGGCACCATCGAATTCCTCGGAGAGCCGGTTGGCGAGGGCAGCCGGCGCATCGGGTACATCCCGCAGCAGAAGCTGCTGGATGAGGGGACGCCCCTCCGAGCGCGCGATCTGGTGACATTCGGAGTGAATGGCAATCGCTGGGGACTGCCCCTCAACTCTCGGGCCGTGCGGCGGCAGGTGGACGGCATCCTCGAATCGGTGGGCGCGACGGACTACGCGAACGTGCCGGTCGCGACGCTCTCCGGCGGCGAACAGCAGCGCATCCGGGTGGGCCAGTCGATCGCGGGCAACCCGAGCCTCCTGCTCTGCGACGAGCCGCTCATCTCCCTCGACCTGCACAACCAACGCCAGGTGAGCGAGCTCATCGACGAGCAGCGGAAGGCGATCAACACCGCGGTGGTGTTCGTGACGCATGATGTGAACCCGATCCTCGAAATGGTCGACCGGGTGCTCTATCTCGCCGGCGGCCGGTTCCGGGTGGGGACCCCCGACGAGGTGCTGCGCAGCGAGGTGCTGTCGTATATGTACGACACCCCGGTCGAAGTCATCCGCAGTCGCGGTCGTATCGTCGTGCTCGGTGCACCGGAGGGCTACGGGGTTCACGATCACCTGGAGCATCACATCGGGGCGGCGACATGAACCCCGACCTCTGGCACCAGATCTTCGGCTTCGACAACTACGGCGAACTGCTGGTCCTGGTGAGGAACTCGATCATCGCCGGCGCGCTCCTCGGTGTCGTCGGTGGTCTCATCGGGCCATTCGTGATGATGCGCGACCTCGCCTTCGCGGTGCACGGAATCAGCGAGCTGAGCTTCGCCGGCGCATCCGCGGCCCTGCTTTTCGGGGTGAATGTGGTGGCGGGATCGATCGGCGGCTCGCTGCTTGCCGCACTGCTCATCGGCGTGCTCGGCGCCAAGGCCCGCGAACGCAATTCGATCATCGCGGTGCTGATGCCATTCGGTCTCGGCCTCGGCATCCTGTTCCTCGCCCTCTATCCGGGGCGCAGCGCCAACAAGTTCGGACTGCTCACCGGTCAGATCGTCTCGGTGGATAACCCGCAATTGCTCATGCTCGTGATCATCTCCGTCGTCGTGATCGCCGCGCTCTTCGTGATCTGGCGTCCGCTCAGCTTCGCGAGCGTGGATGCGGATGTCGCGCGCGCGAAGGGATTGCCGGTCACCGGGCTCTCGATCGCGTTCATGATCCTGCTCGGTCTCGCGACCGCGGTGTCGATTCAGATCGTCGGTGCGCTCCTCGTGCTTTCCCTGCTCGTGACACCGGCGGCTGCAGCAATGCGGGTGACCTCATCCCCCCTCCTCACTCCCCTGCTCAGCGTCGCGTTCGCCGTCACCTCGGTCGTCGGAGGCATCCTGCTCGCGCTCGGAGGCGGCCTGCCGATCAGTCCCTATGTCACGACCATCTCCTTCCTCATCTACATCGTCTGCCGCGTGATCGGGGCACGCCGCAGCCGCCGTGGAGGCAATGGACGAGTCGACGCCCCGGCAACGCTCGGTGCGACACCGGCGGTGACGCGATGACGGCGCCGGCCCGCAAGCGGAACACCTGGCAGCGGGAGGCCGTGCGCTCCGCCCTCGGGGCGGACGACGGATTCGTCAGCGCCCAGGGCCTGCACTCCACGTTGCGCGAATCGGGATCGCCGATCGGTCTCGCCACGGTCTACCGGGCGCTCGCCGACCTCGCGACGGAGGGTGAGGCCGACTCCCTGCAATCCCCCGAGGGTGAAAGCCTCTATCGGGCGTGCACGCCGGGCCAGCACCACCATCACCTCATCTGCCGCAACTGCGGCCTCACTGTGGAGATCGAGGCGGATGCCGTCGAGCGCTGGGCTCAGTCGGTCGCCTCCGAGCATGGCTTCACACAGCCCCATCACGTCGTCGATGTCTTCGGCCTCTGCGCCACGTGCTCACCGGCACGCTGAGCGGGGCGTCGCAGCGTGGTTCGTCGCAGCGTGGTTCGTCGCAGCGGCGGGCCCCGGGCTAGGCTCGACGGGCACGTCACCAAAACTTCTTGGGGGAACCTCATGTCCACGCTGTCTCGCACCGCACTCACCACCGTCTTGGTCGGCGCGGCGCTCGCCGTCGCGCTCACCGGCTGCACCTCAGGCTCGCCCGCGCCGGCCGCGTCTTCGACCGCGGCATCCACGCAGTCGAAGGCGGCAGCCTGCAAGTCGCTCGAGACCTCGGTGAGCGCATCGACCACCGAGCTGGCGTCGAGTTTCGGCGACATCGCCACCAACCCCGACAAGGCGATCACCGGGCTCCAGTCCGTGGCCGACGCCTTCGACAGCGGGCTGAAGAAGGTCTCCAACGCCGAGGTGAAGAAGGCCGGAACCGCGGCGGACGACTCGATCAAGGAGATGATCGTGCAGGTGAAGGCCGTGATCGGCAAGAACTCTGCCGACACCACCAAGCTCAAGGCCGCTGTTACGGACGTGCAGGCCCAGTTCACCGCGATCGGCAAGATCTGCTCCTGAGCAGGTCTCGCCTTGCGTTGAGGCGGCGGCGTCCGTAGTATTAGACGCTGCTGAGCGCATTCTGCGCTGCGGCCTGTACACAAACCCCCCGCGATCGTTTGGTGGGCTGTGTGTGCCGACAAGAAATCTTGGGTAGGGACACCTCGTCTCTACGGTAATCGGAGGAAAACCATGGCCGCAGTGTGCCAGGTGACTGGAGCCGTTCCCGGCTTCGGACACAACATTTCGCACTCGCACCGTCGGACGAAGCGTCGCTTCGACCCGAACGTGCAGAAGAAGACGTACTACGTTCCGTCGCTCAAGCGCAGCGTCACGCTGACGCTCAGCGCCAAGGGCATCAAGGTCATTGACGCTCGTGGCATCGAATCAGTGGTCAAGGACATCCTGGGCCGTGGGGTGAAGATTTAATGGCAAAGCAGCAGGACGTCCGTCCGATCATCAAGCTCCGTTCCACCGCCGGCACCGGTTACACCTACGTGACCAAGAAGAACCGCCGCAACGACCCCGACCGCCTCGTGCTGAAGAAGTACGACCCGGTAGTCCGCAAGCACGTCGAATTCCGCGAGGAGCGCTAACCATGGCGAAGAAGAGCAAGATCGCTGCCAACGAGCAGCGCAAGATCGTGGTCGCGCGCTATGCGACCAAGCGACTCGAGCTGAAGAAGGCTCTCGTCGACCCCGCATCCTCCGATGCAGAGCGCGAAGCCGCTCGGCTCGGACTGCAGAAGCTTCCGCGCGACGCCTCCCCGGTGCGCGTGCGCGGTCGTGACGCCATCGATGGTCGTCCGCGTGGTTTCCTCAGCCAGTTCGGGGTCTCCCGTGTGCGTTTCCGCGATATGGCTCACCGGGGCGAATTGCCCGGTATTACCAAGTCAAGCTGGTAAATTACAGGCGGCTGCGGGGTCACACGCCCCAATGCCTCAGTTCCATCCAAGCAAAAGAACTGTTCTCGCGAGCAGCAATCTATGTTCTGAGAAGCACAACGTCCGAGGAGGACTTCAATGGCTGACAAGTCACTAAACCGTACCGAGCTCGTCGCGGCAGTTGCCGCTGAGTCTGGCCAGAGCCAGGCTGCAGTGAACGGCGTCCTCGACGCCCTGTTCTCCACTCTCGCCACTTCGGTCGGCGAAGGCACCAAGGTCACAATCCCGGGCTGGCTCGCGGTCGAGCGCACCCACCGTGCCGCTCGTGCCGGTCGCAACCCGTCCACGGGTGAGGCCATCCAGATCAAGGCGGGCTACGGCGTGAAGGTCAGCGCCGGAAGCAAGCTCAAGGCCGCTGCAAAGTAGTCTTCGCTTCTCCTCCCGAAGGGGATGCCGACCTGAGGGTCGGCATCCCCTTCGGTCGTTAAGAACGGGCCCCGCCGGCGGGGCGGAGGCCCAGTTTGCTCGCCTAGGCTGGATGCCGTGCCACGGATCGTGAGAATCGCCGGTCCAGCGCTGCTCCTGGTCGTTGCCTTCGCATCCCTGTTCGCCGCGCTGGCCTTCGGTCATGCCGCCGACGCACCCCGGCTGATCGATCCCGGAGCGCTCGTGCGCTACGGCCTGCCGATTGCCACCATGCTGTTCAACCTGGGTGTCGCCGTCACGCTCGGATCGCTCGTGCTGCTGTGTTTCGCCATGAGCGCTGACCGGCCGGAGTTCGCCCGCACGCTCGATATCGCCGCCGGTGCCGCGGGGTTCTGGGCCATCGCGTCGGCCGTGACCGGATTCCTCACCTTCATGAGCTTCTACACCAAACCGATCAGCCTTGACGCGAACTTCGGCGGGGTGCTCGGCGACTTCCTCACCAACAAGGAGATCGGCCAGGCCTGGCTAGCAAGCACCCTCGTCGCCGCCGTGGTCACCGTGCTGTGTTTCGCCGTGCGCAACCGCACGATGCTCGTCTTCGTCACCGCCTTCGCTGCCGTCGGCCTGGTTCCACAGGCCTTGCAGGGGCACTCGGCGGATGCAGCCGGTCACGACGCGGCAGTCACGTCCCTCGGTCTGCACGTGGTCTTCGCGGCGATCTGGCTCGGCGGGCTCGTGACCATCGTGTTCATCCGTAAGACCCTCGAGGGCGGACGCATCGGGCCGATCATCTCCCGCTATTCGACGCTCGCCATCATCTGCTTCGTCGTGGTCGCCGCCTCCGGCTACGTGAACGCGGCCCTGCGTGTCGGCACGATCACCCAACTGCTCACGCCCTACGGCATCCTCGTGCTCGTCAAGATCTTTGCGCTTCTCGCCCTCGGCCTCTTCGGACTCGGGCAGCGGCGGTTCCTGGTGGCGAAGATGCAGTCCTCGGCCAACAGCGGCAACCGCTTCTTCTGGTGGCTCATCGCCGCGGAACTCGGATTCATGGGACTGGCCTCCGGTGTCGCGGCCGCTCTGGCGAAGACGGCGACTCCGGTGTCGCAGGATGCCACCCTCACGAGCCCGGCCTGGATCCTGACCCAGGCTCCCCTGCCGCCAGAGCTCACCTTCTCGCGCTACTTCACCACCTGGAACTTCGACAACCTCTGGGTGCTTCTCATCGCCTTCCTCGCGTTCTTCTACATCGCCGGCGTCGTGAGGCTGCACCGCCGCGGGGACAAGTGGCCGGTGCATCGGCTCGTGGTCTGGCTCGCCGGCCTCGGCCTGCTGTTCTGGGTGACCAACGGGGGAATCAACGCCTACGAGAAGTATCTGTTCAGCGTGCACATGCTCGGGCACATGCTGCTCGGCATGATGATCCCGGTGCTGCTCGTGCCCGCCGCTCCCATCACGCTCGCCCTCCGCGCGATCGCTAAGCGCTCGGACGGCAGCCGCGGTGCGCGGGAGTGGATCATGCTGTTCGTGCATTCACGGGCATCCGCGGTGCTGTCAAACCCGATAGTGGCGGCGGCGCTGTTCGTGGTCTCGCTCTGGGTGTTCTACTACACGCCGCTGTTCAGTTGGGCGACGACGGACCACATCGGACACACCTGGATGATCGTGCACTTCCTGATCACCGGGTATCTCTTCGTGCAGGCCCTGATCGGCGTCGATCCACTCCCCTACCGGGCGCCGTACCCGATGCGTCTGCTCGTGCTGCTCGGCACGATGGCCTTCCATGCGTTCTTCGGGCTCTCACTCATCACGGGCACGGGCCTGCTGCTGGCCAACTGGTACGGGGCGATGGGCCGGGCCTGGGGTGTGAGCGCGATCGCGGATCAGCAGACCGGCGGTGGCATCGCATGGAGCGTGGGGGAGATCCCCACGATCATCCTCGCTATCACGGTGGCGATCATGTGGTCGAAGAGCGACGCGAAGGACGCGAGACGGCTCGACCGCAAGGCCGAGCGTGACGGCGACGCCGAACTGCTGGAGTACAACCGGATGCTCGCCGATCGGGCGGGCCGCCGTTAGGTGCCCGGCCCGCGGTTGAGCGGCGTTCCCGTGCCCGGAAATCCCGGCGGTTGTGGGGGGTTGCGCGCGTGCGGCGGGGGTTGCGCGCGCTCGTGGATGAACCGGAGCCTCGCGGCGGGAGACGTATCTCCCGCCGCGAGGGCATGTTCCCGCCGCGATTCGATTGCGGATGCTTCGGCACGGGTGCTCGCCGATCGGGCCGGCTGGCGCCAGGCGCGCGGTCCGCGGACTCAGTACTGAGCGGTGATCACTGGGCTGCCGTCGCCGGCGAAGGTGATGACGTAGCGCACGGTGAACGGCACGTCGTCGTCGAAGGTCGAGAGGCTGCCGTCGAAGATCGACCGCACCTTCACCCTGAGGTGGGCGAGCCCCCCGGTCTCGGGTATCTGCCAACTCCCCGGGCTGGCCCCTGGCACGATCGTGACGATCGGGTAGCTCACGATCGACCAGGTGGGAGCATCCTGCAGCCGGTCGGTTATCTGAGTACCCATCGGGCACCCGGTGGGCAGCAGCACCTTCTGCGTCGTGCAGGCGGCGAGGAACTTGTCGAGTTGCTTCTGCACCTCGCGCACGAAGACCGTATTAGCCTGGATGTCGACGCTCGCGTCTGTGACGCTCGCCGGCTGATCCACGAGGGGTGACACCCGAACCGACCCGAGGTAGGTCGAGGTGTGGGTCAGGACCACCCGGCTCGGGGTGAGCACGCGGTAGGCGTGAGCGACGTCGGCCGCGACCGGGGGCAGGGCGACACCGTTGGCCAGCACACCGCTGCCGTGCTTCACGGTGACGCTGAGCAGGCTCTGTGGCGATTGGACGAAGCGCCACGCCGAGAAGACTCCGAGGCGTCCGCCGCTGTGCTCCACGACGAAGGATGAGGTGCCCTCGGCGCCCCCGATTGTGTAACCGTATAAGACGGTATGGCGCCCGCCACCGTCATCCGTGTCCTTCACCAGGCGAATGTCGGTGAGGGAGGAGAGCGCGGCCGGGGCGAGGAGCTCGTCGGTTCCTGTCGGGCTGACGGTCACTCCCGGCATTCGGCGCGCGCCGTCGACATCGTGCCGGGCGACGGCGGAGAGGTAGGAGGAGACGAACCCCGAGGCGCTGTAGAGCGTGAGGTTGAGGGTCGTGACCGTGCCAAAGAATGCAAGGAGGAGCACCCCCGCCAGCATGAGCCAGCGGGCGAGGATACGGGGCGGCATCTCCACATCCTAAGTGGCGGTCCCGTGCCCGGCTTCTCAACACAAGGCCCCCTCCCGCCGACCGACACGGGCCCGCGGCGGTAGATTGGAGTGCTGTTACGGATGCCGGGAGGGAGAAGTATCGTGGCCGAATTCGCGCTCTCCGCCGAGCAGGCCGCCGTCTTCGAGCTCATCGAAAACACCCGCGAGAACATCTTCGTCACGGGTCGCGCGGGCACAGGGAAGTCCACGCTACTGAACCATCTGTCGTGGAACACCGCGAAGCAGGTGGTGATCGCGGCGCCCACCGGAGTGGCAGCGCTCAACGTGGGCGGGCAGACCATCCACTCGCTCTTCCGCCTGCCGATCGGGGTCATCGCCGACCACGCGATCGACCAGGTGCCCGAGTTGCGCAAGTTGCTCAACACCATCGACACGCTGGTCATCGACGAAGTCTCCATGGTCAACGCCGACCTGGTCGATGCCATCGATCGCAGCCTGCGACAGGCGCGCCAGAAGCCGTTCACCGCATTCGGGGGTGTGCAGGTGGTGCTGTTCGGTGATCCGTACCAGCTCGCCCCGGTGCCGGGGGATGCCGACGAGCGCGCCTACTTCACCGACCAGTACCGCTCGATGTGGTTCTTCGACGCGAAGGTGTGGCAGGAGACCGAGCTGCGCATCTTCGAGCTGACGACCATCCATCGCCAGCACGAGGCCGAGTTCAAGTTCATGCTCAACGCGGTGCGCCACGGCATGGTCACCGCGGAGATCGCGGGGCGCCTCAATGACACCGGCGCCCGCCCAGCGCCGACGGATGGCACGATCACCCTCGCCACCCGCAACGACACCGTCAACCGCATCAACGCTGCAGCCCTCGCCCGGCTCCCCGGGGCCGTCAAGACGGCGAAGGCCGATGTCTCTGGAGAGTTCGGCGGACGGTCGTTCCCCGCCGACGAGTCCCTTCAGCTCAAGGTGGGCGCTCGGGTGATGTTTCTGCGCAACGATTCCGCCGGTGAGGGCGGCCAGCGCTGGGTGAACGGCACGGTGGGCACCGTCACCAAGATCTCGTCGACCGTGTTCGTGGAGGTCGACGGCGAGGTGCACGAGGTGCAGCCCGCGATCTGGGAGAAGTTCAAATACACGTATTCCGCGTCGACGAAGACGCTGAAGAAAGACATCGTCGCCGAGTTCACCCAGTTTCCGCTGCGACTGGCATGGGCGGTCACCATCCACAAGTCGCAGGGCAAGACCTACGATCGCGCGATCGTGGATCTCGGATCCGGCACCTTCAGCGCCGGCCAGACCTATGTGGCGCTCAGCCGCCTCACCGAGCTCGAGGGGCTCTACCTCTCGCGGCCGCTGCGACCGAGCGACATCCGCGTCGACCCCGATGTGCAGCGTTTCATGAGTGGCGCCTCGGCGCTGCCGGGTATCGAAGCGTAGCGCGCAGGGGCGGCCCGGACGGGCCCGCAAAGCGGGCGATCGCGCACTTTCGTGGCCCGCGCGCCGGGCCGCAACGTGCGCAGATGTCCGGGTACGCCGGAGTGTCCCCGGAGAGCAGCGGGGGAGGCTAGGCGGCTGCCTTCGCGCGCGACAGGTCCTCGAAGAGCTCGGTGTTGAAGCGGTAGGCGATGAGCACCTCGTCGATCACCCGTTCGCGTTCTTCTGCGCTCCAGTCCACCGCATCCAGTTGCTCGCGGTAGGTCTCCTTGAATTGCTTCGGCCGGGCGATCTGGTCGAAGAGGTAGAACCCGACCCCGTTCGTCTCGAACCCGAATTGGCGCTGCATGAGACTGCGGATGACCTGCCCACCCGAGAGGTCGCCGAGGTACCGCGTGTAGTGGTGGGCCACGAACCCACCGGGCCAGCTGGCCGCGACGGTGTTGAGCCGATCGACGTAGCGCCGTGTGGTCGGCAGGGGGGCGATGCGCTGCTGCCAGTCTTCGCCCAGCAGGAAGGCGAGGTCGAGGCGGATGGCGGGAAGTCGGGTGAGCTGCGGGCTGATGAACGGCGCGGCCACGGGATCCGTCGCCATCCGCTGTGCTGCTGCCTCGAGGGCCTCGTAGATGAAGAAGTGCTGGGCCACCAGGGCGATGTAATCCTCGCGGGTGCCCTTGCCGGTCATGAGGTCGGACATAAAGCCAGCCCCCTCACTGTCACCGTGACCGGACCAGGTGCGCTCGCGGAGCGCCTGCGAAAAGGGGATGACACGGGTCACGGCGACTCCTGAGCTCAGGTTAGGTGACCCTAAGTTTAGCGGGATGACCGCGTGTCAGTGGCCCATTCCCGGCATGTTCATATCCATCATCCCGCCCATGGTCCCGCCGTGTTGCATCGCCACAGTCCCGGCCTGGGTCGCGGCGAGAACCGGGGTGGTGAGACCACCGACCAGAATTCCGGCGAGCATCACGGCGGCGAGGTATCTCACCGCACCGGGGGCCTTCGGCTCCCGCGCTGCCGCAGTCGCAGTCGCAGTCGCAGTCGACCGTCGGCGCAGTATCACGCTGAGTATTGCGGCGATGAAGAGTTCGAAGAGAGCGGCGATGCCCATCGGGACGAATCGCAGCGATGCCGCGATCTGGGGAGCGGCGAGAAGGGTGGCCGTCACGGTGAGGAGGCTCCAGAGCAGCACCGGTGCGAGGGCTCCGGCCTGCGCGAGCCGAGGCACGAGCAATCGGTCCTTCACGAGGATGAGCACGCCCCAGGTGAGCTCGGCAAGGCCGAACATCGCCAGGGGGATGCCGACGGCGAGGGGAGAGCTGATCACGAGTGCCAGATGGATCACTCCGGCACCGATGGCGGCGAAGGACAGCCACGAACGGGTGATGACAGACATGAGAACTCTCCCCTGCGATCGATCGAGCGGATGCGACTACGCGGCGGCGTGGGCGCGAACTGCCTTGTCCGCGCCGAGCCCGACGCCGAGCAGGATCACGGCGCTACCGAAGTGCAGCACGTTGTCCGCGGTGTTGATGGCGAGGATGTTCGCGGCCGAGTTGAGGATGAACAGGCCGACGATACCGAGCAGCAGGTACGCGGCTCCGATGGTGGTGTTGACGGCCTTGGACGCGCGAAGGCTCGACAGTCCGGCAATGAGCAGCGCGGCGCCGATCAGGAGGTGGGCGACGTTGTGGAACACGTTGACCTCGAAGATGCCGAGCAGAAGGCCGCCCTTGACGTCGAAGAAGCCGACACCCGAGGTTGCCGTGAAGCCGAGCAGGCCGACGAGAAGGTAGACCGCGCCGAAGACGGTCGCGAGCAGGCGGTTGGGTGACTTGGACATGATGTTTCTCCTCTACAGCTCGACGGGTGTCTCGCTTGACTAGGTATTCGTGGCCGCGCGTCCGGGGGTTTGGTAGGGGATGTCCACCGGGCGCTCAGCGAGTGCCCAGCGTAGCCTCAGTGCTCTCGAGGGGTGGTGCCGAGGCGAGCGTGCGCCTGGTCGTAGAGCGACACGATCTCGCGTCGGATCTCGGCGCGCTCCGTGATGGCCGCCGCCCACGGCATCCGCAAATCCCTTTCGTGACGGCCGCCGGTCCGCTCGACGACATAGCTCCAGTAGCCGGCCTCACCGTCGAGCGAGGTCATCGTGCACGCCGCAGCGGCCGGGTCGGCGAAGGCCCGCGCGATGAGCAGGTTGTCGTCGGCATGGTCGGAATTCATGTGGGAGAGCACGGCAGCGACCACGGCAGGCGGGAAAACGGGGGAATCTGGCACGACATCTACGGTATCCGTTCGCCCTCATGGGCCACCATGGGGTCATGCCGATCATGCCTGACACCAAGAACTGGACCTGGGTGCTCGATCGACCGTGCCCGGAGTGCGGTTTCGACGCCACCACCGTCGCGGCGCGGGATGTCGCGGCGCTCGTGCGCGCAAACGCGGCAGCCTGGCCGCCGGTCCTGCAGAGAGCGGATGTCGCGCAGCGACCCGACGGCAGCACCTGGTCAGCCCTCGAATATGCCGCCCACGTGCGGGACGTGTACCGCATCTTCCTCGTGCGCCTCGGACTCATGCTCGACGAGTACGACCCGGTCTTCCCCAACTGGGATCAGGACGAGACGGCGACGGCGGAGCACTACAACGAGCAGGACCCGGCAGCGGTCGCAGACGAGCTCGTTGGGGCGGGTGCGGCGCTCGCCGCAGCCTTCGACGCGGTGCCGGACGACTCGTGGGGCCGCCCCGGCCGCCGCAACGATGGCGCGCAGTTCACGGTGGCGAGCTTCGCGGTCTACCTCGCCCATGACCCGACGCATCACCTGTGGGACGTGCGCGCACCCGCGAGTGACACGCGCGCCTGACGTTTCGGGCGCGCGCGTCACTCGACAGCGCGGGAGGGTGCAGGTGCTATTTGTTCGTGCCCTGCGACACGGAGCCCTGCAGCTGGCGCTGGAAGATCAGGTAGACGATGAACACCGGGATGATCGTGATGACGACCCCGGCGAACAGCGCCCCGAAGTCCACGGAGTATCCGGCCTGTGATGCGAAGGTCGCCATGCCCTGGGTGAGCACGTAGTTCTTCGGATCGGAATTGAGTGCGACCGGCAGCAGGAACTGGTTCCACAGTCCGACGAAGTTGAGGATCGCGACGGTGGCGAGGCCGGGCCGGGCCATCGGGAGCATCACCTGGAAGAACGTGCGCCACTCGCCCGCGCCATCCAGGGCCGCCGCCTCGGCTATCGAGTTCGACAGCGACTTGAAGAACGAGAACAGGAAGAACACCGTGAAGGGCAACGCGAAGGCCGCATAGGTGAGGATGAGCCCGGGCAGCGTGTTGAGCAGTCCGATGCTCCGCAGCACGAAGAAGAGCGGCACAATCGCGAGGAAGATCGGGAAGGTGAGGCCGGCCAGCATCAGGTAGTAGATGGCCCGACTGCCCGGAAACTGGAAGCGCGCGAGCACGTAGGCGCACATGGACCCGAACAGCATCGTCACGATCAGCGCACCGAACACCACGAAGATCGTGTTGAGCAAGAAGCTGCCGATGCCGGCCGTGGTCCAGGCGTTGACATAGTTGTCGAAGCTGAAACGCGTCGGCAGACTGAACGGCGACGCGAAGATCTCCTTGCTGGTCTTGAACGACGACATGACCGTCCAGAGCAGCGGCACGACGACGACGATCGACCAGAGGGTCAGCACGGTATGCGAGACACCGCCGACCACCCGGTCGCCCGTGCTTGTCGACCGGCGGCGGGATGCGGCCGTGCCGGCCAGTTTCACGGTGCTCATTCTGCTACCTCGTTCGATCCGCCGGTGAGCCGGTTCACCAGGAAGACGATCGTCGCGAAGACCAGGGTGATCACGGCGAGCACGACGCCCATCGCACAGGCGACTCCGAACTGCCCTTTGGTGAAGGCCGTCGTGAACAGCTGCTGAGACATCACGAGCGTGGTGTTGTTGGGGCCGCCACCGGGGTTGAGCGCCGACATGTAGACGAAGGCATCCAGCGCGAGGATGCCCATGTAGATGTAGGCGGTCTGGATGTTGTCGCGCAACAGCGGGATCGTGATGGTGACCGCCGTGCGGAGCCGCCCGGCTCCGTCGATGCGCGCAGCTTCGAAGACCTCGGCCGGGATGCCCTTGATCGCCGCGATGAACAACACCATGTAGAAGCCGACGAGGCTCCACACGATCACGAAGATCGTGGCGACCATCGCGGTGCGGGGATCCCCGAGCCAGGCGAAGGACTGGAACTGGGTGAGCCCGACGCCGGTCAGGACACCGTTCAGCAGACCGCCGGGAGTGTAGACCTGGCTCCAGATGATGCCGATCACGATAGCGGGGATCACGTAGGGGAAGAAGGAGACCACCCGGTAGAGGCTCGAGTTGCGCAGCCCGCGGATCGGTCCCTGGCTCGGCCCGCCGATGGTGACGAGGGTCGCGAAGACGAGGCTGATCACGAGAGTGACGACAGGCAGCACGAACAGCAGCGTGACGCTGTTGCGCATGGCCGTGAGGAAGATGTTGTCGCTGAGGATCTTGCCGTAATTGACGAAGCCGACGAAGTTCATGCCCGGGGTGAATCCCGACCAGTCGGTGAGCGAGTAGTAGAACGCCTGGATGAATGGCCACACGACGAAGAGCACGTACCCGACCACCGGCAACACGAGGAAGACCAGCATGAAGCTGATCTTGTCGAAGGTCAGGTCACGGCGGCCGAACCGCCGGGCGGTGGACCCACGTCCACCGCCCGGCGCTGTCGTCGGAGGGACGACAGCTGTCATTTGACCGTGACCTTCTTCACTGAACTGTCGTTGCGCACCTTGTCGGTGATCTGCTGAAGGGAGGTGGTGAGCTGGGCGACAGAGGAACCGCCCTGCAGGAAGGTGTTCCACACCACGAGCTGGTCGGTGTTGAGTCCGTAGAGGTCGACGAAGTTCCAGGAGAAGACGTCGCTGCCGGCGCCCTCGAGAAGCTTCACCTGCGAAACCAGTGCGGTCGAGCCGAAGCCGTCGGCGGGGATGGTGCCCTTGACGATGGTGGACGAGAAGGTCGTCTTGGCGAAGTTGACCGCCGCCTCGTTCGACAGCATCGCGCGCAGGAACTCCTTGCCGCCGGCCGCGTTCTTGGCCTGGGACGGCACGATGTACCCCTCACCCGCGGTGGAGTGAAGAGCCTTCTGCGGGAACTTCGGCGAGGTGGTCACCGTGAGCTCGGGAGCTCCGGTCATCTTGAAGCCCTCCTTGGTCTGCGTCTTCATCTCGTTTTCGATCCAGCCGCCCGAGGGGTAGAGGAGGAACTTCTCCTCATTGCTCCACTGGGCCTGGGCCGCAGTGAACTGCGTTCCAGCGCCACCGGGCTGCATGTAGCCGGCGTCGATGATCTTCTTGAGCCCGGTGAACACATCCTGGATGGGCTGGAGCGACCAGCATCCGTCCTTCAGGTTCTCGAGGGCGAGGCGCACGTCGTCGCCGCCCTCCTTGATCGCGGAGGCGATGGCCATCGTCTGGTAGTAGGTGGCCGCTTCCTTGCCCCAGCCGAATAGGTACTTGCCCTGTGCCTTCGCCTGCGCCCCGAGGGCGAGAGCTTCCTCGTAGGTGGTGGGAACCGTCCACCCGTTGGTCTCGAAGAGCGATGCCGAGTACCACATGGCATAGACCGTGAGCACGTAGTTGAGCTGCACGAACTTGCCGTCGAAGGTACCGGGCTCGATCACACCGGCGTACAGCGTGTCCTTGATCACCTTGCCCTCGAGGTTCTTGGCCTCGATCACAGAGGTGAGGTCCTCGAGCTGGCCGCGGATGGTGTTGATACCGATGAGGTTGGCGCCGCTGTTGTCGATCACGTCCGGCGGGTTGCCGCCGACGAACCGTGGCTGGAGGGACTGAGCGATGTTGGTGGCGGCGGTGACTTTCACCGTGGATCCGGCCTGTGCCTTCTCCACTACCTTGCCGGCGAATTCGGCGTAGGCGATTCCGTAACCGCCCTTGAAGATGACAGCGTCGACGGTGGACTTGTCTGCCATGCCGAAGGGGTTCTTGGCCGACACGGTGCCGCCCGGTGCCGCGGTGGTGCCCCCGCCGCCCACGCAGGATGCGAGCATCCCGGTGGCGGGAATGAAGACGCCGACAGCGAGGGCGCCGCGCAGGAACTGGCGGCGCTGGAAGGGCTCGGCTGCCTTAGTCACTGCTGCGTTCGTCAAAGAGGTGTTGCTCATGGTGTACTGCCTTTCATTCTTGGGGTGACGGGGATTCCGGATGCTGCGAATCAGGCGTTGCGGGTGATGTTGTACTGCAGTTCGAGGGCTTTGTTGTGCTCGTCTCCGCCCGGGATGTTCGCCGAGATATAGAGGGGAGGCGTCGAACCCTGCGCGGCGATCCGCTGGGCCGTGCCGATGGTGAGGATCTGGGCGATGTAGGCCGCGGTGATCGAGGAGACCGCGCCGACCGGGATTCCACCGGAGAGCTCGATGGTCGCGTCGCCGAAGGGGGCGAGATTGTCGATCACGACGTCTGCCACATCGCGGAGGCGCTTGCCGCTGGCGTGCTTCGGCTCGACCCGCATGGTGTGGTCGAGGCTGGTCACCGCGATCACCGGATGACCGTGCTGCTTCGCTTCGAGGGCGAGGCCGACGATCGAGCCGTTGACGCCGGAGTTGGACGCGATCACGAAGACGTCATCGGGGCCGGCGTCCGCGATGGCGAACAGCTCCGCGGCGATGTCGGGGTTGCGTTCGAGGGAGGAGCCGCCGAGGGCGCTGATGTCGAGGCTGCCGCGAAGCACCACGTCGCGAAGGGCGATCTTCTTGGTGGGGATGAGACCACCGGCACGGCCGGCGATCTCCATGGCGAAGGCCTCCGAGTGCCCCGTGCCGAAGGCCTGGATCACTCCACCGTGCCCGATCGCCTCGACGAACAGGCTGATGGCGTCATCGAAGGCACCGGCCTGGGCGCTCGCCGCGAGAGCCTCGATTCGAGACTGGACCTCGCGGGTGAAGGCGCTGTCCAGGTCGGACTGGGTGACGGTTTCTGGCACGGTGACTCCTGGTTTCAATCGATCGATGGTGAGGTCTCGCGCGCGGAGCGCGGGGAAAGGGTGGAACGGCGGGGGCGGCGGTGCGTCGCCACCGCGAGCGCGGAAGCGGCGAGGTTGTTGGTCGAACGAGAGAAGTTCTCCTGCGCAGTGAGCAGGTAGAGCAGGTCGAGCACCAGCAGCTGGCCGTGTTTGGCCGAGAGGTCGTCGGGCTGGAGGAACTGCTCGTAGACCGAGGTGACGACCGTGAGATTGGCGTTCTCCGCGAGGGGTGAGGTCGGATTATTGCTGATCGCCACAGTGAGCGCCCCGGCTCGACCGGCTTCCCGCAGCATCTGGATCGTCTCCTCCGTTCGCCCGGAGTTGGAGATTCCGATGGCCACAGATCCGGCGGTCTGGATGGCGGCGCTCGTGAGCCCCGCGTGCACCTCCGACCACACGTGCGTGTTCACGCCGATGCGGTACAGCCGTGCCTGCATCTCTTCGGCGAGGAATGCGCTTCCGCCGACCCCGTAGATATCCACGTGGCTGCTCGTGGCGATGCGTTTGGCAATCTTTTTCATCAGGGGCAAGTCGATCGCGGCGGCGGTTTCACGCAGAGTGCGGGAGTGGGCGTTGATGAGCGTGCTGAGTACGTCCGCGGCCGAATCCTGCGGACCGAAGGCCCGGCCGATGTCGGTCTTCCAGGAGTCGCGCGCCGTGCTGCGCCCGAAATCCGTGGCGATGCTCACCCGGAACGGCACGTAACCGGCATAGCCGATCAGGCGACAGAATCGGGTGACGGTGGCTGCAGAGGCCCCCGCCTGCGCGGCGAGCTGGCCGATCGAGAGCTTGAGCGGCGCCTGGGGGTACTCGAGCAGGTAATCCGCGATCTTCGCCATGGCGCCCGACATCTCCGGCCGCCGCGACTGGATGCGGTTGGCCACCCCTGCGGCATGCTCGCCGGGGGGAGCGACGGGGGGAGGCGCGACGGTGGTAATTACAATCTCCTTCTTTGGAGGTTCACGAAAATTATTCTTACAGTACAGTGTGCTCAGATCCCAAATATTTCGAAGAAGTAACGATGCGAAAAATTCTGGCCATTGACGCGGGGGGCACGTCCTCACGTGCTGTGCTGCTCGATTCCTCGGGAGCATGCTCCGGTTTCGGTCGCGCCAGCGGGGGCAACCCCACGGCGGTGGGAGTCGCCGGCGCCGTCGACGCCCTCACTCTCGCCGCCGAGCGGGCTCTTGCCGCAGAGGCGCCAGCGACAGCCGACGACTCGCTCGTGGTCATCGCATTGGCCGGCTCCGCGACGCCGCCCTTCATCACGCTGCTCGAGTCGCGGCTCGCGGCTCTCGGGCTCGCCGGGCGCACCATCATCGAGCCGGATCTGCTCGGAACCTTCTGCTCCGGCACCCCGCTGACCGAGGGCTATGCGGTGATCGCCGGCACGGGCACGATCGCCGCTCGCATCTCGGGTGGCCAGATCCACACCGTGAAGGGCGGATCGGGCTGGCTGCTCGGAGATGCCGGCTCGGGATTCTGGATCGGCCAGCAGGTGGCCCGTGCGGCGGTCGCCTCGCTCGACGGGCTCGGCCCGCCGACCGCACTCACCCAGCTCCTGCTCGAGGCCACCGGCATCGAACGCACGGGAGCGCGGAGTCGTGGACGGTCAGAAGAGCTCTCCCGGCTCGTCAATGAGCTCTACGCGTTGCGGCCCGTCGAGCTCGCCCGGTTCGCTCCTCTCGCCTTCCAGGCCAACGACGACTCGCCGGCGGACGCGGTGGCGCGCGAGATCTTAGAGGCAGCCGCGGAGGGAATCGCGAGGGTTCTCAGCGCCGCCCGCGAACCGGAATCGGGCGGGGGCGCGCCGCCGGACCTGATGGTGCCGGACCTGATGGTGCCGGACCTGATGGTGCCGGACGTGGTGGTGCTGGGCGGCAGCGTGCTCGCTGCCGGCCTCTCGCGGGCACCGGCCATCTTCACCGAGCGGTTGCAGGACGCCCTCGGTGGCGCCGAACTCGTGCCGGTGGAAGACGGCATCGTCGGGGCGGCGGTCCTCGCCTTCCGTCATCTCGGCCTCGAGGTGGATCCGGCAATGCATCGTCGTCTCACCGCCGAGATCGATCGAGCCCGCGCGAGGGCGGTCGTCGCATGAGCCTCACCATAGAGTCTCGCGTCCTGGCTCTGCCGGACTTCGGGCCGCCGGACTCGCTGCCGATGGTCGGTCCGCCGCTGGAGACCCCGTACTCGATCTCGGGGGACATTCCGCCGGAGATTGTGGAGGGTTCCCTCTACGGTAACCCGCCCACCCTCTATCCCTACCAGGAGCAGGGGGGCTACGGGCGCGATCTCGTGGACACGCCCGTGATGACGGTGGTGCTGGAGAACGATCTGCTGCGTGCCGTGTTCCTTCCTGAATGGGGCGGGCGCCTGTGGGAGCTCTTCGACAAGGTCAGCGGCAAGCACCTCCTGCATTCGCCCGACACGATCCAGCTCGCCAACCTGGGACTGCGTAACGCCTGGTTCGCCGGGGGGATCGAATGGAACATCGGCACGCGCGGGCATTCGCCCGGAACGGCGAGCCCCATCCACACGGCGATCATCCGTACGCCAGAGGGCCAGGAGTTGCTCCGGCTATGGGAATTCGACCGGTTGCGCCAGGTGGTGTTCCAGGTCGACGCGTGGCTGCCGGAGAACTCGCCGGTGTTGTTCGTCGCGGTGCGGCTGAGGAACCCGAACGACAGGGCCGTGCCGATGTATTGGTGGACCAACGCCGCCATCCCTCAGAGCGAGCACACTCGCGTCATTGCTCCCGCCGACACCGCCTTCGCGAGCGCGTACGAGGGGGGCATCTCCCGCGTGCCCGTCACCGCGGCATCGCCCGCGACGGACTGGACCCGGCCGACCATCAACTCCCGGGCCAGGGACTTCTTCTTCGATATCCCGCCCGAGCAGCGACCGTGGGTCGTCGCAGCCGATCGGCAGGGCGACGGTCTGGCGATGCTGTCCACGAGGGGGCTCCGCGGGCGAAAGCTCTTCGTCTGGGGAGGGGGCGCCGGCGGGCAGCGCTGGCAGCGCTGGCTCACGCCCCGCGGCGGCGACTATGCCGAGATCCAGGCCGGGCTCGCCCAGACCCAGTTCCAACACCTGCAGATGCCCGCCGGCGCGCAGTGGAGCTGGGTAGAGGCCTATGGCAATGGCCGGCTCTCTCCGTCACTCGCGCAGGGCTCGGATTGGCAGCATGCTGTCACGCACGCGCACGAGCGGCTCTCGCGGTTGGCGGATGTGGCCGAGCTCGACGCAGCGCAACGCGCAGCCCGGTCCTGGGCCGACCTGCCCCCCGCCCGCATCCTCCTCTCGGGTAGCGGGTGGGGTGCGCTCGAGAGCGCACGACGGAGTCGATCGGGGCAGGGGTGGATCGACGAGACCGGCACGCCATTCCCGCGCGAGTCCATCACGGACGACCAGCGTGCCTGGCTGGATCTGGTGGAGGGGCGCACCACGACGAGTCCAGCGCCAGGAACGAGCGGTTTCGTGACCGGCACCGATTGGGAACGGCTCTGCGCCGACGGGGGCGATGACGCGGCATCCTGCTTCCACCGCGCCACGATGAGGCACGCCGCCGGTGACCGCGCGGCTGCCGCGAGCCTCTATCGGCAATCGCTCGCTTTCTCCCCCGATGCCAGTGCCGAACGCGGACTCGCCATACTCGGCATGACCGGAGATGATCCGCGGGAGCGGGCCGAAGCGCTGGCGCACTACCGCCGTGCCTGCGCGCTGGATGCCTCGAACGGGGCGTTGATCGTCGAAGCGGCAACGGCAGCCATCGCGCTGGGCGAGCCGACCGTCGCCCTCGAGATACTGGCGCTTCCCGGCGTCAGGGGAGGGCAGCGGAGCGGCAGATTGCTGCTGTTGGAAGCTCGCGCCCTCGCCTTGGCGGGAGACACGGCCGGAGCCGCAGCGCTCGTGCGAAGAGACATCGTGGTCGCAGACCTCCGGGAGGGGGAGAACGCCATGGCAGAACTCTGGCGAGAGGTCATCCCGGATGAGCCGACTCCCGGCTTCTACGAGTTCAGCATGACCGAGGACACCCCATCACCGGCATCGCAATCGTCGGTCGCGGCGCGATGGCGCAGGCTCACGCACGGGCGTGGAGTGAACTCGGGCTGGCGGATGACATCCTTTATGTCAATACCCTGACGGATGGCGCCCCGCTGCAGCATGCCCCGCAGGCGCGCTTCGAACCGGACCTCGGTGTGGTTCTCGCAGACCCCCGGGTCGGAATCGTGTCGGTGTGCACCCCAACGACCACCCACGCGGGGATCGCTCTCCGCGCACTGCGAGCGGGCAAGAACGTGTTGCTCGAGAAGCCGATAGCGCTCACGATGGCTGATGCCGTCGCGCTTCGGGATGAGGCCGCCGTGAGCGCGGGGGTGCTCATGGTGGCACACGTGGTGCGGTTCTTCGACGGCTATCGGCTGGTGCGGCGCTCGGTGGAGGAGGGGATGCTCGGCAGCGTGCTCTCCGTGCGGGCGGGACGCTTCAGTCCCGCTCCCCGGCCGTCGACCTGGTGGCACGATGACACGCAATCCGGTGGGGTGGTGGTCGACTTCAGCATCCATGACTTCGACCAGCTCAACCTGCTGCTCGGCATCCCGCTCTCGGTGACCGCGCGCCGCGCGCGACCCGACGGCCCGGTCGAGGCGACTGTCGACTACGCGGGGGGAGGGGTGGGCCACATCACCGGTTTCATGGGGATGCCGCGGGGATTCACCTTCGCCTCGACGCTCGACGTCGTCGGCAGCGCGGGGCTCGCCAGTCACGGCTTCGCCGGAAGGCTCGACTCCGACGAGCTGTCTTCGGCGCCCGACACCGTGCGGTTGCAGACCGCGGCGGGGGTGACGGAGAAGCTGATCGGGTCCCACAACCCCTACCGAAACCAGGCCGAGTACTTCCTCGAGTGCGTGCGCTCCGCATCCGCCCCCGACTTCTGCCCGGTGGATTCCGCGGTGCTCGCGCTCGCCGTCGCACTCGCGGCACGTGAGTCACTGCGCAGCGGTGACACGGTCGCCCTCGACTAGTCGAGAAGGTGGTCTTCAAGGAACGCCGAGGTGCGGGCGAACGCGAGAGCGGCGGCATTCACATCCGTGCGATCGGTGATCGTCGCGTTGGCGAAGGAGTGCACGGTCGCGAGGTAGGTCCACTCGGTGATGGGCGTGCCGTGGTCCTTCAACCTGTCGATGAACGACTCCGGGTCTTCGCCCTCATCCCAGTCGTCGATCTCGGCGAGGTGCAGCAGCACCGGGGCGGGGATCACACCGTGCTGGGCCGGTCCGAGCGTCGCGTAATAGGCGACTACAGCATCCGCTTCGCCGCTCTGGGCGTGCAGGAGGGCGAGCCAGCCGCCGAGGGAGAAGCCCACCACGCCCACCCGTGTGCTGCCCTCGGTGCGAGCAACCTGGATGATGCCGTCGAGTTCGGCGAGGGCGCCGGCTACATCCAACTGGGCCATCAGCACCTCGGCCGTGGCGGCCTCGACGGTGGCTACGCCGTTGTAGAGGTCGGGAACGATCACGCGATAGCCCTGACTGGAGAGCGCGGAGGCGTAGTTCGCGAGCCAGGGGAGCCGCCCGTACCAGTCGTGAAGCAGGAGCACGAGTGGTCTGCCCCGATCGCCGTAGGCGAGCGGGATCCCCGGCGAGGGGATGGGGACGAGCTGTGACATACTGGCCCTTAGTGAGAACGACGGGTGGTCTCGATGCACGTCACTCTAGTGGAGGCAGGAGCCACGGTACGTCCTGCCGCACGGATCAGGCCGAGCGCACCGCGAACTCCGCCTGCAGCGGGAAGTCCTGGTCGTCGAGGATCACCTGGGCGCAGGTGCCGGTGTGCACATTGACCACGATCGGAGCGAGCAGATTCATTCGCGTGCCGGTCTCACCGGGGTTCGCGACCACGAGCACCATCGCGTCTTCGGCGCTGTGCAGGTCGATGGCCCGGCAGTGTTCGTCGGAGATCTCGGGGGCGTAGTCGGGAAGGTAGACCGCGGCATCGAGCACGAAGAGGCGGATGGCGGTGTTCTCGACGGCACGAAGCGAGTAGAGCCCCTCTGCCCCCGAGACCTCGTTGAGCGTGAATTGCGTGAGCGGGGCGAGCCCGGCCGGAGGGGTGACGAAGGCGAGCGCTGCGCTCATCGGAGGAAGTCCATGAGAGTGGGCTGCAGGGTGCGCGCGGTCACGGCCAGGGCGGCCTGGTAGGTGACCTCCTGCTGCTTCAACTTGATCACGATCTCTCCCACGTCTGCGTCTTCGATCCCGGCGCGCTGCGCCTCGAGGTTTCCGGTCCTGCTCACGATGGCATCCTTCGCTGCGGTGATCTGGTTCTGGCGAGCGCCGGCGGCGGTCTGGGTGTTGAGCATCGCGGTCATGCGCGTGTCGATTGCCGCGAGACTCGGCCCCACGTTGACCCCCGAGCGCAGGTCCGCGACGATCGAGTCGATGAGGGCGAAGGCGGAGGATGCGCCGGTGCCGAAAGCGGCGGCCCCGTCGGCATCCACCTGCACCGTCGCGTTGGTGTCGATGCGCCGGATGACCGATGACCCGGTGCCGGTGTAACTCAGATCGGGGCGGAAGGCGACGCCGGCGTCGGAACTGCCGGCGAAGACGGTGCGGCCGAGGTAGGTGGCGTTGGCCTTGCCGAGCAGGTCGGTGCGGAGGCCTTCGAGAGCGGTCGCGATCGCCTCCTTGGCCGTCGGCGAGAGCGAGCCGTCGTTGGCGCCCTGCACGGTGAGATCGCGCACCTGGTGCATGATGTCGGTGCTGGCGCTGAGGGTGGCGTCCACCGTGGACAGCCAGCCCATCCCGTCGTCGGCATTGCGCCCGAACTGGGCGGTCTGGCTCTGGGCGGCCCGCACGCGCATCGAGTCGGCGGTGCCGGTCGGGTCGTCCGAGGGGGTCGTGATCTTCTTGAGGCTCGTCGCCGTGTCCTGCAGCTTGGCCAGCAGGGCCGCGGCCGACTGCAGGTTCATCTGCGAGTTCGCCATCCTGGTCTGGCTTGTCACTCGATTGACCATGACTTACCTCCCCACTATTCCGGTGTGATTGATGAGGGTGTCGAGCATCTCGTCGACGGCCGTCATGACGCGGGCAGCGCCCTGGTAGGCCTTCTGAAAAGTCAACATATTGACGTTCTCCTCATCGAGGTCGACGGAGGAGTTCGCGAGTTGGGCGGCCGTCGCAGCGGCCGTCACCGAGTCGGCGAGAGTGGCCTGTTGGAGCGCCGTCTTCGAGGTCGTGCCGATCTTCGTGACGAAAGTCGACCAGACAGAGTCGGGAGAATTGGGGGCCGATCCCAACTGCGAGATCGCCTCGGCGTTCGAGCCGTTGTTGCCGCCGGCTCCCGGTGTGCCGCTGGCGATCTGGGCGGCACCGGTCGGAACCACCGACAGGCCGAGGGCGGCCGGGCCTGTCGCCGAGATGGTGAAGAAGTCGAGGCCGGTCGCCCCGGACGGGGTCGCTCCGGCCTGGTGGGCGGTGTTGACGGTGTTCGCTAGCGCGGTGGCGAACGCGTTGTAGCCCGCGGCAGCCTCCGCGATCGCGCCGCCGGTTCCGGTGCCGTTCGCGGCAGCGAGCATGGCGATGGATCCGGCGATCTCGCCGGACTCGACGGCGACGGACTGGCCGGGCCGGTTGGTCCACTCCAGCGTCACGGGGGAGCCGCTCGCTCCGGCGAGAGAGTTGCTGCCGGTGACCGTGACGGATCGGAACACGTCGCCCGAGACGAGGGCATTGCCGCCCACGAGAACCTCGGCGGTGCCGTCGGGGAGGGTGCGCACCGTGCCGCCGGTGAGCGCCGCGATCGAGGAGGTAAGGGCGGAACGCTGGTCGAGCATCTCATTGACGGACCCGCCCGTGGCGAGAGTGTCGCGAATAGCGCCATTGAGGGCGGCGACGCGGGTGCCGGCGTCGTTCAGTTCGGCCGCCATCCCGTCGAGCTTGGTGCGCACATCGGTCCACGTGGAATCGACAGCGGAGTAGCCGGTCGCGATCTGCCCGGCGAGCTGGGTCGCCTTCTGCAGCAGCACGCCGGCGGGAGCCTCGTCGCCGGGCCGGTTCGAGACATCCCCCCACGCCGACCAGAAGGCATTCAGCTGGGCGGAGATGCCGGTGGTGCTCGGCTCGTTGAGAGCGGCCTCCACGCTGCTGAGCGCATTGGAGCGAACGGCAAGGTTGCCGGATGTCGCGGCCGAACTTCGGACGCGACCGTCGAGGATGACATCCCCGAGTCGCGCGATGCCGTCGACGGTCACGCCCCGGCCGACCTGGGCGCGGGAGAGCACGAGGGGACCGATCTGGGTGAGGGATCCGGCCGCGGCGGTGCTGACGCGCTGGCGGGTGTAGCCCGTGGTGCCGGAGTTTGCGATGTTCTGCCCGACGACATCGAGCCCCTGGCGAGCGGCATTGAGGCCGGTGAAGGCCGTATTCAGGCCGCTGAAGGTGCTCACGGGATCACAGTTTCAGGTCGAAGATCTGGGCAGAGGGGTTGGCGACGCCGGATTCACCATGCGCGTCGTAGGTGCCGCTCTCGGTGCTGCCGTCGGCCTGCGCCTCCTGGATGAAACGCAGGGCGGTGCGCAGGTAGTGCTCGTTGAGGTCGCGAAGGTCGCGGATCTGCTCGGTGTACTCGGTGAGGGCGTTCAGGTGCGAGGTGAAGATGTCGGCCCACGGACCATCCGGTGCCGTGTCCACGAGTTCGCGAAGGGTCGCATTCTGGGGTGCGCCCCATTCGTCGGCGACGACGGCCGCTTCGACCGACCGGGCAAGGCCGGCGGCGCGAAGGCGTTCCATCACCTGTTCAACCTCGCGCGTGGCGTACTGGAGCCAGCGGGACTTGCCCGTGGTGAGCAGGAACTGCTCCTCTTCGAGCTTGAAGGCGAGCAGGTCGAGGAGCTCTCGCTCCCGCCACAGGCAGGCTGAGAGTTCGTTGGCGCTCATGCGGGCTCCCGTTCGGTCGTCCACCAGTGCGGACGACTCCCGTGCTCGTTCTACCGACTGCATTTTCTCCACCTCGCTCGACGAGATGAACTATCGGCAAGGGTATCCCGCAGGTAAGTGGTAAAGCCGGTAAGTCACAGAGCTGAGCATTCGACGTGTCCGCCACAAGGGGGACCGGGGGACTTCTTCGGGGTACATTCGCCCCCGGAATGGGGCCAAAAATCGAGCAAATACCACTAATAAGGGGGGCAGGGCGGGGTACTTGGCGCCGATAGAGTCGCCTCAGATCGACGGGGAATCCGATCCTCGAACTCGTTCTACACCCGCTCAAACACCCGAAGTATCCGCTCCACCCGCACGACCCTTACCCGAAAAACAGTCCGTTTTTTAGCAGGCGTCCTCCTCTTATCTAGAGCAGGAGGCGCCGACCGCAACGCGATCACTGGGATCGCATCCGGGGGCAAGGCACGTGAACAGGACAGAACGCAACGCGCTCGTTGTGCAGAATCTTCCGCTGGTGGGCTACCTCGTCTCCGAGGTCTGGGCCAAGGCGACTCATCTGTCTCGCGACGACCTGGCCTCGGCTGGCGCGGTCGCCCTGATCACCTCGGCGGATGCCTTCGACCCCACTCTCGGCATCCCCTTCGGTGCCTTCGCCCGCCGCCGGATCGTGGGCGCGTTCGCCGATGAGATGCGCTCGAACGACTGGGCGAGCCGCGGAGCTCGACGCCGCATCAAGGAGACCGTCGCGGTGAAGGACACCCTCACTGCCGCACTCGGTCGCACCCCCTCTGTCGACGAGATCGCCTCCTCGCTCGGAGTCGACCGCAGTGAAGTCACCGCCGGCCTGACGGATGCCGCGCGCACCGTCTCTGCGCTCGACGACACCACCTCCGAGTTCCTCATCGCCGACACCGCTCTCCCCGAGGAATCACTCCTCTCTGCTGAGCGACTCGACTATCTGGCCGCTGCTGTCGAAGCGCTTCCCGAGAAGATGCGCGTGATCGTGCGCCAGGTCTACTTCGAAGACCGCACGGTCAAGGAGATCGCCGACGAGATGGGCATCACTCACTCCGCCGTCTCCCAGCAGCGTGCCGAGGCGATCCGATTGCTGCGCGACGGACTGGAGACCCACTACTCCGATTCGTACTTCGCCGACGAAGCACCCACCGGCAGCGACGCCTCGTACCAGCCGATCTCTCGCATCGCACCCGCTGCCCGCAGCGCCTACCTCGCCCGCGTCGCCAGCTACGCGATGGCGGAGCTCTCCCACCTCTCCCTGCCGCAGTCGAGCAACGCGGCCGCGTCGTAAAACAACTCAAAAGATTTCAGCCCGGCTCCTAACGCGCCAACGTGAGCAGCCGATAGCTGAAGGTGTCGGACCACGGATGGGCCGATTCGAATAACCCAACATCACGGAGGAATACATCATGGGTATGCAAGTCAACACCAACATTTCGGCACTCAACTCGTACCGGAACCTCAGCAACACGCAGAACGATCTCGCAAAGTCGCTCGAGAAGCTCTCCAGCGGTCTTCGCATCAACCACGCCGCGGATGACGCAGCTGGCCTCGCAATCTCCCAGGGTCTGCAGTCGCAGGTCGGAGGCCTCACGGTCGCCAGCCGCAACGCGCAGGACGGCATCAGCGTCATCCAGACCGCTGAAGGTTCGCTCTCCGAGGTTCAGACCATCCTGCAGCGCGTTCGTGACCTCGCCGTTCAGGCCGGTAACGACTCGAACAACGCTACGTCGCGCTCGGCGATCAGCACTGAAGTCACGGCACTCGGCGCGGAGCTCACCCGCATCGGTACCTCGGCCAACTTCAACGGAACGAAGCTCCTCGACGCGACCGCCGCTGCGACGCCGCTGACCTTCCAGATCGGCGCCGGAGCAACTTCGTCCGACCAGATCAGCGTCAGCACCACCGACGTCACGGCGATCGGCACCATCGTCAGCGGCCTTGCGACAAGCGGCTTCGCCAGCGCGACTGCTGTCACGGGCACCGGTGGAACGATCGACACACTCGACACGCAAATCACCGCTGTGTCGACCGCTCGCGCCGACCTCGGTGCTCAGCAGAACCGTTTCGAGAGCGTCATCCGTAACCTCAGCGTCTCCACCGAGAACCTGACGGCGGCGAAGTCGCGCATCACCGACACCGACATGGCGTCCGAGATGGTCAAGTACACGCGCTCCAACATCCTGGCCCAGGCCGGCACCGCGATGCTCGCGCAGGCCAACCAGGGCAACCAGGGCGTGCTGCAGCTTCTCCGCTAGATCGGATAGCTCGGCAGGCGTGTAACAAGCAACGCCCGGTGGCTGTCGCGAGGGGAACTGGACCTCTCACCGTGATGGCCGCCGGGCGTTTACCGCACCACCAGAAGCATCATCGACCACCGCCAGACGAAGGGACGGATGGACATGGGAATCTCCCTCGACGGGCTCTCCAGCGGCCTCGACACCACCTCCCTCATCACCCAGCTCATGACGGCGGAAGCGGCTCCCCAGGATCTGCTCAAAGCCCAGGTCTCCAAGACCACCACCATCATCACGGCGCTGCAGGGCCTCAACAGCCGGATGGCGACCCTCGCGGATACCGCGACAACGGCCGCGAAGGCCGGAAGCCTCGACCTCTACTCGGCCACCAGCTCCTCCACAGCGCTCTCCGTCTCCGTCGCCACGGGGGCGAGCGCGGGTGAACTCCAGGTGGTCGTCAGTGCCCTCGCCCAGTCGCAGGTCGGCGTCTCCGCCGCGATGTCGGCCTGGCCATCGCCGTCGACGATCACGATCGTCGGCCACTCCGGAACCCCGCTCGAGATCACGCCGGCGTCCAGCTCGCTCGACGACGTCGCCTCGGCCATCAACTCCTCGACCGCCGGCGTCACCGCCACCAAGGTCGCCTCCGGTGTCGATGTCGGCGGCAACAAGCTCTACCGCCTGCAGTTCTCCAGCAAGACGACCGGGGCCGACTCGGCGTTCACCGTCTACCAGGGAACGGCAGCGGACGTCTCCGCAGGCACCGCGACGAATGTGCTGACCGCGCCGGGCAGCGCAGTGATCAAGACGGCCCAGGACGCGAGTGTGACCCTGTGGAAGGGCACCCCGGCGGAGCAGGTCATCACCTCGGCGAGCAACACCTTCACCGACCTCTTGCCGGGTGTCACCGTCACGGCCTCTGCGGTGTCGGCCGACCCGGTGAACATCGCCGTCAGTCGGGACGACAGCAAGATCACCGCGGTGGCCAAGGGACTGGTCGACGCGATCAGCAGCGCCTTCGTGCTGATCGCCGCCCAGACCGCGGTCACCACGACGACGGATGCCTCCGGCAAGACCACCACTGCTGCCGGGGTGTTCGCCGGCGACAGCAATATCCGCGACATCCGCCAGAAGACGCTGGATGCCGCGAGCGCTCCGATCGACGGCCACTCGCCCTCCGAATACGGCATCGTGCTCACGCGTGACGGCACCATCACCTTCGATGCTGACAAGTTCGGCGCCGCACTCGCGGCAGACCCGTCGACGGTCATGGCCGCCGTGCAGACCATCGCCACCCGGCTCGCTGCGACCGCGACGGCGGCATCCGACAAGTACGACGGCACACTGACCAACAAGATCACCGGCGACCAGACCCAGGTGAAGTCGCTCGGCGACCAGGTCTCGGCCTGGGACATCCGTCTCGCCAGCCGCAAGAGCACCCTCCAGCGCACCTACTCGGCCATGGAAGTGCTGCTCAGCAATATGAAGGCGCAGTCCTCGGCCCTCACCTCCCAGCTCTCCTCACTCTCCACCTCGACCACGACGGGATAGGCATCATGACGATGACACTCAGCGCCCAGCGCTCGCAGTACACGAACGACGCGATCCTCTCGGCCTCGCCCGTACGACTGCTCACCATGCTGTACGACCGACTGCTGCTCGACCTCGACCGCGCGTCGATCGCGCATGGCGAGCAGAACTGGGCGGTGGCCTCCTCCAACCTGTTGCACGCGCAGGCCATCGTCGCCGAACTCACCTCCTCGCTCAAGGTGGAGCTGTGGGATGGCGGCGAGGGACTCCTCGCTCTCTACAACTACTGCCGCAACCTCCTGGTGCTCGCGAATGTGCGCCGGGACGGGGCATCCATCCGCGAGAGCATCGAACTGCTCTCCCCGCTGCGCGAGGCGTGGCACGAGGCCGCGAGCCAGCTCGCCGTGCCGGAGCCCGCCTCACGCGGCGAGTCGCGGGAGCTCGGCGTTGCCTGAGTTCGGCATGCATCGACCGGATGCGGCGCACCGCGCGCGGCACGACGGCTGGGTCGACGTGCTCGCCACGATGGAGAACGACCTCAATGCGTCCGGCGGAGCGTTAACCCATGCGGCTCACGCGAACTGGACACTCCCCGATGAACTCGGCACGCTGCCCGAGGAGCTGCGGTCACGCGCGGCGAGCCTGCTCGGCGCCCAGAAGCGCGCCATCGAGGCGCTCGAACAGCGGATGCTGCTGACCGGCCGTCATCTCGCCGCGCTCGACAGCATCCCCGCCCGTGTCGCGTCGTCGGGAACCGCGGCCTACCTCGACGTCACGGGCTGACCCCCCTTTCGGGAGCAGCGCCTAACGGAGCGTCCCCCTCGTCCGATAGCTGTGGATGAGGGCATGGATTGCCCGACTCGAGGCCACGGATCGGCCGTCAGGACATTGACGACGAAACGGAAGCGCTGTGCTCGAATCCGTCACCTCTGCGGCGCTCGGTAGCGCGCTCGATGGCCTGGCGTTGCGCCAGCGCACCATCGCCGACAACATCGCGAACGTCAACACGCCCGGATACCACGCCAAGCGTGTCGTGTTCGAGGCGGCCCTCGCCAAGTCCGTCGCGAACGGTAACGGTCACGTGGTGGCCCAGACCAAGCGCTCGCTCGAGCCGACCCTCATCGACAGGAACAACGTCAATCTCGATACCGAGACGCTGTCGAACGTCGACACCGTGCTGCGGTACCAGTTCGCGACCCAGGCCGCCGGCAACGAGTTCTCGGCCATGCGCGCCGCCCTGAAGAGCAGCTGATGACCTTCGACGCGATCGGTATCGCCGGCACCGGACTCACCCTGCACCGCAAATGGCTCGACGCCGTCTCCGACAACCTCGCCAACATCAACACGGTCAAGCCGACGAGCGGCCCAGCCTTCCAGGCGCGCTACGTCGAGGCTCAGGAGGGCGCGGGCAACAGCGGCGCCTACGTGAAGGGCATCGCCTACGGCAACGCCGACGGTCGCCTCGTCTACGAGCCGGCCAACCCCCTCGCTGACAAGGACGGCTACGTGAAGTACCCCGACATCGATCTCGCCTCCCAGATGGGCCAGCTCATCATGGCCCAGCGCGGCTACCAGGCCAACGCGGCGGTCGTCGACCGCGCGAAGGAGACCTACCAGGCCGCCCTCCAGATCGGTCGTTCCTGATGGACCTCTCCTCGATCGGCTCCGTCTCTGGCGTCTCCGGCGTTTCCGGGGTCTCCGGCACGAGTGCCCTCTCCGCGACGAGCGGCACCAACGCGACCAGCGCCACGAGCTTCGCCAGCGAACTCGGCGGCGCCGTCGACAACCTGCAGCAGCTGCAGTCGACCTCCAACTCCCTCGCGATCCAGGCGGTCACCGGCAATCTCTCCGACATCCACAACGCCACGATCGCCTCGACCCGGGCCCAGGTGACCCTCGAGCTCGTGGCCGCCGTGCGCAATAAGGGTGTCGACGCGTTCAACGAAATCATGAGGATGCAAGCCTGATGCCCGCTCCGCTCAGTTCGGTGCTCCGCCGACTCACCCACACCATCCGCGAGTTCACTATCGCGCAGCGCACCGTCGCGATCATCGGTGTCGCCGTGCTCGTGCTCGGAATCGCCGCCCTCTCGTTCTGGGTCACCCGCCCCCAGCTGAGCCCGCTCTTCTCGGGCCTCAGCGGCACCGATGCGAACACCCTGGTCGAGCAGCTGCGCACCGACGGTGTTCAGTACGAGATCACCGGCGGCGGCGGCACGATCATGGTTCCGGAAGAGAGCGTCTACGCGGAACGTCTCAAGGCGGCAGCGGCCGGCCTTCCCTCGTCATCGACGGGCGGCTACTCGCTGCTCGACAAGATGGGCGTGACGGCATCCGAATTCCAGCAGAACGTCACCTACAAGCGCGCGATCGAGGGCGAGCTCGCCAACACGATCGAAGCGATGAAGGGCGTGAAGACCGCCTCCGTGCAGCTGGCGATCCCCAAGGACACCGTCTTCGTGTCGGAGAAGACCGACCCGACGGCATCCGTCTTCATTGCGACCGACAACGGCGTGACCCTCAACGACAACCAGGTGCAGGCGATCGTGCACCTCACCTCCTCTTCCATCGACGGCATGAAGACCAGCGATGTCTCGGTCGTCGACGCCCAGGGTCTCGTGCTCTCCGCCGCGGGAGTGGATGTCGCCGGCAGCGGCTCGAAGCAGGCTTCGGACTACGAAGATCGCGTGCGCGGTTCGGTGCAGGCGATGCTCGACAAGGTCGTCGGACCGGGCAACGCCACCGTCGTCGTCGCGGCCGATGTGAGCCAGAACTCCGGCCAGCGCACCGCCGAGACGTTCTCGACCCCGGATGGCGCACCGGCCCTCAGCGAGTCGGCTCAGAACGACGGCACCGGCACCGGCTCGGGCAGCGGAGTGAACGGAGCGGCCGGAATTCTCGGGCCGGACAACATCGCCGTGCCGAGCGGCACCTCCACGACGGCTCCGACCACCGGCACCACGACCGGAACGACCGGCACCACCGGCGCGACCTCGATCACGAAGAACAACGCGATCAACAAGGTCACCGAACAGACCACCATCCCGGCGGGGTCGATCACCCGCCAGACCGTCTCCGTGGCAGTGAACAAGGCGATCCCGGGCATCAACAAGGCCAACCTGATCTCGCTCGTCAATGCAGCCGCCGGCATCGACACGACGCGCGGAGACTCGGTGGCGATCGAACTGGTGTCCTTCAACACCGCGGGAGCCGCCGCCGCGACGAAGGCGCTCGCCGCCGCCGATGCCGCTGCGAGTGCCGACCGCACGGCCGGTCTCATCCGCACGGCCGTCACTGCCCTGGCCATCGCGCTGCCCATCATCATCGCCCTCTTCCTCATCTCCCGCCGGTTCAAGAGCCGCAGCCAGGAGGATCGCGAGCTGCAGGAGATGACCGAGCTCGCCGAGCTCCGCGCCATGATGAGCGACCAGACGCGCCCGATCGCGCTCACCGCGACCGAGCCGCCGGCCGCCCTCACCTACACGCAGGTTCCCCTCATCGAGCCGGGGGATACCGAGCGCAAGCGCGCCGAGATCGACGCCCTCGCCGGCAAGGACCCGGAGCGCACGGCCGAGATCCTTCGCGGCCTGATGGAAGACCGGCAGCCGGCATGAACGAACCAGTCCTGACCCTCTCGGGCACGCAGAAGGTCGCCGTCGTGCTCATGAACATGGACCAGGCGCGTGCCGCTGCGGTCATGAAGCAGTTCAATGAGACCGAGGCGGAGGAGATCGCGGCCGAGATCATCCGGTTGCGTCGGGTCGACACCATCGTCTCCGAACGCACCATCCTCGAGTTCCACGAGCTCGCCACGAAGGGCGGACGCAAGTCCCACGGGGGGCGCGAGTTCGCAGCGGGCCTGCTCGAGGCATCCTTCGGGGCCGAGAAGGCCGCCGGTGTGATGAACCGAGTCGCCTCGTCGATGGCGGGCAAGGCCTTCGAATTCCTCGACACCGCCGAGACCGGGCAGCTGCTCACCCTGCTCGACGGCGAACTGCCGCAGACCGTCGCGCTCGTGCTCGCGCACCTGCGCCCCGACCACGCCTCCCCGGTGTTCGCCGCTCTCGACGACGGGCTCCGTACCGACGTCGCCAAGGCCATCGCCACGATGGGCACCGCCACCCCGGAAGCCGTGCGGGTGGTCGCCGACACCCTCAAGGTGCGCGCGAGCGCTGTCGTCACCGCGCGGGACACCGTCGAGATCGTCGGCGGTGTGCAGGCCGTTGTCGACCTGATCAACCGTGCGGATGTCTCGACCGAACGCTCCGTACTCGACGGGCTCGACGGGCTCGACCCGACCCTCGCGGAAGAGGTGCGTTCGCGCATGCTCACCTTCGCCGACCTCGTGAAGTTCGATCGGAAGGATGTGCAGCAGGTGCTGCGCGGTATCGACTCGAGCATTCTCGCCGTGGCGATGAAGGGCTCCGACGAGGCACTCATCGAGGTCATCCGCGCCAACATCTCCGAGCGCAACCGCGAGATCCTCGAAGACGAGATCGCCTCCCTCGGCCCGGTGAAGATGACCCAGGTCGAAGAGGCCCGCGCCGAAGTGGTTCGCGCGATCCGCAACCTCGAGGCCGAAGGCATCATCACCCTCCAGCGCGGAGAGGAAGAGGAATATGTCGCTTGACTTCTTTCCCATGACCTTTCCGGCGCTGCCGGCCACTCCGGAGCAGGACAGGGCGGATGCCGACAATCGCGCCGCCGGGCACGCGGCCGGGTACGCGGCCGGGCTGCGCGCCGCGGGTGCAGAGCTCGCCGGGCAACGGGCCGCCCTCGACGCGGAACATCGCGCCGCACTGCTGCACGACGCCGCTCGCACCGACCGGGCGATCGCGGTGCTCACCGCCGCGGCGCAGGCGCTCGACAGCCGGCTGCTGCCGGTGGTGTCCGACGCGCAGGACGCGATCGCGGCCTCCGCCCTCGACCTCGCCGAGACGATCATCGGCGTCGAACTCGCCGCCGGAGAACGGTCCGCGAAGGCGGCACTCACCCGCGCGCTCGCCGTGGTCGATCCCGCGGCCATCACGACCATCCGCATGAATCCGCTCGACCTCGGTGTGCTCGACGAGGCTGTGCGGGTCGCCTCTGGCGTCTCCTTCACCGCGGATGCCTCGATGGCCCGCGGCGACGCCATCGCCGAGCTCCCGCTCGGTTACGTCGATGCCCGCATCGCAACCGCGGTGCTCCGCGCTCGCGCGGCCATGCTCGGGGAGGTCTCATGACCACCACCTGGCGACCGAACGCCGACAGCTTCCGCACGGCACTTGCCGCCGCCCGGCCCGAACGAGTGGGCGTCGTCTCCTCCATCGTGGGTCTCGGCCTGGAGATCAGCGGCCTGGACTGCGCCATCGGCGACCTCGTGCGCGTCGGTGACAGTGTCGCCGACGGCGGCACCGGCTTCCTCGACGCCGAGGTGATCGCCACGACGCCCTCGGGTATCCGGTGCATGCCGCTGAGCCGCCTCACCGGCGTCAATGCCGGTGCCCCGGCCCGCTCCCGGGGACTCCCGGTGCTCGTGCCGACCGGCAACGGCCTCTTCGGTCGCGTGATCGACGGCCTCGGCCGGCCCATCGACGGCAAGGGGCCGCTCGACATCACCCGGCTGGTCTCCATCGACAACGACAGCCCGTCGGCGATGCACCGCGCGCGCATCGACACTGCGCTGCAGACCGGCGTGCGCGTGCTCGACACTCTCACGACCATCGGCAAGGGCCAGCGCATGGGGCTCTTCGCCGGATCCGGGGTTGGCAAGTCCTCGCTGCTCTCCATGATCGCCCGCGGCACGGATGCCCAGGTCTCGGTGATCGCGCTGGTGGGCGAGCGCGGCCGTGAGGTGCGCGAATTCCTCGAGGACGACCTCGGCGCGGAGGGCCTAGC
The DNA here is from genome assembly GCF_014217685.1 of Glaciihabitans sp. INWT7. Classification (NCBI taxonomy): domain Bacteria; kingdom Bacillati; phylum Actinomycetota; class Actinomycetes; order Micrococcales; family Microbacteriaceae; genus Glaciihabitans; species Glaciihabitans sp. INWT7. Next base: position 3,262,978 of record NZ_CP043653.1, on the reverse strand, counting down.
CCGCTCGATCGTTGTCGTCTCCACCTCCGACGAGCCCGCGATGATGCGCCTGCGCGCCGCGTTCATGGCCACCCGCATCGCGGAATCGTTTCGGGACCAGGGCGCGGATGTCATGCTCATGATGGACTCCCTCACCCGCGTGGCCATGGCCCAGCGCGAGATCGGACTCTCCGTCGGCGAACCGCCGGCGACCCGCGGCTATCCGCCGTCGACCTTCTCCCTGCTCGCGCAGCTGCTCGAGCGAGCCGGGACAGCGGAGATCGGATCCGTCACCGGCATCTACACCGTGCTGGTGGATGGCGACGATCACAACGAGCCGATAGCGGACGCTGCACGATCCTTCCTCGACGGTCACGTCGTGCTCGATCGCAAGCTCGCGGTGGCCGGACACTTCCCCTCCATCGACGTGCTCGGCTCGATCTCCCGGGTCGCCACGCGGGTGATCTCTCCTGAGCAGACGCAGTCGGCCCAGGTGCTCCGCAAGACGCTCGCGGCCCGTCGCGCGGCCCAGGACCTCCTCGACGTCGGCGCCTATCAGCGCGGCGCGAACCCCCTCGTCGACGCCGCCGTCGACCACGAATCGTCGATCAACGCGTTTCTCCAGCAGAGGATCAGCCAGCAGTCGACCAGCGACGACGCGTGGGCCCAGCTCACCTCGCTCGTCAGAACCCTGGAAGGCAACTGATGGCTCGCTCATTCCCGCTCGCCGGACTCCTCCGGCTGCGCCACGTGCAACAGGACCAGGCCGCGATCGACCTCTCCGCGGCGAACGCGAGGGTCGCGGAAGGCACCGCGCGCCAGCGACGGGCCCGATCCACTCTCGGCGCGACCTCCAGCGAGGCCACCAGCGCCGCCGTGCTCTACGCGGTCGCGGCATCCCGCGCCGCCTCCCGCAGCATGCTCGCCGAACTCCAGGCGCTCGACTGCGACCACCGCGCCTCCCTCGATGCCGCGAACATCGCCTTCACGGCCGCCCGCGCACGGTCCATCGGGCTCGAGAAGCTCGAGGTGCGGTTCGATGACGCTGTGGCGGGCGGCATGCTCGTCGCCGAGCAGGCCGTGCTCGATGAGATCTCGTCCACCAGCTGGCACCGCACCCGGGAGGTGGACGCCGGATGACCCCCGTCGCACTTTCCTCCGCACCGACCGCGGCTGCCGCGGCATCCACCTCGAGCGGCACGTCCTCTGCCACAGACTCCGGCGCCGGTTTCGGTGCCGCGATGGCGGATGCCACGACCGCCGCACAGGCGTCCGCCGATAGCGGTGACGCGACGGCAGGCTCCGCGTCGTCGCCTTCTCCTGCAGTCTTGGCGGCACCTGCGGTCACCCCCTCGCCGTCCTCGCCGGATTCGCTCGCGGCCGTCGCTGCGGTGATCCAGGGACCGGCCTCGTCGCCCTCTCCCGCAAGTCCGGCCTCTCCCGCAAGTCCGGCCTCTCCGGCAAAGGACGCCGCGAAGGAGGCAGCTGACACGACGTCACCCACGGCGGACCAGCCGGTGCCGAACGCGTTAGCGTTTCTCGTGCCGACCCCCACTCCGCTGCCCATCGCGGTTTCGGGGACGGATGCCTCGGCCACCACGCCGTCGGCACCATCCGCCGCGCCGACATCGGTCGCCGTGAGTCCGCTGTCGGCGACAGTCTCCGCCTCTGAGACTGTTTCCGGCGCAGCCGGCGTCGCTCCCCGCTCGCCGGCCGTCGCTCTCGCGGCCCGTGCAGCAAGTCCGGCGGCGGATGTCCCCACCTACACTCCGTCGGCATCCTCCGCCGCGCCGACTGCGGTCGCCGCGGCTCCGCTACCCGCAACATCGACGGCACCCTCACTGTCGGCCGCAGTCGGGACTCCGGCCCCGCTCACGGCCGCCCTGGTCCCGACGGCATCGACCCCTGTCGCATCCGCCGTCTCGGAGACCCGCACCAAGCCGGCACCGACCATGGATGCTTCGACGCCGGTGTCGATCGCGCCCATCGCGACCGCCCCGCGGCTCGACGCCGTCGTCGCACCGACTCCCGCGGCAGCCCCCGCGCCCGCACAGAACACCCCATTCACGGCGCAGCTCGCCCGACCGATCTTCACTCTCGCCACCGCCGGACCCGGCTCCCACACGATGACCCTCAGCGTCACGCCGGATGCGCTCGGTCCGGTGACGGTGCAGGCGCACGTGAGCCCGGACGGCATCCGGGTCGAGCTCTTCGCGCCGACCGACCTGGGGCGGGACGCGATCCGCGCCATCCTCCCCGACCTGCGCAAAGACCTCGGTGCGGCCGGAGTCGGGGCGAACCTCGACCTGTCGTCGCAGAACCAGCCGAGCGATGCGGGCGATCGGCGCGGCGACACCGCCCCTCGACAGGAGCGTGCCTATGTCGTGCCCGTCGGGATCGTCGCCGACGACGCCGTGGCCGAGCGGGTCGGCATCCACTCCACTTCATCCATCGACGTATTGGCTTAGGAAGGCAGATTCATGGCAATCGACGGAATCACCGGCACGGTATCGACGGCCGCGGCCGACGCGGCATCCGGGATCTACAGCGGATCCACTACCCGCGCCCCCAAGCAGACCATGGACTCGGAGGTGTTCATGAAACTGCTCGTCACCCAGCTGCGCACCCAGGACCCCAGCGCACCGATGGACACCAACCAGATGATCTCCCAGACCACCCAGCTGTCGATGATGGAGAAGATGACCGAGCTCAGCACCACGAGCACGGAGGACTTCTCGCTGCAGATGCGCATCGCCGCCGCGGCGATCGTCGGCAAGCAGGTCAGCTACTCGGATGCCGCGGGCGTGAGCCACACCGGCACCGCCTCGAGCGTCTCCTTCGCCGGAAGCGTTCCCCAGGTGAAGATCGGCGGCGTCGACGTCGCACTCGACACCATCTCTGGCATCACCAGCACGTCCGCTTGATCCACCACTTCAAACCGAAAGGCAACACCTCATGCTTCGTTCACTGTATTCCGGGATCTCCGGACTCCGCTCGCACCAGACCATGCTCGACGTCACCGGCAACAACATCGCCAATGTGAACACCACGGCGTTCAAGTCCTCGGCCACCCAGTTCCAGGACACCCTCTCGCAGCTCACGCAGGGGGCGGGCGGCCCCCAGGAGCAGATCGGTGGCACCAACCCGGCGCAGGTCGGCCTCGGCGTGCGCGTCGCGGGCATCTCCACCAACTTCTCGCAGGGATCTGCGCAGTCCACCGGGCGCGCGACCGACATGATGATCTCTGGCGACGGCTTCTTCGTCACCAAGACGGGAAACCAGACCCAGTACACCCGCGCCGGGTCGTTCGACTTCGACGGCGCCGGTCGCCTGGTCACTCCGGACGGATCCATCGTGCAGGGCTACACCGCCACCAATGGCGTCGTCGCCGACGGGGGAGCGGTCAGCGACATCACCCTTCCCCTCGGTATCGTCGCCCCGGCGGTCGTCACCACCTCGAGCACCCTCTCCGGCAACCTCCCCGGCGACGCCGCCGTCGGCACCGCGCTGGTGCGCGACGTGCAGGTCTACGACGCCACCGGCGGCGCACGCACCGTCTCGCTCAACTTCACCAAGACCGCTGCCGGCTGGGATGTCGCGGGCACCGACCCCAACGGATCCACCGGCACCGCAGCACTCACCTTCGCCTCCGGGGCGCAGACCTCGGCGGGCACCATGACCATCGGTGGCATCGCGGTGGACATGTCGAAGCTCACTGGGTTCGCCGGGCTCACGACCGTTGCGGTCTCCGACCAGAACGGCCGCGCCGCCGGCACTCTCAAGTCGTACACGCTCTCGAAGGACGGCACACTCGTCGGATCCTTCAGCAACGGGGCATCCCAGGCCATTGCGCGCATCGTGCTCGCGACCTTCTCCAACCCCGGCGGCCTCGAGAAGGCCGGCTCCTCCGGCTACAAGGCCACCTTCAACTCGGGCAATGCCAGCCTCGGAGCTCCCGGATCGGGCAGCCTCGGCACGCTGCAGGCCGGCGCGCTTGAGATGTCGAACGTGGACCTCTCGCAGGAGTTCACCAACCTGATCGTCGCCCAGCGCGGCTTCCAGGCGAACGCCCGCATCATCACCACCTCCGACGAGGTCTTGCAGGAGCTCACCAACCTCAAGCGCTAGTCGACTCAGAAGAGCTAGAACGCCCCCGGCCACGCAGGTCGGGGGCGTTCGGCGTTCCGCCTCTAGGCGCCGCCCGACCGGCATCGCGGGTCCGCCGCAGCGTGCCTGGGACGTGCTCGGCGGAAAAAGTGGGCGACGGATCGCCACGACAGCCCGGCACCGCGACGTCCCGGCACCCCAGCATCTACCAACCAGGACATCCGCTAACGGGATCCCCGCCCCGGCCGATAGTGCCCAGTAACGGACCAGGATGGACCGGTTTCACCACCAGCAGGGATGCGCTCATGATCGTAGTTACGCGGCTCAACGACAGCCATTTTGCGATAAACCCTGATCTCATCGAGCGCATCACCGCCAATCCCGACACCACGCTGATCATGGTCGATGGTGCGAAGTACATCGTCACGGAGTCGATGTCCGAGGTGATCGAGCGCATCTCCCGCTATCGCGCGACGGTGATCGCCCTCACCCATGAACTCTCGGCGAGCGGACACCAGCAGCGCTCGCTCGAGCTGGTCGAGAACGACGACGACACCGACAATCCCGTACCGCTGCGACCGAGGAAGATCTGATGGACCTCGCGACGATCATCGGCATCCTGACGGCCTTCGGGGCCCTCTTCGCGATGCTCACGCTCGAAGGCTCCAATGTGAGCGCCATCCTGCTTCCGGCACCGATGGTGCTGGTGTTCGGGGCGACGATCGCCGTCGGCATCGCCGGCGGCACGATCAAAGACCTGCTCCTCTCGGTCAAAGCGGTGCCGCGGGCCTTCACGGGCAAGACCCAGAAGCCTCAGGTGGTGATCGACCGCCTGGTCGAGATCGCCGAGAAGGCGCGGAAGGAAGGACTGCTCTCGCTCGAGCAGGAAGCCGAGAAGGTGGATGACCCGTTCCTGCGCGGAGCGCTGCAGAGCATCGCGGATGGCGCGGACGGCGAAGACCTGCGCATGTCGCTCGAAGACGAGATCGCCACGAAGACCCGATCCGACCGCACGGCATCCAAGTTCTTCCTCAGTCTCGGCGGCTACGCCCCCACGGTGGGCATCATCGGCACCGTCGTCTCGCTCACCCACGTGCTCGAGAACCTGTCGACGCCGGGCAAGCTCGGGCCGCTCATCGCCGCGGCCTTCGTCGCCACCCTCTGGGGGCTCCTCTCGGCCAACTTCCTCTGGCTGCCGATCGGCACCCGCCTGCGTCGCCTTGCCGACCTCGAGGGGGAGCGGATGACGCTGATCATGGAGGGCGTGCTCGCCGTGCAGGAGGGCAGCCAGCCCCGACTCCTCGCCGAACGCCTGCGCGCGATGGTGCCGGCCGAGCAGTTGGGCAAGGCCGCGAACGAGAAGTCCGGCGGCAAGTCCGGCGACAAGGCCGCCGACAAGGCGAAAGCGGCGTAGCCGACCATGAGCAAGGGGCGCAAGAAGCACGCGGAGGAGCACGAGGAACACGGACCGGATGAGCGCTGGATGGCCTCGTACATGGACATGGTCACCGTCCTGATGTGCATGTTCATCGTGCTGTTCGCGATGTCGACCGTCGACGCGAAGAAGTTCGACCTGCTGCGGAACTCGCTGGCCACCGGATTCGGCCAGACCGATATCGGAAAGCTCGATACCGCCAAGGGCACGATCATCGATCCGACGAAGGCGAGCAAGACGGGCGAGAACTTCGGCGCGGGCCCCCAGACGGCTGCGGCGACCGCCGCCGCCGCAGCGAAGGCGGCCGCCACGGCGGCAGCGATCGTGGAGGTCGACAAGATCAAGGATCTCCAGGCCAAGGTGAGCGCGAGTCTCGCCGTGCAGGGGCTGCAGGGAACCGTGCAGTACACGATCGACCAGCGGGGGCTCACGATCCGCCTCGTCGACCAGCAGGCCTTTTTCGCTCCGAACAGCACGGTGCTTCAGGGCTCGGCGCCGCAGGTGCTCGACGACATCGCGCGGGTGCTGTCGCCTTCCGGCCAGGACATCGCGGTCGAAGGTCACGCCGACAGCCGCGCGACGCTGCCCCCGTACCCCACGAACTGGGAGCTCTCCTCCGGCCGTGCCGTCTCGGTGCTGCGCCGGATGGTGGAGAGCGGCGGGGTCCCCGCGGCGAAGATCGGTGCCGTGGGCTACGGCTCGTCGCGGCCGATCGCGCTCGGAACGACCCTTGCCGATTACGCGCAGAACCGGCGGGTCGACATCATCGCCCTCTCGAATGCCTCGGAAGCGGTGCGGGCGCTCATCCCCGACGTGGTGTCCGGAAAGATCCCGGGCGGCCCGCCGCCGGATGCCCCGGTCGTCACCGCGGCAGCCAGCCCGGCCTCGTGGGTACCGGTCGTCACGAATTCCGTGCCCCTGATCCTCTTACCGGCAGGCGCCTCCGGCCGATAGTGCCCTGTGTGACGGTCCAGGAACAGATTTCTATCGGCGTGCCCGCAAGATCGGGCCCGGCGGTGGAGCCCTATGACTTCCGCCGACCCACCACTCTCGCCCGAGAGCACTCCCGGGTGCTCGAGCTCGCGCTCGAGACCTTCGCCCGACAGTGGGGCACCCAGCTCACCGCCAAGGTGCGCGTGGTCTCGCAGGTCACCTGCGAACAGATCATCATGGAGACTTACGACGAGTACGCCTCCTCGCTGCCCGCCACCACCGCGATGATCCTCTGCAATCTCGAGGGGATGGATGCCCGCGCGGTGATCCAGTTCCCCGCCGCGGCCGCCCTCACCTGGGTCTCCTACATGCTCGGGAGCAACGCGGCCCAGATCGTGCCGGAGCGCAAGTTCACCCAGATCGAGCAGGCTCTCGTGCGCCGCCTCTTCGACGACGCACTCGAAGACCTCCGGTACTCCCTCGGTCCCCTGCTCGAGACCGCGATCTCCATCGACACGATCCAGTACAACTCGCAGTTCGCCCAGGCCGCCGCGACGGCGGACCTGATGATCGTGGCGACCTTCGCGATCCGGGTCGGCGACAGCTCGACGATCGCGACCCTCGCCATCCCGGCTCCCGCACTGCTTCCCCAGCTCGGGCAGCCCGCGGTTCTTGCGGCGACGGGCAACACCCGTGACCAGGTCGCATCCCAGCTGGGCTGGGTGCCGGTCGAGGTCGCGCTGAGCCTCAACCCGGTGTTCGTGAAGCCGAGCCGAGTGCTCGGGCTCGCGGTCGGTGACCTGCTCACCATCCCGCATCCCCAGCACCGCCCACTCAACCTCACCGTCGACGGCGAGACGCTCGCTCGCGCCGCCGTCGGAGCGAACGGCGCTCGACTCGCCTGCGTGGTCGTCGAAGCCACGGACAGCACCACCGAAAGGGCCAACCAGTGAAGAAGTCCACAGTCATCGATCCCCGCGCCGCGGCGGCGGAAGCGCTCGCGCGACTGCTTCCGAGCACCGCGATCCTCGAGGCCATCGCGATCCAGGGGGTGCCGACCGGCCCCTTCGACACCGCGGTGGTCGCCTCCTTCGTCGGGGAGACCTCGGCGGATCTCGCTATCGTCTTCCTCGACCCGATCGAGACTACGGATGCCGCGGTCGCGGACTCCCAGCTGGTCTCGGTCGTCGACGTACTGCGCCCGGCACTCGATGCCGCGGCCGGCACGCTCGGTTCCGGTGTGCTGGGGGACTCCCGGGTGGATGACGCCACCGCGCTCTTCACCGACCCGGCCACCGAGGTCTTCGCCCTCTCCACCGGCGGAAGCGCAGCCGGCTGGTTCGCCATCCGTGTGCGCGAGACCCTCGCCGGCGCCACCCCCATCTCGCAGGAGTCGCTCGTGAACAACCTCAGCCGCATCAACAACGTCGAAATGGCGCTCACCGTGGAGATCGGCCGCACCCGCATGTCGGTGCGCGACGTGCTCGGGCTGGAGCCCGGTGCCGTGATCGAACTCGATCGCTCCGCCGGTGCGCCGGCCGACGTGCTGCTCAACGGCCGGTTGATCGCCCACGGCGAGATCGTGGTCGTCGACCAGGACTACGCCGTTCGCATCACCCAGATCCTCGACGTCGCCGAGGGCCTGGGCTAACGATGGACACCCTCTTCGTCGCGTTGCGCGTACTGCTCTCCCTCGCCGCTGTGGTGGGGCTGCTGTGGTTTCTGCAGCGACGCATCACGAAGGGGACCCGCTCGACCCGCGCGACGAAACTCGTGAACGTGGTCACCCGACAGGGGCTCGCCCAGAAGGCATCCGTCGTCGTGATCGACGTGGAGGGCAAGCGATTCCTCCTCGGGGTCACCGAGCACTCCGTGACCGTGCTCGACGCCAACGAGCTGCCCGTGCTCGACACCGCCGCCGCCTTCGAATCGGCGTTGAGCGAGGCCGAGTCGACGCCGAGCGCGCGCAAGCCCGTCGCGACGCCCATCCCGTTCCCCCAGCAGTTCGACCCGCGCACGGGCATGCCGCGCCGGGCAGGCGCGCTCGACGGTTCGATCCTGTCCCTCGCTACCTGGAAGCGCGCGGCCGTCGCCTTGCGCTCCTCACGGTGACCGGGCAGGCCACGGTGAGCGTGCGCGAACCGCTCGGCACTCGCCACTCGCTCAGTGCACGCTTCTGGAGCGGCCCGGCCGCTCGCATCGTCGTGATCGCCCTTCTCGTGCTCGTGGTCGCCGCGGCGCTGATCCTCATGACGGGCACCGCGAGCCACGCAGCGGTTCCCACGGTGGACGCCCCCACGCCGCCGGTCGCCCCGACCAACCCCGGCGGCCTCTCCGTCGACATCAACGGACCGGATGGCACGCCCTCGTCCGCGATCGTGACCCTCGTCGGCATCACGCTGCTGTCGGTGGCCCCGGCGCTGCTGCTGATGATGACCTCGTTCACCAAGATCTTCGTGGTGCTCGCCATGGCGCGCAACGCCCTCGCGCTGCCCTCCATCCCGCCGAACCAGGTGCTCGCCGGGCTCGCCCTCTTCCTCAGCCTCTTCATCATGGCGCCGGTGATCACCGACATCAACACCCACGCGCTTCAGCCATACCTCAACGGCCACATCGACTTCACCCAGGCGATCGACCTGGCGACGAAGCCGCTGCGCACCTTCATGCTCGCCCACACTCGAGAGGAGGACCTGGCCCTCATGACCCGCGCGGCCGGGCTTCCCAACCCGAAGGACCCCTCGTCGGTATCCCTCCCCACGCTCATCCCGGCCTTCATGATCTCCGAGCTCCGCGCCGCATTCATCATCGGTTTCGTCATCTTCGTCCCGTTCCTGGTGATCGACCTCGTCGTCTCGGCCGCCCTGATGTCGATGGGCATGATGATGCTGCCGCCCGTCATGATCTCGCTTCCGTTCAAGATCCTGCTGTTCGTGCTCGTGGACGGCTGGGGTCTCATCATCACGACGCTGATCAGCAGTTATCGGGGAAGCTCATGAACCAGAACGCCGTCATGGATGTCGCGCTGCAGGGTCTGCTCATCGCCGCGAAGCTCTCCGCGCCCATCCTGGTCACCGCCCTCGTCGTCGGATTCGCCATCTCCCTCCTCCAGTCGATCACCCAGATCCAGGAGGTCACGCTCTCGTTCGTGCCGAAAGCGATCGCCGTCTCGGTGGCCCTCATCGTGTCTGGCCAGTGGATGATCTCCGAGCTCGTCGCGTTCACCCATGGGCTGTTCGAGAAGATCCCCACGCTCCTCGGCGGGGGTTGAGATGGCGTTCACCCTCAACTTCCCGTGGATCGAGGCGGTGATGCTCGCTTCGGTGCGCATGACGACCTTCCTGGTGATCGCACCCCCGTTCTCCACCAACGCCTTTCCCTTGCGCATCAAGGCCATGCTCGGCATCGGGCTCGCGCTGGCCGTCTCGCCCCGGGTCGCGAGCGGCTACATCTCGCCCGACACGGCGGGGTTCGTCGTCGGACTGCTGGTCGAACTGGTGACGGGCGCCCTGCTCGGATTCCTCGTGATGATCGTCTTCTCGGCGATCCAGTCGGCCGGCAACCTGGTCGACCTCTTCGGCGGGTTCCAGCTCGCCCAGGGCTTCGACCCGCAGATGATGATCAACGGCGCCCAGTTCGCGCGTCTGTACCAGATGACGGCTCTCGCCCTGCTCTTCGCCTCCGGCGGCTACCAGCTCATCATCGGCGGCCTCGCCCGCAGCTTCGACGCGCTGCCGGTGGCGGGCACCCTCGACCTGGCCGCCCCCATCCACGCCATCACCCTCGCCGTCGGGCAGATGCTTCTGTCGGCGGTGCAGATCGCCGGACCGTTGATCGTCGTGCTCTTTCTCGCGGATGCCGGCCTCGGCCTGCTCACCAGGGTCGCTCCGGCGCTCAACGCCTTCGCGCTCGGCTTCCCGCTCAAGATCTTCATCACCCTGTCTCTCGGTGTGTTCGTCTTCGCGGCCCTTCCGCAGATCGTCGCGGCGATCACCGGGCAGGCCGTCTCCATCTTCTCGGGGGTGAAATAGCCATGCCCGAGCCCGATTCCGGCGAAAAGACAGAACTCGCCACCGAGAAGCGCATGAAAGAGGTGCGCGCAAAGGGGCAGCTCTCCAAGTCGCAGGACCTCACGGCCTGGGTCGCCGTCGGCGTCGCCGCGGTGATGATCCCGGCGACCGTCTCTGCGGGGGCCGCCGCGACTTCCGCGCCGCTGTACCAGTTGCGCGAGGTGATGGACCACCCTGATTCGGCGCACGCGATGCAGGCACTGGTCGACGGTCTCGCCTCGGTCGGAGGCATCATCCTGCCCCTGCTGCTGGTCGTGACTATCGCGGTGCTCGTGGCGGCGGCCGCCCAGGGTGGCATCCACTTCAAGAAGTTCACCGGCAAGTTCGACCAGTTCAATCCGGTGGAGGGCCTCAAGCGCACCTTCGGAATGCAGGCGGCCTGGCAGGGGGTGAAGGCACTCTCCAAGACTGTCGTCGTCGGCATCGTGCTGCTCTCCGTCATCCAGGGCCTCATGCCCGTGCTGATGAGCGGCGGCGGCCTCCCCGCCTCCGAGCTCATCACAGCGGCGACCGATGGCACGTCCTCTCTCGTGCGCTCCGCTGTCGTCGCCGGGCTCGTGCTCGCCGCCGCCGATGTCTTCGTGATCATGCGCCGCAACCGCAAGCGCACGCGCATGACCAAGAAGGAAGTGAAGGACGAGAACAAGTCCTCCGAGGGCGACCCCATGATCAAGGGGCAGCGCCGCTCCCGCCAGCTCGCCATGAGCCGCAACCGCATGATGGCCTCGATCGTGGATGCCGACGTGGTGCTCGTGAACCCCACCCACTTCGCCATCGCCCTCAAGTACGAACCGGGCAAGTCGGCTCCCCGGGTGATCGCCAAGGGCGCCGGAGTGATCGCGCTGCGCATCCGCGAACAGGCCGAGACCGACCTCGTACCGATCGTCAAAGACATCCCCCTCACCCGCGCGCTGCACTCGGCCTGTGAACTCGGGGACGAGATCCCGGTCGACCTGTACAACGCCGTCGCCCGCGTGCTCGCCTTCGTGCTCGCGCTGCGCAAGCGCGGCTCGTCGAAGGGCGTGCACGAGATGAACCAACTAGTCGCCGCTGGAGGGCACTGACGATGAACAAGAACCTCGCGAAACTCGCGGTGCCGCTCGGAGTGGTCGGTATCATCCTGCTGCTCGTCGTGCCGATCCCGGCCTTCGTGCTCGACCTGCTGATCATCGTGAACATCATGCTCGCGCTGGTGACACTGCTCACCACGATGTTCGTCAAGAAGCCCCTCGACTTCTCCGTCTTCCCGTCACTGCTGCTGGTCGCCACGCTGTTCCGGCTCGGCCTCAACGTGGCCTCGACCCGCCTGGTGCTCGGCAACGGCTATGCGGGAGAGGTGATCGGCGCGTTCGGCCACGTGGCCGTCGGAGGCTCGATCATCATCGGTGCGGTGATCTTCCTCATCCTCGTCGTCATCCAGTTCGTGGTGGTCACCAAGGGTGCCGAGCGAGTGGCCGAGGTAGGCGCGCGCTTCACCCTCGATGCCATGCCCGGAAAGCAGATGGCCATCGACGCCGACCTCAACGCCGGGCTGATCACCGATGTGCAAGCCCGCGAGCGCCGCGCCGAGGTCTCCGCCGAGGCGGACTTCTACGGCGCGATGGACGGCGCCTCCAAGTTCGTGAAGGGCGACGCGATCGCCGGAATCATCATCATCATCATCAACATCGTGGGTGGTATCGCGATCGGGGTGATCCAGCGCGGGCTCTCCATCGGAGACGCCGTCAGCAGCTACACCCTCCTCACCATCGGCGACGGCCTGGTGACGCAGATCCCGGCCCTCTTGATGGCCGTCTCCACCGGCATGATCGTGACCCGCTCCAACGCCGAGTCCGACATGGGTTCCACCGCGGCGGCGCAGCTCGGCCAGTCCCGCTTCGCGCTCATCATCGCCGGAGTAGCCGCCATCCTGATGGCATTCATCCCGGGCATGCCGATCATCCTCTTCCTCATCGTCGGCGCCTCGCTCATCATCATCGCCCAGCGCATCAAGGCCCGTGAAGCAGTGAAGAGGCTCGAGGTCGAGACGGCGGCCATCGCCGACCCGGCGATCGGCACCACCACCGAGAACCTCATCGAGCAAATGCGCGTGCATGCCCTCGAGATCCTGCTGGCTCCCGACCTCGTCGATCTGGTGTCGGATGCCTCGGACGACCTGCTCGCCCGCGTGCGGTCACTCCGCCGCAAAATCGCGATGGACATGGGTCTCGTCGTGCCCCCGGTGCGCACCAGGGACAGCATCGAGCTTCCCCCCTCCACCTACGTCATCCGCATCGCCGGCGTCGAGGCGGGCCGGGGCATCGCGCCCTCCGGCAAGGTGCTCGCGCTCGGGGACGCCCTCGATCCACTGCCCGGCGCCGTCACCCTCGAGCCTGTGTTCGGACTCGCGGGCAAATGGGTGCCCAGCGAGATGCGTCACAGCGCGGAGATGACCGGCGCCACCGTGATCGACCGGGTCTCCGTCGTCGTCACCCACCTCTCGTCGATCATCATGGGCAACGCCGCGCGCCTGCTCAGCCGGGAAGACGTGCGGGTGCTCACCGAGGGCGTCAAGGAGATCAACCCCGCCGCCGTCGACGAACTCGTTCCGGGGCTCCTCAGTCTCGCCGAGGTGCAGCGGGTGCTGCAGGGTCTTCTGGTCGAGCAGGTGCCCATCAACGACCTCCCGCGCATCTACGAGGCGCTCTCGCTGAGGGCGAAGGTCTCGGCCGACCCCGAGGGCCTCATCGAAGCCGCTCGTGCGGCGCTCGGCCCGGCCCTCAGTGCCCGTCACCTCGACGGCCAGACTCTTCACGTGATCATGATCGACCCCTTGCTCGAGCAGTCCATGCTCGAGGGCCTGCGTCCCTCGGAGCTCGGCACCCAGATCCTCATCGACCAGCACGCGCTCGAGTCGCTGCTCGGATCGGTGCGCGACGTGGTCGCTCGCGTGGAGGGCACCGGCATGTCTGCGGTGCTGGTCTGTGCGCCGGCCCTGCGACCAGCCATCCGTCGTTTGGTCTCCGCCCAGTCTGGGGGACTGCCGGTGCTGTCGTACCAGGAGGTCACGTCGGCGAATGTGAATATCGAGACAGTGGGGGTGGTGCGCGGTGCCGAGTCGATATCAGCTTGAGGGTGCGTCGCTCGATGAACTGAATGCCCGCGTGCTCGCCGAGCACGGTCCGTTGGCGAAGGTCATCGCGGTCAAGGCGGTCACTTCCGGGGGGATCTCCGGTTTCTTCGCCTCTCGTCGCTACGAGATCGAGGTGGATGTGCCCGACGGCACCGCCCGGGACGCTCATACCTTCGACCTGCCCACCCGGGCAGGAATCGCCCGTCTGCTCGACGACGCGGATACCGCCGAGGCGATCTCGCACTACGGCGATCTCATCCCCCGTCTCTCCACCCACTCGGTGGACTTCGACTCGATCATGGCCGATCTCACCTACAACACGGCAGCGATCGTGCCGCTCATCGATGGGCCGACGGTGTTCCGTCAGACACCCCTCGAGGCGGCGGGCGACCTCGTCGTGGTGATCGGGCTGGGCGACGACCCCCTGCAGGTGGCACGGGACATGTCCCAGGCCTCCGGGTTGCGCGCCCTCAGCATCGCCGGCGCCGTCAGCGCCGACGGCTATTTCCGGGTGAAGGACCGCATCAGCGCGATGGCGGCACGGGCCGCGGGCGTTCGGGAGAGGCACAGCGCGTTCATCGCGCTCGGCATCTCCCGGTCCGGGCTCGATGCAGACGCGATCGCCGCTCTCGAGTACCTCAAGGCCGACCAGGTCTGGGTGGTCGTGGATGTCGGGCGCAAGCCGGATGACACGGCCCGCTGGGTGCGCGCGGTGCAGTCCCACGTGCACGTCGATGCGATCGCCGTCACCGGCAGTGAGACCACCGATACGCCGGAGTCGGTGCATCAGCTCGGCATCCAGGTCGGCTGGCTGGAGAGCGGTTCGGTAGGCTGAGACGATGCTGGTGTTGACCCGTAAGGCGGGCGAGAAGATCGTGATCGGTGACGACATCACCATCACCATCCTCGACGTGCGCGGTGACGGCATCCGCATCGGCATCGATGCCCCTCGCGGCATCAAGATCCAGCGCGAAGAGGTGCTGCTCGCTGTCGCCGAGGCGAACGTGGCGGCCGCCGCCGCGGACGATTCCGTCGAGGATCAGTTGAAGTCCGCGCTCGGTCTCGCGCCCCATCCCGGCACAACGCATCCCGAAGATCCGGCCCCCTGACCCGCATTTTTATGGGGGACAATCCGGGGTACAAAACGTGTCCCCTCTACTGGGGACTGTGACTCTTCCCGGGGATGCAGCATCTTGTACTGAGGGAACCCACTCTTCTACCACCCGAAAGGGTTTCCCGGTGTATCGAGAGAAAGCAACATGATGAGCCCCGACGCGAAGGTCCACTACCTCACTCGCACGACGTTCGATCCGGACGACTCGACAGTGCAGGCCCGCGCCATCGTCGACGCCGAAATGAACAACCGCATGGACCTCGTGCACCAGCTCGCCGTGCGTCTCAGCGCACTCGAGGCCACCATCGCCGCCGTGGATGCCGCCCGCCACGCCGCGATCGCGGCCGGCTGGACCGAGTCCCAGCTGCTCGACCTCGGTCTCGGGGCCGTCGAGAACTCCAAGCAGTCCTCCGGTCGCCGCGTCGCCCGCACCGAGAGCGAGTCCACCCTCGGTGCCGCTCTCGCCGCCGAGCTGGCGAGCTGAGCCGATCCGCTACCCGGCTAGAGGGGAAGCCGGTTCTTCGCGGTTGTTCGCGTTCCAGATGGCGATCGCGGCCATCTCCGTGAACGAGCTCAGCAACTGCTCGTCTTCCGCGCTGAATTCATCGGGTCCATCTCTGCCGAGGTAGAGGGTACCGAACACCTCGTCGTCGAGTTGCACCCGCAGCTGTGTCGTGCGCTCCTCGGTCGGCCGCTGCGCGTCGCTTCTGCAGCGCACCTGGCTGGCCGCCCGTCCGTCCGAGGCGTAGACGTCGAAAACGCCCGAGCCCGCCTCGACCAGGGCGACCGCCGAATTGACGATTCCACCCAGCAGGGCCGTGCGATCCCGGTAGCGGGCAATGCTGCGATTCGCCGCTAGAAGCTCCCGAAGGCGGGTCTGGGTCGTCAACACCCGTTGGGCCGCCATCACGACGACATCAAGGGACTGGTCGAGCCTGGCACGCGATTGAGCAGCGAAGATCAGAGTGTTTCGCGCCCTGGTGGCCTCGGCTATCGACGAGGCGGCTCCCCGGTCTGCCTGAGTGGCGGAGTTCCTGTACATGTCTCTCCCGGATAGGTGCAAACGACTACTGCCGGGGTTCAGAGCGAGTACCAGAATTCTAGTGGAGGGTGTGGTCAGGGTCAACGCGCCCTACCGGTCGCGAGGTTGTACGGTTAGGCGCGTGCGCAGCATCGACTGCGTGCACAGTCGACGCGTTGTTCCGGTGCCGAATGTTCTGTGAACCATGTTCGAGGGCCTCCGATGGGTAACCCCGGCACCACTGACGATCCAGACTTGTCCGAGCTCGAGGGCTGGCGGTGGGGCGACGACCTCTGTCGGCCGTTCGTCGATCAGCTCCCCGTGACCGGTGCCTCGATCTCGGTGATCGGCACGCTCGCTCGACGCATGACCGTGTGTTACAGCGACACGGTCGCCGCGCAGCTCGAGGGTCTGCAGTTCGACCTGGGGGAGGGGCCGCAGTGGGAGGTCATGAAGACCGGCCTACCCGTTCTCAGCCCCGACCTCTCGTTGCGGAACACGGCGAACTGGCCGGTCTTCGGCAGCGCCGCCGCCCGCCTCGGGGCTGCAGCGGTCTTCGCCTTTCCGATCGCCGTCGGCGCCGTCACCGTCGGCGTTGTCGACCTCTACCGAACCACCTCCGGAGCGCTGGACGGGCTGATGTTCGCGCTGGCTCGTTCCCTTGCAGAGCAGGTCGCCGCTCCCGCGGTGAAGGCGGCGATCAGCTCGGCCGAAGAGGACCAGGCGCTGGAGAATGCGGGCACTCCCACGATGCGCCGAGAGGTGCATCAGGCCACCGGCATGATCATTGCGCAACTGGAGGTCAGCGCCGCCGAGGCCTTCTCGTTGCTGCGCGGCCATGCTTTCGTCTCGGGTCGCTCCGTGGAGGATGTCGCCAGTGATGTCGTCGCGAGACTTCTCGACTTTCGTCAACTACCCAACTGACCACCGGATACGATGTGCAAGACGGGAGTGGCTCATGGGCACGATGTCTAGAGAAGCGCGGCTGAACGCGGCATTCGTCATGGTCGCGGATACTCTCACCGCCGACTACGACGTGGTCGACCTCCTGCACACCCTGGTGAGGGAGTGCACGGAAATCGTCGATGCGCAGGCCGGCGGGCTCATGCTCGCGGATGGCAACGGTCAACTCCAGGTCGTGGCATCCACCAGCGAGCGCGCAGACCTGGTCGAGGTCATGCAGCTCGCCGCCGGAGCCGGCCCGTGCGTCGACTGCTTCACCAGCGGCCGGGCGGTCTCCGTGCCCGACATCCAGGCATCGACGGAGGACTGGCCCGATTTCCGGGCGGCAGCACTCGAGCAGGGCTTCCTGTCTGTGCACGCCACGCCGATGCGCCTCCGTGGAGAGATCATCGGCACGATGAATCTCTTCCGCACCTCCACCGGTACTTTGAAACGTCGCGACGCCGCCGTCGCGCAGGCCCTTGCGGATGTCGCGACCATCGGCATCCTCCAGGAGCGCATCGCCGCCCAATCCCAGCTGGTCACCGAGCAGTTGCAGCGAGCTCTCGACAGTCGAGTGCTCATCGAGCAAGCCAAGGGAGTGCTGTCCCACTCCGGCGAACTGTCGATGGAGGACGCGTTCGTGTTGCTGCGTGCTCATGCGCGGAATAACAATCTCAGCCTCCGCGTCGTTGCGGAAGGGGTCGCAAACCGCACTCTCGACCTCATCCCTAAGCTCGCCAACGCGGCGAAACCGGGTGCGGCCCGCTGACCGGCCCGCGGGGCGCACCGAAGGTCCAAAGTCCTACAGTCTCGGGGTGATTCGGCGCTAGCGTGGGGTGTTGCTCCAGATCGCCGGCAGCGTCTCACTCGCAGACTGCTCATTGGAGACCACATGGATACCGCAACAGTTCCCCTTTCCGTGGCGGCAATCCGGCCCGCCGACGCTGCGCGAACGGCACTCCATTCGACTGAGTCGATCATCGTCGTGTGCGGCCTGATCGCCGTGGTGACCACCATCGCGTTCTCCCTGCTTGCCGCGATCGGCGCTGGGACACTCTGACGGGGCCCGGGACGGCTCTCCCGCACACGCAACTGCCCGTCACTGGAGGCCTCCCCTGAGCAAGCGGGTCGACGTCGGCACCCGGTGACGGGCAGATTGTCGGGTTGGTGTGGAGCGTGTCAGGTGCTGCGGGGTCTATCCGTGATTCGTTGGATTATCAAGCAACTCGATTATCAAGCTAAATCCTCCTGAGATCAAGGGGAGGGCCCCGCTCTTTGCGGGGATGCGGCGGTCGACCGAATTCTTCTGACGGCCGCGCTGTCTACTCAGAGGTGGGTCGCTGAACCGGTGCTGCCCGAGCGGAGAGGTTCGCGCGGCTCGGCTGTGTCGGACCAGGTCGAGTGACGCACCATCGAGCGGGCGACCGACTGCAGGGTTCCCGAGAAGGTCGCGAGCTCTTCTGGGCTGAGTTCGCTCGTCGCTGCCTCGAGCAGATCCACGAAACCGCGGTGCACATCGAGCATCATCTGGTGTGCAAGCGGCGTGAGTTCGAGGTACAGGCTGCGACGATCGTTCGGGTGATCGACCCGGTGCATGAGCCCCGCCTCGACGAGGCGACGCGAGATGAAGGTGACCGCCGCGGTGGTCATGTCCAGGTAACCGGCAAGCTGCTTCGGAGTGACGCTGACTTCGGCAGCGACGCGGAACAGGGCGCGGAGTTCGCTCGGTGAGAGCCCGGCATCCTCTCCGATTCGCTCGCGGTTGCGCTGCATCACATTGACGAATTCCACGGCCGCGGCCGGGAAGCCGTCGAGGGTATGAGACTGACCAGTCTCTGTACTCATGAGACCTCCTGTCTCTTAGCGGATAAACCAGTTTAGGGGGAGCGGAAGATAGTAGCCTCACCAGTCGATGTCAACCATTTGACTTTCCTACTAACTTATCGTTTTAATTAGATAATTCAATCACTTTCACACCCGTCCAAGGAGGACCCAGTGATTCCCGACATTCTGTCGCAGGGGCAATACGCCACCGTTTACAACTTCCTGTCGCTTGTCATCGCGTCGCAGTTGTTCACCGCAGTGTTTCTGCTCATCTCCCTTCCACGGATCCTGCCGCGCTACCGGCAAGCGATCACGGTTGCGATCATCGTGTGTGGCATTGCGGCCTATCACTACTTCCGCATCTTCGATTCGTTCAAGGAAGCCTTCGTCTCTAAAGCTGTCGGCGGAAATGGCAACTACAGCCAGGCGGTCGGGGTCTCGTTCAACGAGGGCTACCGTTACGTCGACTGGCTGCTGACGGTCCCGCTGCTGCTTGTCGAGCTGGTCGCGGTGCTCGCGCTCGCGCGCAAGGTGCAGTCTGGGCTGCTCATGCGCCTGGTGCCGGCCGCGGCGCTCATGATCGCGCTCGGCTACCCGGGTGAGATCAGTGGCGACAACGGCCTCCGCGGTCTCTTCGGCCTCCTCTCCACGATCCCGTTTGCGTACATCCTCTACGTGCTCTTCGTGCAGCTCACCAAGTCGCTCAACACGCAGCCACCCTCGGTTCGCAAGACCCTCGGCCGGCTTCGGTTCCTGCTCCTGCTCAGCTGGGGCGTCTACCCGATCGCCTACCTGCTCCCGCTCCTCAACATCGGCGGTGCGGATGCCTGGGTGTCGAAGCAGGTCGGCTACTCGATCGCAGACATCGTTGCCAAGGCCGTCTACGCCTTGATCATCTTCGGAGTCGCCAAGGCGAAGTCCTACGAGGAGAACCCCGAATTCGCGGCAGTAGAGTCCGCGCACGACGACGTGCCTGTTATCCGCAAGTAACAGACACGTTCGCCACCGCCGCTCCTGCAAGCGGCACGGTCGACGGCGCGCTTCCTCATCGAGGGAGCGCGCCGTTGGTGTGTGCGGAGACCGTGCTGTGTGGCGACCGTGCTCAGGCCTGTCGGAGGCTCTTCGGGATGCGGCGAAGCAGCTTCTCGTAGCGCGCCTCCGCGTCTTCGCCGAGGTCCTGTTCGGTGCGGTGCAGCCGCCCGTAGGTGAAGCAGTCGTCTCCGAGCAGGTACGAGGCTGCAGAGAGTCGCTCGAGGGTTTGGCGGGCGACAACACTGTCGTGCTGCTCGCCGAGGGTGTCCTGCACCAGCTTGGCGATCTTCGCGAGTCGCCGCGCACGATTCGGCCGGATCGGCAGCAGCACCTCGGCGGCGTAGCGCACCTCTTTCGCCGCCTTCCGCACCTCGTGAAGGGCGAGATCGTGACGGGAGCGATCGATCGTCTGGTCTGCATCATGCATCGCCGTGAACAGTGCGCGGATGCGGTGATCGACGATGCCGGGGAGCACGCCGCTCGCCGCAGCATCGGCACTCTCCCGCAGGGGAGGATGGGCGACGAAGGCATCGATCTGGTCGAGAAGCCGGAAGTATCGAGGCGAGTCGAGGGACTCGAGCAGCACCGCCTTCGCGGCTGAGCTGTCTTTGGAGAGCTGGTGCGAGATCCGCTCGCCGACCGGTCCGATGATCTGGGCCTCCGACTCGGTGCGCAGTCGACCGGCGAGACGGGCGGCGATCACGTCGAGGTCGCGGGCGCCGCCGAGGATGTGCCCGATCCATCCCAGTTCCGTACGCAGCGTGGTCGCGTCCTCATTGGCGATGAGGCTGTGGAAGGTGCCGACGGCGGCGCGGAATTTGGCGGTCGCGACCCGCATGTCGTGGATCGACTCCGGCCGGTCTTCGCGCACGAGGGGATCGGTGCGCACGAGTTCGTCACGGTATTCCCGCAGCGCCGTGACCAGCAGCGCGCCTGCCGTATCGCGCTCGAGCGCCGCCGGTGCCGGATGTTGAGGCACGCCGTCTCCGAGAGCCCGAGCGAGCTTCGAACGGGAGTCGGAGCGTGAGACACGAGAGGCGGAGAACAGTCGTTCTGCAGCGTCGAGAAGGGGGATCTGCCCGTCGACGAGCTCGAGCTCCCACTCACGCCACTGCTGCTCGAGGGGATCACCGGCCAGCCGTGCCGTCGTCACCTCGTCGTCGCAGAAGAGGGCGAGAAGCTCGTCGTGCCGCCCGCGCAGCCGGTGCACTGTGCGGCGGGTGATGAGGTGCACGACGGGCGTGAGTTCGCGCGACCGCACGAGCACCGCCACCTGCTCGAGCAATCGGTGTGGCACGGATTGCGGATCACTTCCGAGCGGCTCGTGCAGTTCGGAGCGTTCGTCGTCCGACACCGGAAGTTTCAGGTGCCATCCCGCGTCATCCCCGCCCGTGCGCCGCCGCAGGGTGATGTGATGCGCGGCGAGAACCATGTTCGCCGTGTCGAAGTACACCGCATCGAGGTCGAAGACCTGGGACTCCTCGACCCGGAACACGCCGTCGATCGACGGCAGGTCGGGCAGTGCGGTTGATGAGGTGACGTCGTACTTGCGCTCTATCTCCGCGGAATCCGGGTTCACCATGACGAGAGTGTAGGTCTCGGCGGTGAATGGCGGATGAATCGGGCCCCACCAGAGCGTTTCTGCGCATCACCTCCTGGCGACACCTGAGCGATCGGCCGCTGTGTCCGGTGCTATCTCGGGCCTGCGACTCCCACCAGGTTTCCCGCGGGATCCCTGAAGTGTGCGACCGTCACGTGGCCGCCCTCGTTGCGCTGGGGGTGAAGGGTGATCGTGGCTCCCAGACGCTGTGCGGTGTCCAGTGCGCTGGCCACGTCGTCCACGCCGACATAGAAGATGGCGTGAGCAGAGAACCCCTCGCCACCTCCGATTCCGCCCGCCGCCGCAGCCCAGCCGGATTCCGGGCTGATGAAGGAGTATTCCGTGGATTCGGAAATAGCTGCCGCGACCGAAGCGCCCCCCGGCGCGCTCCATCCGAACAATCCTGAATAGAACTCGCGCAGACGCGCCGGGTCGGGACCGATGAGTTCGAAGTGCACCACGGGGTTCGCCATGCTTCAGCCTCGACCTCGGCGGCGCCGAGCGCAAGATCTCGGCGTCGCCGTCCAGGCCGAAACGGCTGCATGTGAACAGATGCCTTATGCGGCTCGTTCGGTGGTGTATCGGCACAGGGGCGTATTCATTAGACGCCTCGATGCGCGGAATCGGTCACCGGAAATCACCGATCTGCCGCTCCACGGATACGGTGCCGTCGATCACCACGTCGCCCGTGTGGGCGGTGGTGACCGTCTCGATCAGAACGATCTCCACCTCCTCGTTGGCGATGGGGTTGTGCTTCACGCCGCGCGGTACGACGTAGAACTGACCCGGGGTGAGTACAACCTCCTCGTCGTCAGGCAGCTGGATTCGAAGCCGACCCGACACGACGAGGAACATTTCATCTTCGGCGTCGTGAGAATGCCAGACCAGCTCGCCGAGCAGCTTCGCGACCTTCACGTACTGGTCGTTCACGCGCCCGACGACCCGCGGATGCCAATGCGTCTTCACCTGGCGAAGTTCGGCGGCGATGTCGATTCCCTGAAGAGCAGTCATGACACCATCATGGCCCGGGGCGGGAGCTCGTCCGGCCGGGCACACTCTCGATCGCCCGCCAAGACCCTCTCGTGCGCTTAGGTTGCGCGAACGCTCGAAGTCTTGAGTGCACTGCTCGATAGCGGGAACGTCTTACACACCAGGGAGTACCTCGTTTCCTCGCCGCACGATTTCCCTAGCGACGGCCTCTCGCTGGAGAGGCACTATTAGCGGCCAAGTACCCAGCTTCTTGACAACGATGGACGATCACGACGATCGTTGACAAACAATCAAGGAATCGAGGTGCACCGGTGTCGCAAATGCAGTCGCCCGTCTTGGGTCCAGATCCTGCTTTGATTTCCTACGTGCCGATCGTGGCGCAGATCCGTCGGTTGCTCGTCGTGGCTCTCGCCTCCGGGATCGTCTATGCGTTCTTTCTGGCGGCCAGCAAGGGGTACTGCCCCGGCGGCTTCGACGCTGATGGCGGATACATCGATGCCGCAGGCAAAGCCACAACGGCTGCACCAATGTGCGTCACTCTCACGCTGAGACCGAGCCCTATTATTTACGCAGCCATCGCCTTCATCGTTATCTTCGCGATCAGTAAGGTGCTGAAGAAAGCGCCAGACGGAGAAGCTGCTGTGCGAATTCTGGGTCGCGCGGCGGCAGTGATCGGAATCCTGATCCCTGTATCGATCGTCATCGCGCAGGTGTGGTTTGCGCTGATCCCCGTCACCGAATGGAGTTCATCAGGGCCGTATGCCTTCTATTCCCCATTCCCATTCGGAAGCGTCGACATGGTAATTACTCCGATAACTGCTCCCTAGCTCGCATCCCGGCAGGCGAATCGGAACACCGAGCACTGTTCGGCCCGTAACCTCGCGACATGCCCATGCAGCCGAGTCCTATGGCAGAGACCTGCAAGCCCTGTCCGAGCGTGCGAGTATCCAAAATGGATCCTCCTCGGTGAGGGAGTAGCTCAGGCTTCGGGGATAGTGAGATCCCAGGTCGAGGGGTCGACCTCGTCAGGATCGGGACCGCCGCGCACTCCACGGTCGAGGGCGTCGATGTCCGAGAGCTCATCGGTGGCGAGCTCGAAGTCGAAGACGTCGATGTTCTGGGTGATGCGCTCAGGGTTCGTCGATTTGGGTATCGCCGACCTGCCCTCCTGGATGTGCCATCGCAGCATCACCTGTGCCGGCGTTTTTCCGTGCGCCTCCGCGATGCGACCGATCGTCTCATCGTCGAGCATGCTTCGGCGAGTGTCGTCGCCCCAGCCGGGGTAGAAGGTGATACCGCCGATTGGCGACCACGCCTGGGTGAGGATGCCGTGCTCGGCGTTCGCCCGTTGCACGTTCGGCTGGGTGAAGTACGGGTGCAGCTCCACCTGGTTGACAGCCGGCACGACCTCGGTCTGCTCACGGAGCGCGGCAAGGTGGTTCGGCATGAAGTTACTGACCCCGATCGCGCGCACCCGCCCATCGGTGAGCAATTGCTCGAGAGCGCGGTACGCCTGCACGGTGCGCTCGAAGTGCTGCGGCATTGGCTGGTGCAGGATCAGCAGGTCGATCTGCGCGACGCCGAGTTTCGTCGCGCTCTTCTCGAACGCGTGCAGCGTCTCGTCGTAGCCGTAATCGCTCACCCATACCTTTGTCTCGATCACGATGTCGTTCCGCTCGATCCCGGAGCGTCGGATGGCCTCCCCGACCTCGCGCTCGTTGCCGTACCCGGCGGCGGTGTCGATATGGCGGTATCCGGCGTTGAGCGCCTGCTCGACTGCGGCGGTCGTCTCCTCCGGGGCGCTCTGGAACACTCCAAAGCCGAGCGCGGGGATGCTCATTCCGTTGTTCAGGGTTATGTGCTGATTCATGGTCTCTCCGATTGTCGGTGGGGGTTAGGCGGCATCGATGGTGAGGTCGATGAGTTCCGGGGTCGCGATGTCGGGGTCGATTGCCCCGCGCGCCCCGGTGTCGAGTTTGTCGATGGCCGTAAGTTCGTCGGCGGTGAGGTCGAAGTCGAAGACATCGATGTTCTCCGCGATTCGCTCGGGTTTCACGGATTTTGGTATGGCGCTGCGTCCCTCCTGGAGGTGCCAACGCAGAATGACTTGCGCGGGAGTCTTGCCGCGTGCCTGCGCGATAGCCGTGATCGTCTCGTTCCGCAGGGGCGGAGTGGCGCCGTTCTCGCCCGCCCAGCCGTACACGCCGCCGATCGGCGACCAGGCCTGCGTCACGATGCCAAGCTCCCGGTGCAGCGCGACCTGGTCGGGCTGCTGAAAGTTGGGGTGCAACTCGATCTGGTTAACGGCAGGCACGATGTCTGTCTCGCTCACAAGGGCGCGCAGGTGCTCGGCCTTGAAGTTCGCCACCCCGATCGCGCGCACGCGGCCCTCGGTGAGCAGTCGCTCTGCCGCTCGATACGACGCGACCGTCTCTGCAAAATTGGTCGGCCACGGCCAGTGCAACAGGTAGAGGTCGAGGTAGTCAACGCCGAGCTTCGCAATGCTGGTGTCGAAAGCGCGAAGCGCGGCGTCGAAGCCGTAATCGGTCATCCAGAGCTTCGTTGTGAGGAACACGTCAGCGCGATCGACCCCTGAGTCTCGGATACCCTGCCCCACCTCACGCTCCTTGAAGTAGGCGGCCGCGGTGTCAATCAAGCGGTAACCCGACCGCAGCGCGGTCGAGACCGCCGAGGTGGCCTCCCCACCCTCGCTCTGCAGTACGCCAAGACCCAGTGCTGGCAGCAGTGCGCCATTATTCACAGTGATGGTGATGTCCGACATCGTTCTCGTCTTTCTGTTGGTGGATGAAATGTGCGACGTCAGATCGACGCGGCTTTTAGGGCAGGCGGATGGTCACAGCGACTTCGCGGGGGTGCCCGGTGACCGCAGCGGCGTCCGTAAGATTTCCGATGGGTACGATTCCCGCGAAAGATCCGACGTCGGCGTGGTAGAGCACAAGGCTTTGCTGGGGTGCGTAGTAGCCGATTGTGAGGGCTTTGGCCGCGCTTGCCTTGGGTGCACCGTCGAGGCTGAGAGCTTCGGGGAGCTTTCCGATCAGCTCTTGACCGGCGTAGTCACGCATCGTCACCGTCAACGGCAGCGCGGAGATCAGGGAGGCCGCAGTAGCACTCCGGTCGAGTTCTCCGGCGACCTGCACTCCGTCGATGTCGAGCACTATCGACGTGCGGCCGGCCGTCGGGCCGGAAGGCGACGCTTCTGGAGCGGTTTCGCGGGGTTCACTCGCGCACCCGCCGAGCGCGACGGCGAGGAAGGCCACGGCGGGAAGAGCCATGGCGCGACGGTGATTCATGGGTATTTGGTCCTAACTGGCCTGGGGGGCCGAAAAGGCGGTGCGCCGGCCGACGATGGTGAGCGCGAAAGCGATGAGGCCGAACACAATCATCACGATCGGGAGCGCCAGGCCATCGAGCCCGGCCAGCAGTGCGGCACCCAGGATCCCGGCAACGAATATCGCGACGTTGAACGCGACCGGCAGGAACGAGTTGGCAACATCCGAATCGCGTCCGCCTGACGTGGTGAGCGCCGCCTGCAGCTGCGCGGGTGCTCCCCCGAAAGTCACGCCCCACAAAACGGTGGCGATGATGATCGCCGGGGTGGAGGCATGGCCGACGAGGAGCGTCACGGCGGCGGCCGTGAACACCACGAGGCTCCCGTGCAGGAGCAGACGAGGATGCCGGTCGAGGAGCGCCCCAACCAAAGCAATCCCGGCAACGGATGACACCCCGAAGATGAAAAGTTGCATATCGACGTGGAGGCTGCCGTCACTGGTTCGCAGGTACGGAGTGAGGTAGGTGTAAACGGTGTTCGAGGCGAGCATCCAGGCGAAGATCACGGCGAGGGTGATGGCAACTCCGGGCAGGCGGAACACGCGCACGACCGGCATCCTCTCGCGCCCGGATTGCGAATCCTGGCCCGCGGCGTCCGGCGCTACGAGTGCCAGCGCCACTGACGCGATGAGGGCGAGGAGACTGAGGGCGATGAAAGCCCACCGCCAGTCGAGGGCCGTGCCTAGCCAGGAACCGAGCGGTGTGCCAAGCGCGAACCCCATCGGTGCCCCGGCGGAGACGATAGCTAAGGCACGGCCGGCCCGGTTCTGTGGGCTGATCTTCAGCCCGTAGGCCGCGAGCATTCCCCAGATGATCCCGGAGAAGGCGCCGGCGATGAATCGACTCGACAAGGCGAGGACAAGGTCGTTCGAGATCGCGGTCAGTGTGTTCGCAGTGATCAGCCCGGCTATGGCGGCGAGCAGCAATGGTTTGCGTCGAAGTGATCGGGTGAGGGAGATTGCAGGGATGGTGACTATGACAGTGCCAAGCGCGTAGGCGCTGACGAGCAGCCCGACGGAGACCTCGCTGGTGTTCAGTCCGTCAGCGATCACCGGGAGGAGGCCGGCGGGCAGGGTCTCCATTGTGATGAGCACAAACCCGATCACCGCCAAGAGTACCAGGGTGACAATCGGGAGTCGCGCCTTCTGTTCCGCGAATGCGGTCGCGTGTTCGGGCGCTGGTGACGTGGTGTTCACGGGATTCTTCACTGGCTCTAGAAGGTCAGCAGTACCTTGGTCGCGCGCCGCTCATCCATCGCCTTGTAGCCCTCGGCTGCGTCTTCGATGGAAAGTGTCAGGTCGAACACCCTGCCGGGGTCGATGGTGCGGTTCCAGATGAGCTCTATCAGCTCCGGCAGGTACTGGCGCACCGGTGCCGGTCCACCGTGCAGGTGAACGCTCCTGAAGAACAGGTTCAAGCCGTCAAGCTCGACACCGTGGGAGACGCCGACATAGCCGACGTACCCTCCGGCCCGGGTTGCATTGATCGCCTGCCACATGGACTCTTGGGTGCCGACCGCCTCGACTGTGCCATGGGCTCCGTATCCGCCGGTCAGTTCCTTGACTTTCGCTGCGCCCTCATCGCCGCGCTCTTCGATGATGTCGGTCGCGCCGAATGCGCGGGCGAGAGCTTGGCGTTCCGGGTGGCGGCTGAACATGATGATGCGCTTCGCCCCCAGGTGATTCGCAGCCAGCACTGCCGACAGGCCGACGGCGCCATCGCCCACGATCGCGATCGTCTTTCCGGGTCCAGCCTCAGCCGCGACGCTCCCGTACCAGCCGGTGCCGAGCACGTCGGATGCCGCCATCAGGGATGGGATCAGATCGGCATCCGGTTGTCCCGGGGTTGCGACGAGGGTGCCGTCGGCGAGAGGGATGCGGGCGAGTTCGGCCTGTGTTCCGACGGAGCCCATCATGACGTTGTGGATGCAGCGGGACTGATAGCCGGCCTGGCAGATCTCGCACGTGTTATCGGAGGCGACAAAGGAGCCTACGACGAAGTCACCGACCGTCACGTTCTTGACATCCGCGCCGATCTGCTCGACGATGCCGATGTACTCGTGGCCCATCGGCTGAGGCGTTGAGGAGAGGGGCTCTGCTCCGCGGTACAGCCACAGATCCGATCCGCAGATACAGGTTGCAGCGAGTCGGATGATCGCATCGGTGGGGTCGATGATCTGTGGAGCGTCCCGTGTCTCGACGCGAACGTCGCCCGGTCCGTACATCAGTACTGCACGCATTGCGCACCCCTTTGATTCGAAAAGCTTGTGAGATCAGTCAAGTCGTGCGTTCTTGAGCGTGGGAGTCTCTGTTGGAGGGTGTACTGGCAGGGGACCCCACATGCGGCGGGATGGCCGTAACGTACGGATTATGGACAATCAATCCGAGGTGCGCGAGTTCCTCATGTCGCGGCGCGCACGGCTCACACCAGAGCTCGCGGGGCTGACGGCCGGCGGCAACCGGCGGGTAGCGGGGCTGCGACGCTCCGAGGTCGCCGCCCTCGCCGGCGTCAGCGTGGAGTACTACGCGAAGCTCGAGCGAGGTGCGATCGCCGGGGCATCATCGTCCGTGCTCGACGCGGTCTCGCGCGCGCTGCAGCTCGACGATACCGAGCGCAGCCACCTCTTCGATCTTGCTCGAGCGGCGGACGGAATCCCGCTTTCCGGTCGGCCGCGTGGTCGGTCGGGCAAGAGTCCCATCAACCGGCCGAGCCTGCAATGGATGCTGGGGTCGATCACCGGGGGCCCTGCCTTGGTCGTCAACATGCATCAGGACATCCTCGCAACCAACGATCTCGGCCGTGCGTTTTACTCCCCGATAATCGGTGACGGCGGGCGAACACCGAACCTCGCGCGGTTCCAGTTCCTCGACTCCGCATCGCGCGACTTCTACCCCGACTGGGACCTCTTCGCCGGCATGTGCGTCGCGATCATGCGCGCTCGCGCGGGGCGTGACCCTCACAACAAAGCCCTGCAGGACCTCGTCGGAGAACTGTCCACTCGTAGCGAGGTGTTCCGTCAGTTATGGGGAGCTCACGATGTGCGCACCCACGGCACCGGCACCAAGCGGTTCAACCATCCCCTCGTCGGGGAAGTCACGCTTGCCTACGAGGAACTCGCGATCACCGCAGAGCCGAGTTTCGCGCTGATGGTTTACACCGCGGAGCCAGGCTCGCCGAGTGCGGAGGGGACTGCCCCCGGTTTGGTTGACTCTTGACCTGTGGAGATTCGTCTCCGCTGGAAGGATGTCACCATGCCCAAGCCCTACCCGCCCGAGTTCCGCCGCGATGTTGTCGCGGTCGCTCGCAAGCACGAAGCCCCGCTGAACCAGATCGCGAAGGACTTCGGAATTTCGGAGTCGTGTCTGGCGTACTGGCTGAAGAAAGCCGACGTCGAAGAGGGGGTGAAGCCTGGCGTGACGGAGAAGGAGTCGGCTGAGCTGCGGGAGGCGCGGAAACGGATCCGGCTGCTGGAGCAGGAAGCCGAGGTAATGCGCCGCGCCGTCGCCTACCTCTCCCGGGATGTCAACCCAAAATGATGTACCCGCTGGTCCGCGAACTGGCCGTCGACGGAGTCCCCGTCACGGTGACCTGCCGGGTATTGCGCTTCTCCAAACAAGCCTTCTATCAGTGGCTCCGAAACCCCGTCTCGCAACGTGATTGGGACGACGCTCACCTGACCAACGCGGCGTGGGACGCCCACCGGGACGACCCCGCGTTCGGCTACCGGTTCATCAGCGACGAACTCAACCAGGCTGGCCTGAAGGCGGGCGAGAACCGGGTTTGGCGGCTCTGCTCCCAGCAGCGGCTCTGGTCCGTGTTCGCGAAGAAACGCGGCCTGAGGGGCAAAGCCGGCCCGCCCGTGCATGACGACCATGTCCAGCGGAACTTCACCGCGACACGCCCTAACCAGCTGTGGTTGACGGACATCACCGAGCATCGCACCGACGAAGGCAAAATCTACCTCTGCGCGATCAAGGACGTGTGGTCGAACAAGATCGTCGGCTACTCCATCGACTCCCGAATGAAAGCATCCCTGGCGGTCGCTGCGGCCCGCAACGCAATCGGGCAACGCGACATCGCCGGCACGATTCTGCACTCCGACCGCGGCTCTCAATTCCGCTCCAACGCCTTCGTGCGGGTGTTGAAGAACAACGCCATCACCGGGTCGATGGGCCGCGTCGGCGCATGCGGCGACAACGCCGCGATGGAGTCCTTCTTCGCCCTCCTGCAAAAGAACGTCCTCGACCGGCAACGATGGGCCACGAGGGAAGAGCTACGCCTCGCGATCGTGGTCTGGATCGAGCGAACCTACCATCGCAAGCGTCGGCAACGCCGCCTCGGCAAACTCACCCCGATCGAGTTTGAGACAATAAACATGGCCCTCAACGCCGCGTGAAACCACTAACCCACCGAGTCAACTGAACTCGGGGCAGTCCCGAGCGGTTACAGCTCCTCGCCAACCTCACCCAGACCACCAACCAGAAAGCGACACTGTGAGCACGCAACTACAACCCAAGACTTCCACCGTGAAGGGCCCAGATGAGTGGTTCACCGGAGACGTCTACTTCAACGCCTATTACACGGGTCAGGAGCCATCCCGTGTTCGCCTGAATCTGGTGCGCTTCACGCCAGGTGCGCATACAGCCTGGCACCGCCACGCCGTTGGCCAAACACTCCACGTGACCGAGGGCCTCGGATACGTCCAGACCCGCGGCGAACAGGTCATCGAACTGCATCCAGGTGACACCGTCTACACACCGCCCGGCGAATGGCACTGGCACGGAGCACAAGCAGACAACTTCATGTCCCACCTCGCGATGTGGGAAGCCCCCGCACCCAGCGACGAACCCGAAACCGAATGGGGCGACAAGGTCGCCGCTGTGGAATACCCGAGCTAACCAGGCAAGTCGGCAGAGCAAGCCCCATGGGGCGTGATCGTTTGACGAAATCGCACCTCAGGAGGTCGATACATGCCAGCGACATGAAGCCCGATGACCGGGCGCCTTGCGGATGGGCTTAACGGCGGCGCTCAGGAGACAGCGCGAAGGGGCGTTATGTCACGAGTGACGAACTTAGCTAAGTATTGCACTAGTAGCCACATAAACTCCTTCTGACCTGGGCTTTCTATTTCACCGATAACCGCCGGTATGTAAAGTGTCGACCGTTATGGACGGATCTCACATCCACCAGGGCGAACTGTGATCGGAGCAAGCTCCGACAAACACGGTGACAGGCAGATCAAGCCAAGCTCAGGCTATGGGAGTCGAGCACCGCCGTGTGCGAATTGTGGCCGCGTCAGAAAGTAACCGGTTTTCCGAGACTCATCTGTGTTGAGGCAAGTCTCATCTGCCCTGAGAATCCACAAAAGCACAAGAACTACCAGTGGAGCGAGCGACGGGAATCGAACCCGCACTACCTGCTTGGGAAGCAGGAGTTCTGCCATTGAACTACGCTCGCACGGCCGCGCCCGAAACCGGACGGTGGCACTCATGAATACTAGCAACGACGGGTTCGATAGGCTCTGTGCATGCTGCTCTCGGACCGCGATATCAAGCTCGAACTCGACTCCGGACGCATCGGGCTGCAGCCCTATGACCCCTCGATGATCCAGCCGTCGAGCATCGATGTGCGGCTCGATCGCTTCTTCCGGCTATTCGACAACCACAAATACCCCTTCATCGACCCCGCCGAAGACCAGCCCGACCTCACCCGGCTCGTGGAGGCGGCACCCGACCAGCCGTTCATCCTGCACCCTGGCGAGTTCGTGCTCGGTTCGACCTACGAGCTCGTCACGCTTCCGGATGACGTGGCGGCGCGCCTCGAGGGCAAGAGTTCGCTCGGCCGGCTCGGCCTTCTCACCCACTCCACCGCAGGATTCGTCGATCCCGGCTTCAGCGGGCATGTCACGCTCGAACTGTCGAACGTCGCGACGCTGCCGATCAAGCTCTGGCCGGGGATGAAGATCGGGCAGCTCTGCTTCATTCGGCTGACCTCGCCGGCCGAGAAGCCCTACGGGTCTGCCGAGTACTCCTCGCGCTACCAGGGGCAGCGTGGGCCGACGGCGTCGCGCTCGTTCCAGAATTTTCACCGCACCGACATCTCGCGGGATGAGAGCCGGCTGGACTGAGGCGAGTCTCGACACGCTCGGCAGACGGTGCGACTCGACCAGCGGCCGCGCTAGGCGCCGAGTTGCTCCAACTGCCAGCCGAGCCACGGGCTGAAGGCGAAAGGCGCCGCAGTGACCGCACCGTGCAGCAGGTGCGGCTCGAGCCACGCGAACTCGGAGACCTCCGCGGCGTTGGGTTTCGGGACATCCGTCGTCACCGCCCGATAGACCGGGCAGACCTCGTTCTCCACGATGCCTGACGCGTCGACCGCACGGTAACGGAAATCGGGGAGTACGACCTCGAGGTCGGTGACGGTGATTCCGAGTTCGAACGCCGCGCGGCGAGCGATGGCCTTCTCGTGGTCCTCTCCGGGGGAGGGGTGCCCGCAGAACGAGTTGGTCCACACGCCGGGCCAGGTGAGCTTCGAGAGTGCACGGCGAGTGACAAGCACCCGCCCGGCCGGGTCGTAGACGTGACAGGAGAACGCGAGATGGAGCGGCGTGGAAGGCCCGTGTACCGAGAACTTGTCGGCCTCGCCGATGGGCGCGCCCGAATCATCCAGAAGTACTACAAACTCTGTACCACTCTGCACAAGCCCTGTGCTGGTTTCCATGTGTGTCCGTTACCCTGAAGTTGTGACCGGCCATGACCTGAAAGTTCCCTCGAAGGGAAGCGATTTCCGGATCGAAGCCGTGCTGAGGCGTCGCTCAAGCCTAACCGCCGCTGAACAGGGCAGGACTGCGCGATGACCGACGACAGCAACCATCCGAGACCGCCGCGAGACTCGGGGCCGAACCTCTACGATCAGGTCGCAGAAGAGACCGCGAGCGTAGTCATCCGGCGTTACTCCACCTCATTCGGCTTGGCCTCCCGCCTGCTCGCGCCGCCGGTTCGCCGTCACGTCGAGAATATCTACGCCCTCGTGCGGGTGGCCGACGAAGTAGTGGATGGGGGAGCGGCGGATGCCGGACTCGATCCGCTGGCCGCTGCGCGAGTGCTCAACGACTTCGAGCGCGACACCGAGGCCGCACTCGATTGCGGCTACAGCACCAATCTCGTGATCCACGCCTTCGCCCGCACGGCACGAGCCACCGGCTTCGGCCGCGAGCTCACTCAGCCGTTCTTCGAGTCGATGCGCATGGATCTGGTGCAGACCGAGCACGACGCCGAGAGCTTCGATGCCTACGTCTACGGGTCTGCAGAGGTCGTCGGACTCATGTGCCTCGCCACCTTCCTGCAGGGCAGCACAGTGTCCCCCGCAGAGCTGGCCCGGCTGGAACACGGCGCGCGCAAGCTCGGCGCAGCCTTCCAGAAAGTCAACTTCCTTCGCGATCTCTCCGCCGACTTCGAGACGCTCGGCCGCAGCTACTTCCCCGGGGTGAGCGTCGAATCGTTCAGCGAGGCGGACAAGACCCGCCTGCTCGAGGACATCGACTCCGACCTGCGCGATTCCGCTGCGGTCGTTCCCCTGCTTCCCGCCAGTTCTCGTCGCGCCGTCGCCCTCGCCCAGGGGCTCTTCACCGAGCTCGCCGTGCGGTTGCGGGCGACCCCGGCCGACCGGCTCGTGACCTCCCGCGTTCGAGTGCCGAACCCGGTGAAGCTCCGCATCGCCGCCGGAGCGCTTGCCGGCCGCACTCCCCGAACCACACTCTCCTCCCGCACGACCACACCGAAAGCAGCATCATGAGCAGCATCGTCGTCATCGGCGGGGGAATCGCCGGATTGGCGTCCGCCGCCCTCCTCGCGAAAGACGGTCACGAGGTGACCCTGCTCGAAGGCCGCCCGAGCGTCGGCGGTCGTGCCGGATCCTGGGAGCGCGACGGTTTCCGCTTCGACACCGGGCCAAGCTGGTACCTCATGCCGGAGGTCTTCGACCACTTCTTCCGCCTGCTCGGGACCACGGCAGACGAGCAGCTGCAACTGGTCACGCTCGATCCCGGTTACCGGGTGTTGTTCGAGGGGGTGGCGGAACCGATCGACATCACCGCGAGCCGAGAGGAGAACCTCGAGCTGTTCGAGCGCATCGAGCCGGGCACCCGTCGCAAGATGGTGAAGTACCTCGACTCCGCTCGCGACGTCTACGAGATCGCCAAGAAGCGCTTCCTCTACTCGAGCTTCGCTGACATCCGCCCGTTGCTGCGCAAAGATGTGCTCACCCGCACGGGCACGCTCGTCTCGCTGCTCCTCACCCCGCTCGCCACCCTCGTGCGGCGCACGGTGAAGGATGCCCGACTCCAGCAGATTCTCGGATACCCCGCCGTCTTCCTCGGCTCCTCGCCGTATATCGCTCCGAGCATGTACCACCTGATGAGCCACCTCGACCTCGAGGGCGGGGTGATGTATCCGATGGGCGGCTTCACCCAGCTCATCGGGCGCATCGAGGCTCTCGCCGAGGCTCAGGGGGTCACCATCCTCACCGGTTCCCCGGTCACCGCGATCAACACCCGTGACGCCGTGGTCACCGGGGTGGACTACACGGATGCCACCGGCGCCACCCGCACGCTGGTCGCCGACATCGTGGTCTCCGCCGCCGACCTGCACCACAGCGAGACCGCGTTGCTGCCGGTCGAGTTGCAGACCTTCCCCCAGGAGTACTGGGACAAGAAGGTGCCCGGGCCGAGCGCTCTGCTGATCTACCTGGGCGTCAAGGGCGAACTGCCGCAACTCGAGCACCACACGCTGTTCTTCGCACGTGACTGGAAGGCGGGATTCGAGAAGATCTTCGGAAAGAATTCGTCTATTCCCGATCCGGCATCCATCTATGTCTGCAAGCCGAGCGGCATCGATCGCTCCACCGCGCCAGACGGCTACGAGAACCTCTTCGTGCTCGTGCCCATTCCCGCCGATCCCAGCATCGGCAAGGGCGATGTCGACGGCGACGGCGATACGCGTATCGAGACCCTTGCCGATCGGGTCATCACGCAGATCTCGGTCTGGGCGGGCATCCCCGACCTCGCCTCGCGCATCACTCTGCGCCGCACGCTCGGGCCGGGAGACTTCGTGAGCGATCTCAACGCCTGGCGGGGCACGGCCCTCGGGCCTGCCCACACGCTGGGACAGAGCGCGATGTTCCGGTCGGGCAACAAGAGTCGCAAAGTCGAGGGGCTGTTCTACGCCGGGGGATCCACGATTCCGGGAATCGGCCTGCCCATGTGCCTCATCAGCGCCGAGGTCGTGCTCAAGCGCATCCGCGGTGACCGCTCGACCGAACCTCTCGCCGAGCCGCTGCAGCGCACCCTGGCCTGATGGCGATCCTGTACCTGGCGGCGCTCGCGGTCGCGCTCACCGGCATGGTGATGCTCGACCGGCGCTTCACGCTGTTCTTCTGGCGGGATGCGAGACGAGCAGCGATAGTGCTGGCGGCAGGGCTCGCCTTCTTCATCGCCTGGGATCTCTCCGGCATCGGCCTGGGGATCTTCTTCCGTGGGGAGACCTCATTCATGACCGGACTGGTCGTGGCGCCGGAGTTCCCGCTCGAGGAGCTCTTCTTCCTCACCCTGCTCTGCTACCTCGTGATGAACCTGTTCGGCTTCCTCTCCCGCCGGTCGAGCGGGCCGTCCGCGGTCGTGACGAGATCGAGCGAGGGGGCGGATTCTCGATGAACTACTGGCAGCTCAACGCGATCTTCCTCGCCGCCGTGGCGGTGGTCGGATGCCTCGCGATCGCGAAATCCCGGCGTGCGATGCCCGTGCTGCCGATTCTCGGCACCCTCGGCATCCTGCTGCTGGTGACCGCGGTCTTCGACAACGTCATGATCGGCATCGGACTCGTCGGCTACGACGCCGCCAAGATCAGCGGCGCTTTCATCGGCATCGCACCGCTCGAGGACTTCGCCTACGCCGTGGCCGCCGCGGTGCTGCTGCCCTCGCTGTGGCTGCTGCTGCCCGGGAGGTCTCGTGAAGAATCTTAAGAGCCTGTTCGTGTCGTCCCGGCCCCTCAGCTGGGTGAACACCGCGTTTCCGTTCGCCGCGGCCTATTTCATGTCGACGCGTCAGATCGACGTGGTGTTCATCGTGGGCACGATCTACTTCCTCATCCCATACAACCTCGCGATGTACGGCATCAACGACGTCTTCGACTACGAGTCCGATCTGCGAAATCCGCGCAAGGGCGGGGTGGAGGGCGCGCTGCTCGACCCGAGCGTGCACCGGCTCACCCTGCGCGCGGCCATCGTGCTCAACGTGCCGTTCCTCGTGTTCCTCATCGCGGTGGGAAGTCCGCTGTCATGGCTGGTGCTCGCGATCAGCGTCTTCGCGGTGATCGCGTACTCGGCCCCTGGCCTGCGTTTCAAGGAGCGGCCATTCGTCGACTCGCTCACCTCGAGCACCCACTTCGTCTCGCCGGCCGTGTACGGATTCGTGCTCGCCGCCACCGTGTTCACCCCGGCCCTCTGGGCGGTTCTCGCCGCGTTCTTCCTCTGGGGCATCGCGTCGCACGCGTTCGGCGCGGTGCAAGACATCGTGGCCGACCGCGAGGGGGGCATCGCGTCGATCGCCACAGTGATCGGCGGGCGGGCCACCGTGCGACTTGCCTTCTGCGCCTACCTGCTCGCGGGCATCCTGCTGCTGTTCACGCGGTTTCCCGGGCCGTTCGCGGCGGTGCTCGTGCTGCCGTACGCGATCACGGTGCTGCCGTACTGGAACATCACGGATGCCGACGCCGAGACCGCGAACCGTGGCTGGAGGCGCTTTCTCACCATCAACTTCGCCGCCGGATTCCTCGTGACGATGCTGCTCATCTGGTACGGGCTGCTCACCGTGGGCTGCGCGGGCACGACCGTGCACTATTCGGGATCGTATGAGCCGCTGCGGGTGGCGCAGTCCGAGATGGGCCCCGCCCGCGACTTCGTCGCCTGCCGCTGACCGGTTGGGCGGCCGGGCGCTGATCCGTCCGTCTGAGTTCCGACCGGCGCCGGAGCCACGCCGGACTCTCGGCGGGGTCGATCCCCCACCGAATACACTCGGGAGTCGAGCAACAATCGTCGATGGCGCGCAAGCCGTCGAAGCATCCGAGGGGACTCATCAAAGCTGGTCGCCTTCGAGCTTCCGAACCTCGACCTGCTGGTCGCGGATGCCCTTCTCGCCTCTCATCAGCGGTCGCGCGAGGTGCTCTCCTCTGGGTCGGGCCTCAAGACCGGCTGGACGGTGGCGACCCAGACATTCGCCCCCACCACGCTGCCCGACGGCTCGGTGCTGCCCGACGGCTCGGTCGAGCCGGGCGCGGAGGAGGCGCTCGCCGCCGAGGGCTATCCCCGCGACGACAGGTACCTCGAGAACACCGCCGGGGACGACTTCGTGGAGGTCCAGGCCTACACGCGCACCTTCATCGGACCGGACGGTCCCGTTCCGGTCGCCACCGACATGGGGACCACTCTCATCGGCTGGGACAAGCGGTCCTTCGCCCGCACGCCGAAACCGAGTGCCTCGTGGTACGGCGCTGTGGCGCGCGCCAACGGGGTGTGACTGCCTGATCGTTCCCGCTCGACTCAGGCATCGGACTTGAGTCCCGTGGCGGGGGATACGCCCCCTCGCGGAGGACTCAGGACTTCGCGGAGTGAGTTACGCCTCCCGCCGCGAGGGCCTGCACACTCCGCGAGTGTGATTGCCGCCGGCGTGACATCGGGGCGGGGCGGGCGGGGGCGGGGCGGGCAGGGGCGGGCACGATCGTGCCCGGATTGAGCGCTCGCGCACCGCAGCATCCGTGTGGGAGGGCGCGCAGCGAGTCGCGGCGGGCGAATACCCTCACGGCGGGAGGCGTATCTCCCTCCGCGAGAGCGATACTGCTCCGGGAGCGAGCGTATCCCCCGCCACGAGGGTTGTGGTCGTGGGTTTGAGGACTGGATGGTCCCACCGAGGGGATCTCGAGCCCGGGGCTTTTCGATCGCAACTCCCATGGCGAAGCACTTGCCCGCAGGCTGATCGGAGGGGGCTGCCCGCGCGCTACTCGTTCCAGCCGAGGTTGCGCGCCATCCGCTCGAGGGTGTCGAGGGTCTGCGCGTACTGCTCCGCGGAAATGCCGTCCGCGGTGATAGCGCGGGTCTTGTCGACGGTGGAAGAGAGTGCGGCGAGGGCGGTTCGCCCCGAATCGGCGAGGGAGTATCCCGACGGCGAGAGTGCGACCCATCCGCTCTCCACCAGCTCGGCGAGGTTCTCTTGCACCGTCTCGCCATCGACCGCAGAGAGGAAGGGGGCGAGCGCGGCATCCAGTTCGGTACCCGTGGCGGGGCCGCGAGAGAGCACATTGAGCAACTGCCACTGGCGGCGGGTGACTCCGTGCTCCTCGAGGGTGTCGGCGAACCGCTCGTCGATCAGACGGTCGACGAGTTTGAGCCAGAATCCGATGGGGCGGTGATCGGTCATGAGCACAGGGTAGTGGGAGCGCCTCGCCGCTCGGCGATGCGGAGCGCGGGGCGTGGAGAACTCTCGGCGGGTCAGTCAGTACTCGAAGCCGAGCTCCTCGGGGTAGTCGCCGAGCGCGGTCAGGGTGGTCGCCGCCCTCTGCAGGTGCGCGAGGGTGAGGCCGAGCACGCCCGGTCCGAAGCTGACGCGCGCGACGCCGAGTTCGGCGAGCTTCTTGAGCGACACCGAGGTGGGATTGGAGATCACCGAGACCGGACCGTTGACGTCGCGGATGGCACGCTCCACCAGCCCCTCGGTGGGAAGGCGAAGCACGAAAATACTGGTGGCCCCGGCATCCAGGTAGCGGTTGGCGCGTTCCATGGCTCCCGCCCAGTCGGCCGGATTGCTCACCAGAGAGTCGACGCGCGCGTTGATCGCGAGCGGCACGCCAGCCTCATCGGCGGCGATCCGTGCCGCGGCGACCCGGGCAACGGAGCTCTCGAGGTCGCGCAGCGGACCGGATGCCGCCTCAAGCGAGTCTTCGATGTTGAGGCCGGCGGCCCCGGCCTCGATCAATCGCGCCACGTTTTCGCGAACCCCCGCCCCATCCGCCGCGTAACCCTTCTCGAAGTCCACCGAGACCGGGATCGACACCGCAGCGGCGATGATCCGCGCGGTCTCGAGCGCCTGCTCGACCGTGAGCCCCTCGTTGTCTGGCACGCCGTGGGCGAAGCTGACGGCGTGACTGGCGGTCGCGAGAGCCTTGACGCCCTTGGCCTGCGCCACGATGCGGGCGGTGACGGCATCCCAGATATTGGTGACGATGAGCGGCTCACCGGGGCGGTGGAGTGAGCTGAGCAGGGCGGCCTTGTCGGCAGTGGAGGTCATGGTTCCACCCTGCCATGTGCGCAGAGGGAGATCGGGCGGGAGGGAATCTAGTTCGAGCGCGCCTTCACCGGGATCAGCAGGATCAGCCCGACGAACAGCACGATCACGATGCCGAGGATGCCCCAGTACTGGGCCCCGGCGACGGCGACGAAGGTGGAGAACAGCAGGGGAGCGAGGAAGCTCACCGCGCGACCGGTGGTGGCGTAGAGGCCGAACACCTCGCCCTCGCGGCCCGCCGGAGTGACCCGGGCGAGGAAGGTGCGGCTCGCGGACTGGGCCGGCCCGACGAACAGACAGAGGATGAGGCCGCCCACCCAGAACGCGTTCGAGCCGAGGTCGTGGGCGAAGAAGACACCGAGCCCGGCGAGGATCAGTCCGATGAGCGAGACCACGATCACCGGCTTCGCTCCGAACCTGTCGTCGAAGAGGCCGGAGATGAAGGTGCTCACCCCGGCGACCACATTCGCCGCGATCGCGAAGATGATCACCTGGCTGCTGGAGAAACCGAAGGTCCCCTGCGCAAGGATGCCGCCGAAGGTGAACACACCCACGAGGCCGTCGCGGAACAGCGCGCTCGAGATGAGGAACAGCACAGTGTTGCGGCTCTCGCGCCAGAGGTTCGCGATGTCACGGAACAGCACGACATATGCCTCGAAGAATCCGACCTTGTCACGACGATTCTCTCGGCTGATCTCTGGCACGGTGAAGAGGATCGGCAGGGAGAAGGCGAGCGTCCAGAGGGCCGCGATCACTGCGATGAGACGGATGTTGAGGCCATCGTCGTGCGAGATGCCCAAGAACCCGCCGGAATCCGCGGTGAGCCCCACCAGGCCGAGAAGCACGAACAGCAGCAGCACGATGCCGCCGAGATACCCGGCACCCCAGCCGAGCCCCGAGACCTTGCCGACGGTCCTTGGCGTGGAGACCTGGATGAGCATGGCGTTGTAGTTGACGGTGGCGATCTCGTAGAAGATCGTTCCCACCGAGACGAGTCCGACCCCGAGCAAGAAGAACGCGGGTTTTCCCTCGACGAAGAACATGAGGGCGGTCATCACCACGACCACCCCGGTGTTGATGGCGAGCCAGAGCTTGCGGCGGCCCGAGGCATCCGTCCGCTGCCCGAGTACCGGCGCGATGAGGGCGACGATGACGCCGGCGATCGCAAGCCCGAAGCCCAGGCTCGAGGTGAGGGATGCCTCGGCCGCGGTGAACGCGCGGTGTGCGGCGCCGGTGGGCGAGCTCTCGGCGTCCCGGGCGGCGACGATCGCCGGATCCACGAAGTAGCTCGAGGTGAGGTAGACCGTGAAGACGAAGGTCGTGATGACGGCGTTGAACGCTGCGCCTCCCCAGTCCCAGAATGCCCAGGCCACGACCCAGCCGCGAGGGATCTTCTTGCCCTCCTGCAGGTCGAGGCCTGCCACGGCGATCGCGCCGGTGCGGGCGGGCTTCGGAACCGTCGGAGGAAGAGGAGCGCTGTCCGTCATGTGCACAGGTTAGTGGTCGAGGGAGAACATCAGGGGGAGCGCGGTCGATACCGGATCAGGAACCTCGTTCTGGGAGGGTCCGCCTCCTGCTTCCCCGGTCGAGCCGGTCGTGAGGCGGCGGAGCCGCGTGACTCGAAACTGACAGTTGAGCCAGACCGACTCAAGTTTTGCCAGTTCGACTTGACAAAGTTATCCACAGGTTTCAAACTTGAGTACGTGGGACTCAAGTCTCACCCCAGATCTATCACTAGACCTCAAGAAGCACCGCACAAACAAGGAGAAAGAGCATATGGCTCGAGCAGTAGGTATCGACCTCGGAACCACGAACTCCGTCGTCTCGGTTCTCGAAGGCGGAGAACCCACCGTTATCACCAACGCCGAGGGATTCCGTACGACGCCGTCCGTCGTCGCATTCACCAAGGATGGCGAGGTGCTGGTCGGTGAGACCGCGAAGCGCCAGAACGTCACCAACGTCGACCGCACCATCTCGTCGGTCAAGCGTCACATGGGCACCGACTGGACCGTCGACATCGACGGCAAGAAGTACACCCCGCAGGAGATCTCCGCGCGCATCCTCGCCAAGCTCAAGCGCGACGCCGAGCAGTACCTGGGTGAGGCCGTGACCGACGCCGTCGTCACCGTGCCCGCCTACTTCAACGACGCGGAGCGCCAGGCCACCAAGGAGGCCGGTGAGATCGCCGGACTCAACGTGCTGCGCATCATCAACGAGCCCACCGCGGCCGCCCTCGCCTACGGCCTCGACAAGGGCAAGGAAGACGAGCTCATCCTGGTCTTCGACCTCGGTGGCGGAACCTTCGACGTCTCGCTGCTCGAAGTGGGCAAGGACGACGACTTCTCCACCATCCAGGTGCGCTCCACCTCCGGTGACAACCGCCTCGGTGGAGACGACTGGGACCAGCGCGTCGTCGACTACCTGATCAAGCGGTTCAAGGACTCGACCGGTGTCGACGTCTCGGGTGACAAGATCGCCAAGCAGCGCCTCAAGGAGGCCTCGGAGCAGGCGAAGAAGGAACTCTCGAGTTCCATGAGCACGAGCATCCAGCTTCCCTACCTCTCCCTCACCGAGAACGGCCCGGCCAACCTCGACGAGACGCTCACCCGCGCCAAGTTCGAAGAGCTGACCGCGGACCTGCTGGAGCGCACCCGCAAGCCCTTCACCGACGTCATCAAAGAGGCCGGCATCAAGGTCGCGGATGTCGCGCACGTCGTGCTCGTCGGTGGATCGACCCGCATGCCCGCCGTCGTCGAGCTCGTCAAGAAGCTCACCGGTGGCAAGGACCCGAACAAGGGCGTCAACCCGGATGAGGTGGTCGCCGTCGGCGCCGCCCTCCAGGCCGGAGTGCTGAAGGGTGAGCGCAAGGACGTGCTGCTCATCGACGTCACCCCCCTGAGCCTCGGTATCGAGACCAAGGGCGGCATCATGACCAAGCTCATCGAGCGCAACACCGCCATCCCCACCAAGCGCAGTGAGACCTTCACCACCGCTGACGACAACCAGCCGTCAGTGGCGATCCAGGTGTTCCAGGGCGAGCGCGAGTTCACCCGCGACAACAAGAACCTCGGAACCTTCGAGCTGCAGGGCATCGCACCGGCGCCCCGCGGCATCCCGCAGGTCGAGGTGACCTTCGACATCGACGCCAACGGCATCGTGCACGTGTCTGCAAAGGACAAGGGCACCGGCAAGGAGCAGTCGATGACCATCACCGGCGGCTCGTCGCTGTCGAAAGACGACATCGAGCGCATGGTGCGCGAGGCCGAGGAGCACGCCGCGGAGGACAAGGAACGCCGCGCGACCGCCGAGACCCGCAACACCGCAGAGCAGCTCGCCTACTCCACCGACAAGCTCATCAAGGACAACGCCGACAAGCTGCCGGATGACGTCAAGTCAGACGTGCAGGCCGATGTCGACGCCCTCAAGAGCGCCCTCGCCGGAGAAGACGAGGCGGCCGTGAAGACCGCCTTCGACAAGCTCAGCGAGAGCCAGCAGAAGCTGGGCGAGGCGATCTACTCGCAGGAGCAGGCCGCCGCCTC
The DNA here is from genome assembly GCF_014217685.1 of Glaciihabitans sp. INWT7. Classification (NCBI taxonomy): domain Bacteria; kingdom Bacillati; phylum Actinomycetota; class Actinomycetes; order Micrococcales; family Microbacteriaceae; genus Glaciihabitans; species Glaciihabitans sp. INWT7. Next base: position 3,220,602 of record NZ_CP043653.1, on the reverse strand, counting down.
GGCGGAAGGAGCCGCGGAAGGCGAGCAGGCACCGGCCGCTGACGACGAGGACATCGTGGATGCCGAGGTCGTCGAAGACGAGCCCGACGCCGACAAGCCGGACTCCTCCAAGCCCAAGGGCAAGAAGTAGCGCTGATGGCAGCCAACAAGAATCCGAAGCCCGGCAAGGGCAAGGGCGACCCGGAGGAGCCGGACAACGGCGCCTCCGAGGGTTTCGAGGGACCGGATGTCGAGACCTCGTTCACCGACGACGATCTCGCCTTCCTCGCCGGAGACGCCGATGCCGGTTCGAAGGGCGCCTCGGCAGCGGGAGCTGCGAAGGACCCCGCGGCCGAGATCCTGGACGATCTCAAGCGCGTGCAGGCCGAATTCGCCAACTACCGCAAGCGCGTCGAGCGTGACCGGGAAGCGAACCGGGAGTCGAACATCGCCGAAGTGGTGAAGTCGCTGCTTCCTGTGTTCGACGACCTGTCGCTCGCGGAAGCGCACGGCGACCTCACCGAGGGCCCGATGGTCGTCATCGTGGCCAAGTTGCGGGCGAGTCTCGAGAAGTTCGGGCTCACCGTCGTCGGCGAGAAGGGCGACGTGTTCGACCCTCACCAGCACGAGGCGCTCGTGCAGTTGCCGACTCCGGGGGTGACGGTCAACACCGTCGCCGACGTGATCGCACCGGGCTACAAGCTCGGCGAACGCCTGCTGCGCCCCGCAAAGGTGGCAGTCGCAGTTCCCGCAGAATAGAACCACTGCTGATCGAGTAGGTCGCCCTAGCGACCGTATCGAGATCCTTCATCCGGTCTCGATTCGGTCGTCGGGCGGCCTGCTCGACCAACAAAATCGTATGAAAGGAGGCGCCTGTGGCCAGCCAGGATTGGTTCGACAAGGACTTCTACGCCGTTCTCGGCGTCTCCAAAGATGTCACCGCGGCAGACCTCAAGAAGGCCTACCGCAAGCTCGCGCGCAAGTACCACCCGGACTCCAACCCGGGAAACGCCGCTGCCGAGTCGAAGTTCAAGGAGATCAGCGAGGCCAACTCGGTGCTCTCCGATGCTGAACAACGCAAGGAATACGACCAGATGCGGGCCATGGGCCCCGGTCGCCCCCGCTTCACCTCCGGGGCTCCCGGCCAGAGCGCGGGCTTCGAGGATGTCTTCGGCGGCATGTTCGGCCAGGGCGGCGGCCAGCGCTCCGGCGGCTCCGGCGGGTTCGACGACATCTTCAGTGGCATGTTCGGCCAGGGTGGCTTCGGCCAGTCCTCCGGCGGTTTCCGCGGGGCCGGTGGCCCAACGAAGGGCCGCGACCAGACCGCGGGTACCACTCTCGACTTCCTCACCGCCATCAACGGGGACACCGTGAAGCTCCAGCCCGCGGAGGGCAAGCCGATCAGCGTGAAGATCCCGGCCGGTGTGAGCGACGGGCAGAAGATCCGCCTCAAGGGCAAGGGTGAGCCGAGCTACGACGGCGGGCCCCCCGGTGACCTGACCCTGACCGTGACCGTGCGCCGGCATCCGGTGTTCGAACGCGACGGACTCAACCTGCGGGTGGATGTGCCCGTCACCTTCACCGAGGCGACGCTCGGCGCAACCATCGAAGTGCCGACCCTCGGCGGTGACCCGGTGAAACTGCGGGTGGCCGCGGGAACACCGTCCGGGCGCGTGCTGCGCGTCAAGGGACGCGGTGTGACCACCGACAAGGGCGTCGGCGACCTGCTGGCGACCGTGCAGGTGGCCGTGCCATCGCACCTGACCACGGATGCCCGCGAGGCCCTCGAGAAGTTCGCCTCTCTGCAGCCCGACGAGAATCCTCGCGCCGACCTGATCGCCAAGTCGCGGGTCTGAGCGGAGAGGCACAGCAATGGAAGCGACCGATCCCGTCTTCGCGATCGCGATCGCGGCCGAACTCGCGGGGATGCACCCGCAGACGCTGCGCCAGTATGACCGTCTCGAGCTCGTGATCCCGCAACGCACCTCCGGGCAGTCCCGCCGTTATTCGATGCGGGACGTCATGCAGTTGCGGGAGATCGCGCGCCTCGGAACCGAGGGCGTGAGTCTCGAGGGCATCAAGCGGATACTGCAGCTCGAGAACCAGGTGGCGGCACTCTCCGACCGCCTTCGCGAACTGGAGCATGCACTCGCCGACGAGCTGCTCTCGCGCCCGGGCAGCCGGGTCTTCGCGGGCGGAGGAACCGGCGAGGTTGTGTCGTTGCGGGCGGGAACCCGCGCACAGCGCAACACCCAACTCGTGGTCTGGCGACCACTCGACCACGATTGAGAACCCGACGATGACTGTCTCGCCGCCGCCCGGCTACGCCGCGCTGCCCCCCGCACCCCGCGCCGTACGACCGCCCCTCACTCCGCGGGCGAAGCGCGGCGCCGCCATCGCGGGGGCCGTCGGGTTCGTCGTGCTCAGCATCGGCTACGCCCTGGTCGCGTTCAGTCTCGGGATCGCGCTTCTGGCGGCCTTCATCGGGCTGATCCTGCGTGCAGCACGCTCGTCCACGAGCGAGTGGTACTCCGGCCTCGTCCGAGTGCTCGCCGGATTGGATCTGCGCCCATTCATCGCGCCGCTGGTGCTCGTGGGCATCCTCGGTGTCGCGCTGATGGCGGTCGCGATCGTGGTGAGCGCTCGTGTGCTCTCCGCGCACGAGGTGCGGCGCCCCGTGGCGGTCACCTGGGCCGGAGTCGGCGTCGCGATCGTGGCATCCTGGGTCGTCTCGGGGATCGGCGGGATCTTCACGAGGGTCGGTCTCGGCGGGATCGACTGGAACTCGTCGTCGGGCGGATCCTCGCTGGTGACCGTACTGGTGGTCTCGGGCGTACTCTCCGTGGCGCTCAACGCCGTGATCGGCTGGCTGAGCTGGTGGTGGATGGCGCACGCGTTGCGTCCCGCCGCCCTCCCCGGTGCCGTCCTGACGGGTTCGAATGCCTGACGTCGACCTGGACACGCTGCGCCGCTGGCCCGACGTAGAGGCTCCCAACCTGTTCGCGGTCGACGCCAGCGACCGCCTGATTCTCGACGAGGCATCCGACGCCATCTCCGCGGCACCCGCCGGCACCGTCGTGGTGATCAACGACCACTACGGCGCGCTCGCCATCGGTGCCGCCGCGAACCTGGGGGCCACCGCGGTGCGGGTGTTCCAGGATCCCCTGGTGTCAGAGGCCGCGCTCGCCGCCAACGCGCGGGGGATCACCGAGGAGCTGCGGAGCCTGCCGCTCGGTCGGGAGTTGCTCTCGGGCGCGACGGTCGTGCTGCTGCAGGTGCCGCGCTCGCTCGCCGAACTCGATGAGATCGCCGCGGAGATCGCGCGCTGGGCCCACCCCTCCGTCGTCGTCTTCGCCGGCGGTCGAATCAAGCATCTCTCGCTGACGATGAACGCCGTGCTCAGGAAACACTTCGGCAGGCTGGATGTCTCCCTCGCGCGCCAGAAGTCCCGGGTGCTCATCGCCAGGGAGCCTCTCGCTGCGACGAGCGAATTCCCGGTGCGGGAATACAACGACGAGCTCGGCCTCTGGGTATGCGCTCATGGTGCCGTCTTCGCCGGCGCGAAACTCGATCTCGGCACCCGGTTGCTCCTCTCCGTGCTCGATGGCGCGCTGGCGGATGCGACCACCGCCATCGATCTCGGCAGCGGCACCGGGATCCTCGCGGCCATGCTCGCGAAATCGCGACCCTCCCTCTCGGTGATCGCCACCGACCAGTCCGCCGCCGCGGTGGCATCCTCCTTGGCTACCGTGCAGGCGAATGAGCTCGCCGATCGGGTCACCGTTGTTCGCGACGACGGTCTGAAATCGCAGCCCAACGCGAGCGCCGACCTCATCGTGCTCAACCCGCCGTTCCATGTGGGCGCGACCGTGCACACCGGGCTCGCCGACCGCCTGTTCCGGGATGCCGCGCGCGTGCTCCGTCCCGGCGGAGAGCTCTGGACCGTCTACAACTCGCACCTCGCGTACCGGCCGACCCTCGAGTCGGTGATCGGCTCCACCCGTGAGGTGGTGCGCAACACCAAGTTCACGGTCACGTCGTCTCGGAGACGCGTGACCGCATCCGCTGATAACAGCACGGGTACCTCCGATCCGCGCACAGAAAGGTAACGCGAATGGCCAACCTCCAGGGCGCTCCCGCCACCGACGAAGAGCAGCAGACCGCTCTCGAGAAGTACGGTGTCGACCTCACGGCGATCGCGCGCACCGGCAAGCTCGACCCGGTGATCGGTCGGGATGCCGAGATCCGCCGCGTGAGCCAGGTGCTCACCCGCCGAACCAAGAACAACCCGGTACTCATCGGCGAACCCGGCGTTGGCAAGACCGCGGTGGTCGAGGGGCTCGCCCAGCGCATTGTGGCCGGCGATGTCGCCGACTCGCTGAAGGGAAAGAAGCTCGTCTCCCTCGACCTGGCCGCCCTCGTGGCCGGGGCCAAGTATCGCGGAGAGTTCGAGGAGCGGCTCAAGGCCGTGCTCAAGGAGATCAACGACGCCGACGGCGAGATCATCACCTTCGTCGATGAGCTGCACACGCTCATGGGAGCGGGAGGCGGCGAGGGATCCGTCGCCGCATCCAACATGCTGAAGCCGATGCTCGCGCGCGGTGAACTGCGTCTCATCGGCGCCACCACCCTCGACGAATACCGCGAATACATCGAGAAGGACGCCGCTCTCGAGCGCCGTTTTCAGCAGGTGTTCGTCGGCGAGCCCTCTGTCGAAGACACCATCGCCATCCTGCGCGGCCTGAAGGAACGGTATGAGGCGCACCACAAGGTGGCCATCGCCGACACCGCGCTCGTGGCCGCGGCATCCCTCAGCAATCGCTACATCAGCGGACGTCAGCTTCCTGACAAGGCGATCGACCTTGTGGATGAGGCGGCCAGCCGACTCAAGATGGAGATCGACTCCTCCCCGGTGGAGATCGATCAGCTCAAGCGCGCCATCGACCGCATGAAGCTCGAAGAGCTCGCCCTCAAGAAGGAGAAGGATGCCGCCTCGAAGGCGCGCCTGCAGAAGCTCCGCGACGAGATGGCCGAGATGCAGAAGAAGCTCGACGGGCTCAACGCACGCTGGACCGCGGAGAAGGCCTCGCTCCAGGGCGTCGGCGACCTGCGGATGCGTCTCAACGATGCGCGCATCGAACTCGACCGCGCCATGCGCGAGGGGCGTTACGAAGACGCGTCGCGCCTCGACTACGAAGTGATCAAGAAGATCGAGCGCGACATCGCCGCGGCCGAATCCATGGAGACGACCGGCCCGCGCATGGTGAACGAGCAGGTGACGGAGGAAGATATCGCCGCCGTCGTCGCGGCCTGGACGGGCATCCCGGTCGGGCGTCTCATGCAGGGCGAGACGGACAAACTGCTCAATCTCGAGAACGAGCTCGGCAAGCGGCTGGTCGGCCAGAAGCCCGCGGTCCGTGCGGTCGCGGATGCGGTCCGTCGTTCACGCGCGGGCATCGCCGACACGGATCGGCCGACCGGCTCGTTCCTGTTCCTCGGCCCGACCGGCGTCGGCAAGACCGAGCTCGCCAAGGCCCTCGCCGAATTCCTCTTCGACGACGAGAAGGCGATGGTGCGCATCGACATGAGCGAGTACAGCGAGCGGCATTCCGTCGCGCGCCTGCTCGGTGCCCCTCCCGGGTACATCGGTTACGAACAGGGCGGCCAGCTCACCGAGGCCGTGCGCCGACGCCCGTACTCGGTAGTGCTGCTCGACGAGGTGGAGAAGGCGCACAGCGGTGTATTCGACGTGTTGCTCCAGGTGCTCGACGACGGTCGACTCACCGACGGCCAGGGCCGCACCGTCGACTTCCGCAACGTGATCCTCATCCTCACCTCCAACCTCGGTAGCCAGTACCTGGTCGACCCCACCCTCAGCGCGGAGGCGAAAGAGGATGCCGTCAACGCGATGGTGCGTCAGGCCTTCAAGCCCGAGTTCCTCAACCGCCTCGACGACATCGTGATCTTCAGCGCCCTCTCCAAAGACGACCTCGCCCAGATCGTGGAGCTGTACATCGACCGGCTGACCCGGCGCCTGCAAGACCGTCGGCTCGACCTCGCGGTGACTCCGGATGCCCGCAGCTGGCTCGCGGAACGCGGGTACGATCCGATCTACGGTGCGCGACCGCTGCGCCGGCTGATGCAGCACGAGATCGACGACAAGCTCGCGACGGCGCTGCTCAGTGGGGAGATCCGCGATGGCGACTTCGTGATCGTCGACCTCGACTCCGACAACGACACGCTCAGTATCCGCAAGGGGGACGCGCCGGTCGAGTAGCCGGCCGGGACGACGCCGAACGTCATCGGGCACCCGGTCATCCAAATAAGCTGGAAGCATGCGTGCAACACTGATCCACGGCGAGCGGGACATCCGACTCGAAGACGTGGCCGACCCCCAGCTCATCACCGGCACCGACGCGATCGTCAAGGTCGTCGCCGCCTGCGTCTGCGGTTCCGACCTCTGGCCCTACCGGGGTGTCACCCCCACCAAGCATGCCCACCGCATCGGACACGAGTTCGTCGGAGTCGTCACGGAGATCGGCGAGGGCGTGTCGAAGATCCGCGTCGGCGACTTCGTGATCGCCCCGTTCTACCACTGCGACATGACCTGCGTGAACTGCCTCAACGGGGTGAGCACCTCCTGCCTCGCCGGTGGTTGGTGGGGAGCGGATGACCGCAACGGAGACTTCGTCGATGGGGCCCAGGGCGAATTCGTTCGGGTGCCGAACGCGGACGGCACGCTCGTCGCGACGCCAGAACAGCCCAGCCCCGAGCAGATCCCCGGACTCCTCACCCTCGCCGACGTCATGGGCACGGGGCATCACGCGGCCCACTCGGCGGGGGTCTCGGCCGGCGACTCCGTCGTGGTGGTCGGAGATGGCGCGGTCGGTCTCTGCGCGATCATCGCGGCCAAGCGACTCGGGGCCACCCGCATCATCGCCATGTCGCGCCACGCCGACCGGCAGGCGCTCGCGACCGAATTCGGCGCCACCGACATCGTCGAGGAGCGCGGCGATGAGGGCGTCGCCCGCATCAAGGAACTGCTCGGCGGCATCGGGGCCGACCGCGTTCTCGAGTGCGTCGGCACCAAGGAGTCGATGGACCAGGCGATCCGATCCGCCCGTCCGGGCGGCAAGATCGGGTACGTCGGCGTGCCGAACGGCGGATCAGAGCTGCCGATCCGCTCCCTCTTCGGCGCGAACGTCGGCGTCGCGGGCGGAGTCGCTCCGGTGCGCAACTACATCGAGGAGCTCCTGCCGGAGGTGCTCTCCGGAGCGATCACTCCCGGACGGGTCTTCGACCTGGAGTTGCCGCTCGCCGATGTGGCCGAGGCCTACGACGCCATGGATGACCGTCGCGCGGTGAAGGTGCTGCTGCGCCCGTAGTCCGCACACGGTGGTCGAGTAGCGAGCGCCAGCGGAACCGGCGGGTGAGGTCTCGGCGCTACTCGACCGACGGGTTGGGGCCGAGTTCCTCAACGATCGCGGCGACGAAGGCGTCGACATCCGCTTCCGTCGTGTCGAACGCTGTCATCCAGCGCACCTCGTTCGCGGCCCGGTCCCAGTCGTAGAAGCGGAACTTCTGCTTCAGTCGGTCGGAGGATTCGTTCGGCAGAACCGCGAACACCGCGTTGGCGGTCGTCTCTTGGCTGAAGGAGAGGTTGCTCACCAGGCCATCGGCGATCGCGTTGTCGAGAGAATAGCGAAGGTGGGCCGCCATCACGTTGGCGTGGCTCGCCGAGCGGCGGTAGAGGTCGTCGCTGAGCAGGGCGATCAGCTGCGCGGAGACGAAGCGCATCTTCGACGCCAGTTGCATGTTGAGTTTTCGGAGGAAGACGAGCCCGTCCGAGACATCCGGGTTCAGCAGAACGATCGCCTCGCCGTAGAGCAGCCCGTTCTTGGTGCCCCCGAAGCTCAGGATGTCGACGCCGGCATCCGTCGTGAACTCCCGCAGCGGCACATCGAGGGCCGCCGCGGCATTCGAGATCCGCGCCCCGTCCATGTGAAGCACCATCCCCTTGGAATGGACGTGGTCGGCGATGGCCCGCACCTCGTCCACGGAGTAGAGCGTGCCGAGTTCGGTGGTCTGGGTGATGCTCACCGCGAGCGGCTGCGCGCGGTGCTCGTCGCCCCAGCCCCACGCTTCGCGGTCGATGAGCTCCGGCGTGAGCTTGCCGTCGGGGGTCGGAACGGTGAGCAGCTTGAGCCCGCTGATGCGCTCGGGAGCTCCGTTCTCATCCGTGTGGATGTGGGCGGTCGAAGTGGCGATCACGGCTCCCCATCGGGGAAGAACGGATGTCAGGGCCGTGACATTTGCCCCGGTGCCGTTGAAGACCGGGAAGGCTTCGGCCTGGTCGCCGAAGTGTTCCCTCATGACCTCTTGCAGACGAGCCGTGTAGACGTCTTCGCCGTACGCGATCTGGTGGCCACCATTGGCGTCGGCGATAGCGGCAAGCACTTCTGGGTGGGCTCCCGCGTAGTTGTCAGAGGCGAATCCGCGGTAGTTCGTGTCGTGAAGCGTGGTCATGGGTCCAGTCTGCCATTGCGCGTTGCACGTGCGCGGTGGGCCGCGCTCGGGCCCGACGCAGTCAGCGCGCCAGCGCCTCGCGCAACTTCACCCTGCCGCCCATCCTCAGCAGGGAGTTCTCGTAGATGCGGGAGCCGATGGCGATGACGAGGGCGGTCGAGATCAGCAGGATCGCCAGGGACAGCAGTGGCTCCCACCACTCGGCGGTGCCGAGGAAGATGCGCATGGGCATGCCGACCGGCGCCGAGAACGGCACGTACGACATGATGCCGAGCACGATCGGATTGTCGTTGAAGACGATCACGAGCACGTAGGGCACCATGACGAGCATCGTGACCGGGGTGGTGACCGATGCCATGTCCTCCTGGCGGGAGACCAGGGACGCGGCGGCGGCGAAGAGCGCCGCGAGCAACACGAACCCGAAAGCGAAGAAGACCACGAACCAGATGATCGACGGCCCGAGCGCGCCGAGCAGGGTGGACTGCCCGGTGACGAGCAGCCCCACCCCGGCGAGGATGGCGATGAGCGCGATCTGGCCGAAGGCGAGGATGCTGTTGCCGAGCACCTTGCCGGCGAGCAGCGTGCGCACCGGGATCGTCGACATGAGGATCTCGACCACTCGCGTCGCCTTCTCCTCCACGACGCTCTGCGCGATGGTGGATCCGAAGGTCACGGCCGACATGAAAAACACCAGCCCGAAGCCGAGAGCGACGAAGTAGATGAGCAGCGGATTCTTCTTCGAGGTATCGAGGATCTTCACGTCTGGCGCAACACTGACCGCCGCGATCACGGCGGTCGGCGGCGAATCGAGCCCGATCACGGTGATGCCGAGCTTCGAGACCGTGGAGTTCGACACGATCGCCGCTTCCACCGCGCCCGATCGCACCAGCTTCTGCGCTTGGGCGCGAGTGTCGACATCCGTCACCGCGAACTGGGGGAGGTCGGGCAGGGCATTGACCACCGAGCGCTGGACGGCGATCTTGGTCGGCTCGGCGTTCGCGCTGACGATGCTGCCGATCACGATGGAGGCGAGCACCGCGAGCAGCAGGATGCCGGTCGAGATGAGGAAGGCCTTGCTGCGCAGTCGCATGGTGATCTCGCGGTTCGATACGAGAAGAGTGCTCTGCAGGAATGAGGGGGCGGTGGTGCTCACTGGATGACCTCCCGGAAGATCTGGGCGAGGGATGGATGTTGCGGGGCGAATCGCTGCACGGTGCCATCCGCGACCGCGCGCTTCAGCACGGACTGGGCGGCTGCGGCATCCGCTGCCTCGAAGAGGGCGTGGCCGCCGTCGAAGTCGACGACGGTGATGCCCGGCACCTCGCGCAGCCAGCCGAGATCCCCGTCGACATCGAGCTGGTAGCGGTCGTGACCGTGCTCGCGTTGCAGCTGTTCGCGCGAACCGCTCGCCCGGATCTCGCCGTTGGCGATGATCACCAGGTCGTCGCACAGGCGCTCGACGAGGTCGAGCTGGTGACTGGAGAACAGCACGGGGGCACCGTCGGAGGCCGCATCCCGCAGCACCCCGAGAACGGTGTCGACGCCCATCGGGTCGAGACCGGAGAACGGCTCGTCGAGAATCAGCACCTCCGGCTGGTGAACGAGGGCTGCGGCGATCTGTGCCCGCTGCTGGTTGCCGAGGGACAGGGCATCGACGGTGTCGTTGGCCCTCGCGCCGAGTTCGAGCCTGTCGAGCAAGCGGGTCGTGCTCGCCGCCGCATCGCGGGCGGTCATGCCGTGCAGTCGACCGAAGTAGGTGATCTGCTCGGCCACCTTCATCTTCGGGTAGAGGCCACGCTCTTCCGGCATGTACCCGAAGATGCGCCGGTCGTCGCCGCTGAGCCTCGACCCGCCCAGGCTCACCGCGCCGGAATCGGCCGAGAGCACCCCGAGGATGATGCGCATCGTGGTCGTCTTGCCGGCGCCGTTTCCCCCGACGAATCCGGTGATGCGCCCGTCGCCGACGGTGAAGCTCACCTCGTTGATCGCCGTTCGACCGCCGTAGGTCTTGGTCACCCTGTCTACCTCTAGCATCGTGCTCCCTCGTGTCTGCTCTCAACCGTAGGAGGTGGCACGGCGCGGGGCATCCGCCTCGCGGGGGGATTCCCGCTCCGCCTCGCGGGGGAGTCTCAGGTGCGCGCCACGACGCCGTTCTCGTAGGCGAAGACGACGGCGTGCACCCGATCCCGCAGGCCGAGCTTCTGCAGCACCTTCGAGACGTGGGACTTGACCGTCGCCTCGCCCACGTAGAGCGCGAGTGCGATCTCGGAGTTGCTCATCCCCCGCGCGAGCAGGCCGAGGACTTCGCGTTCTCTCCCGCTCAGGTCGTCGAGTTCCGGGCTCGCCGTCGGCGGAATCGTCGACCGACCGGCGCAGCGCTCGATCACCCGCCGCGTGACATCCGGGGCAAGGAGAGCGTCTCCGCGGCCGATGATCTGCACCGCTTCGATGAGCTTCTCGGGCGTCGAGTTCTTCAGCAGGAAACCGCTCGCTCCGGCGGTGAGCGCATCGAAGAGGTAGTCGTCGCGATCGAAGGTGGTGAGGATGAGCACACCGGTACCCGGGGCCCGCGCGGCGATCCGGCGAGCGGCTTCGAGTCCGTCCATGACGGGCATCTGCACGTCCATGCAGACCACGTCGGGGCGAAGTTCGAGCACTCGCGCGACGGCTTCCTCGCCATTCCTCGCCTCGCCGACGACCGTGATTCCGGGCTCGCTCTGCAGGATGACCGAGAATCCCGCGCGCACGAGGTCCTGGTCGTCGACGATGAGCACGCGCAGGTCGGCCATCACCCCGCCTCCCCGGTGGGGATTCGCGCACGCACGAGGTAGCCGCCCCGGGCGCGCGGGCCGATCTGGATGGTGCCGCCGACGGCATCCACCCGCTCTCGCATGCCGAGCTGCCCGTGGCCCGTGCCCGGGGCGGCGACGGCCGAGCCGGAGCCGGAATCGCCGAGTTCGAGCTCGACGGCGTCGTCGAGATAACGCAACCGGAGGTCGATCTCGGCGCCCGGGCCGGCGTGCTTGAGGGTATTGGTGATGGCCTCCTGCGCGACCCGGTAGAGCGTCGCTCCGATGGTGGGCGGCACCGGGCGCTCGGTGCCGACCGTGCGCGAGAGGATCGTGACGCCCGCTCCCCGGGTATCCGCGACCAGGGTCGAGAGCTGGTCGAGGCCGCGGGTGCTCGGGGCGTCGCCGGGCGGTTGCTCATCGTCCCGGAGGGTCGTGAGCATGCGGTGGAGCTCGGCGACGGCGGTGCGGGCGCTCGACTCGATGGAGCGGAGGGATGCCGCGGCTCCCTCCGGATCGGAACCCACGACCCGGCGGGCGGCCCCCGCCTGCACTCCCATCACGGAGACATGATGCGCGACGATGTCGTGAAGGTCCCTCGCGATCCGCACGCGTTCGAGCGACACCGCCCGCTCAGCGTTGAGCTCCCGTTCGGCGGCGAGCTCTGCCGTGCGGGCAACGAGTGCCGAGCGTTCGCGGGCGGCGGCCCAGGCTCGATCCCCGAAGTAAAAGGCGCCGCCGAAGTACAGCAGGTTGGTCACGATCTGCAGCAGGCCGAGGGCGACGATCGGCGAGATCGCACCGTTGCGAGGGATGTTCGCGAAGGAGCCGGGATCGGAGGCATGCGCGACGAGCGCGGTGAAGAGCCACACGAACATCCCGATGACGATCACCACGCGCACGATCGTGGCGCGCAGGCGATGGCGACCCCAGGCGCCCACCGAGTACAGGGCGATGAAGAGGGAGATGTTGGCGAAGAGCATCTCCGGTACGGAGAGGATCTGCGAGAGCGCGAACACGAGGCCAACCACGACGGCGACCGCTTCCGGCCACCGACGCCGCAACGCCAGCGGAGCCGTGCACATCACCACGTAGAGCGCGCTGATCCAGATCGCAGAAGGATGCTCGGAGAAGCCCGCGCTCTGGGAGAGCAGCGTGCTGAGAGCAGTGGCTCCCAGCAGGACCGCGGCGAGCGCGGCATCCCGCACGTACTCCTGACGTTCGGGCCCGGGTCGCACCCATTCCCGGTCGACGTCGCCCCGGGGTTCGCTCCAGCGGCGGGCGCTCGACGGTTCGGTCACCCCGACAACGCTAGTCCGCGCCGCACCGAGCGGCATCCCCCGCGAGGGGGAGGCTGCCCTGCCAGTGGACCTGTTCGTGAGGGGTTGCTTTCTCCCGCGATCGGGTTTAGGTTGACTAAACCGGTTCAGAAACCTGCCGGACGGTGCGATTCGATCCGCACCACGCACGAAAAAGCACGACCGAGATCGAAGCGCCACCGGTTCAGACGACTGCCGGCGGCCCACGTGCGGCCAGCACCGACTGGCGCGGAACGACACCGGTTCAGAACACTGCCGGCGACACGAACACTCAGGGTGGAGTACTCATGGCGAAACAGCGCGCGACGATCACGGATGTCGCCCGTGCCGCCGGTGTGAGCAAGGGGCTGGTCTCCTTCGCGCTCAACGATCGTCCCGGGGTATCGCCGGAGACGCGTGACCGCATTCTTCTCGTCGCCGATGAGCTCGGGTGGCGACCCAGCGTTCGGGCACGCTCGCTCAGTACCGATCGGTCCTTCGCGCTCGGACTCGTGATCGCACGCGACCCCGAGGTGATGTCGGGCGATCCGTTCTTCCCGGCCTTCATCTCGGGCATCGAATCCGCCCTGGCGCCGGCGGGGCAGGCACTCGTGCTGAGCGTCGTCGGCAGCGAAGCCGACGAAGAGGCAAGTTACCGCCAGCTCTCCGATCACGACCGTGTCGACGGGGTGATCCTCACAGACCTCCGTCGCGACGATCCCCGCATCGCGCTCGTCGCTCGGCTCGGGCTCACGGCGATCACCATCGGGCATCCGGATGTGCCGTCTGATCTGCCCTCGGTGAACGTCGAAGACACCCCGGGCATCGTCGCGGCCGTCGAGCACCTCATCGCCCTCGGACATCGTCGGATCGCGCACGTCGCCGGACCCTCACGCATGTTGCACGGGGTGCGCCGGAGCGTGTCCTTCACGAACACCATGCACTCGCACGGCCTGGACGGCGGGCTCATCATCGAGACCGACTTCACCGCGGCCGGCGGGGCCCGCGCCACCCAACTGCTCGTCGCGCTCGCCGACCGGCCGACGGCGATTGTCTATTCGAACGATGTGATGGCGATCGCCGGCCTCGGCGTGGCTGCGCGGGCGGGGCTCTCCGTTCCCCGTGACCTCTCCATCACGGGATTCGACGGAAGCGACATCGGCGCCCACCTCTTCCCCTCCCTGACGACGGTGACCACCGCGGTGCAGGAATGGGGTCGCCAAGCCGCTGGACTGCTGTTGCGAGTGATCGCCGGCGAGACGGTCGACGACATCGAACTTCCGCCGGCGCGCCTCGTCATCCGCGAATCCAGCGCTGTCGCTCCGATCCCCCCAACCCCCACCGCGGCTCTCTAGCCGCACGAAGAAAAGGAAAGACTGTGCAAAGAAGAACAGTTATCGCCGCCACGGTGCTCGCCGGCGCGCTCGCCCTCACGGCCTGCAGCAGCGGCGCCGGAACCACCTCGACCACCGGCAAGGGTGCGATCACGATCTGGTACTCGAACAACGAGCAGGAGGTGGCCTGGGGCAAGCAGATGGTCGCTGCCTGGAACGCCGACCACCCGAAGGAGCAGGTCAAGGGCCAGGAGATCCCGGCCGGAAAGAGCAGCGAAGAGGTGATCGGTGCCGCCATCGCGGCGGGCAATGCTCCCTGCCTCATCTACAACACTGCCCCCTCCGCTGTCGGCCAATTCGAGAAGCAGGGCGGTCTCGTCGACATCTCCAAGATCTCGGATGGCGCGTCCTACATCGAAGCTCGCAGCGGCAAGGTCGCCGACCAGTACAAGAACACCTCCGGTGACTACTTCCAGATGCCGTGGAAGTCGAACCCCGTCGTGATCTTCTACAACAAGGACATGTTCGCCAAGGCGGGACTCGACCCTGAGAACCCGAAGCTCTCGACCTACGCCGACTTCATCGACACCTCGAAGAAACTCGTCGCGGCGGGAGTCTCCAAGGTCGCGATCCAGCCGGCGCCCACGAGCGAGTTCTTCCAGAGCCAGTTCGACTTCTATCCGCTCTATGCCGCGGCCACGGGCGGAAAGCAGATCGTCGCAGACAACAAGGCGACCTTCGCCACCCAGGACGGCTTCGACGTCGCCGACTTCTGGCAGACGATGTACAAGGACAAGCTCTCGAGCCCGGAGCAGTACACGGGAGACTCTTTCGCCTCTGGCAACTCGGCCATGGCCATCGTCGGCCCGTGGGCCGTCTCTGTCTACAAGGACGTGAACTGGGGCTCCGTGCCGGTTCCGACCAAGGATGGGATCGCGGCTGACAAGACGTGGACCTTCAGCGACGCCAAGAACATCGGCCTCTACTCCGCCTGCAAGAACCAGGGCACGGCGTGGGATGTCCTCAAGTTCTCGACCAGCAAGGCGCAAGACCAGAAGCTGCTGGAGATCACGGGTCAGATGCCGCTCCGCAGCGACCTGCAGACCACCTACGCGGACTACTTCGCGAAGAATCCCGCCTACCAGGCCTTCGGCGACCAGGCCTCCCGCACCGTCGAGGTCCCGCCGGGACCGAACACGGTCGAGATGCTTCGGACCTTCCGTGACGCCTGGACCAAGACAGTGGTCACGGGCGACGGAGATGTGAAGAGCGCCCTGAAGGACGCCGCGTCGAAGATCGACACGATCGCGAAGCAGAAGTAGTCATGACCACCACCCTGACGTCTCCGGTGGCCTCGCGGCCACCGGAGCCGGGTGCCTCGCCGACGCGCAAACGCAAGCGGGGCGGCATTCTCGGCAAGCATCCGCTCGGGCTGCTGTTCAGCGCACCGTATCTGGCGTTCGTGATCCTGGTGTTCGCCTATCCGCTGATCTATTCGGTCTGGATCTCGTTCCACGACTTCTTCTTCGCGGCCCCCGGCGCGCAGGTCGATCGTCCATTCGTCGGGCTGCAGAACTACATCACCGCGTTCTCCGACCCGGCGGTCATCCGTTCCTTCGGCAATGTCGGCATCTTCCTGTTGATCAACGTGCCGCTGACGGTCGTGCTGTCGCTGCTGCTGGCGAGTGCGCTCAACAAGGTGACCCGATTCAGGGCATTCCTGCGGGTGAGCTTCTACGTGCCCTACCTCGCCGCGAGCGTGGCGGTCGTGGCCGTGTGGCTGTTTCTCTTCAACGGAAACGGCATCGTCAACCAGGTGCTCGGCCCGCTCGCGCCGAGCCCATCCTGGCTCGTCAACACGCATTGGGCGATGCCGACCATTGCCCTGTTCGTCACGTGGAAGCAACTCGGCTTCTACATCCTGCTCTACCTCGCCGCCCTCCAGGCGGTGCCGAAAGAGCTCTACGAGTCGGCCTCAACCGACGGCGCCGGTGCCGTGCGCAGCTTCTTCTCGGTCACCGTGCCGGGCGTGCGACCGGCCACCGTGCTCGTGCTGCTCGTCTCGACAGTCACCGGAGCGAACCTGTTCACCGAGCCGTACCTGCTCACCGGCGGTGGTGGTCCCAACGGGGCATCCGCTTCGCCGGTTCTGATCATGTACCAGGACGGGCTGCAGCAGGGGCATCCGGATACCGCCGCGGCCATCGGGGTCGTGCTGGTGCTCGTGGTGCTCGTCATCGCCTGGTTGCAGAACCGATTCGCCGGAGGAAACGACTGATGGCCACCAAACAGCGCACGGACCACTTCGCGCACACCCGGATGTCACGCCCCCAGCGCACTCTGAGGGGTGTGGTGCTCGCCCTCGGCGCCCTCGTCTTCCTGTTCCCGTTCTACTACATGGTGATCGGGTCGCTGCAGGCCAAGCCCGATCCCTCGGTCGCCGGAGCCTTCCCCAACGTCACCAACATCACGGGGGAGAACTATGTGCAGATCAACGACCGCATCAACCTCTTCCAGGGGCTGCTCAATTCGGGCATCTTCACCGGGGGCGTCCTCCTCGGCACCATGGTGTTCGGACTCCTGGCCGGCTACGCGCTCGCCGTGCTGCAGTGGCGCGGCCGCGGGGTCACCTTCGCTCTCGCGTTGCTGGTGCAGGTGATCCCGTTCCAGTTGCTGATGATCCCCCTGTATGTGCTCATCGCGCGCGACTACGGGCTCGCCGACAACTACCTGGGCATGATCCTGCCGTTCTTCATCAACTCGACGGCGGTGGTGATCTTCCGGCAGTACTTCCTGCAGCTGCCCAAAGAGCTCTTCGAGGCGGCCAGGATCGACGGGGCGAGTGAGCTTGTGCTGCTCTGGCGCATCGCGATCCCGCTCGTGCGCCCCGCGATCATCACCGTGGTGCTGCTCACGTTCATCGGTCCGTGGAACGAGTTCCTCTGGCCATTCCTCGTGACGAAGGAGGCGAGCCTGCAACCGCTGGCCGTCTCCCTCGCCAACTACATCTCCAATGTCGCGGCCTCCGCGTCCAACCCGTTCGGCGCGACCCTCGCGGGCGCTGTCGTTCTTGCGGCGCCCGTCGTCGTGCTCTTCATCGTGTTCCAGAGGTACTTCGTCTCGACCAATATCGGTTCGGGCGTGAAAGGTTGACCATGTTCCCCTTCCCCTATTCCCTCACCCGCGCCGGAGTGATCATGTCTCCGACCCCCGGGGACGAGCTGGAGGCCGAGGGGGTGCTGAATCCGGCCACCGGACATTCGGATGACGGCACGCTCTACCTCCTTCCCCGCATGGTCGCCACCGGAAACGTGAGCCGGGTCGGTCTTGCGCGGGTGGTGATCGAGCACGGAGTGCCGGTCGGGGTGGAACGCGAGGGAGTCGTGTTGCAGCCGGAGCGCTCGTGGGAGCGCGGCGCGAAGAACTCCGGCACCGAGGATCCGCGGGTCACGTTCGTCCCGCGGCTCGGCCTCCATGTGATGACCTACGTGGCGTTCGGGCCGCTGGGTCCGCGCACCGCGATCGCGACATCCACCGACCTGCGCGAATGGACGAGACTCGGCCCGGCGCTCTTCGAGTTCGATGACTCCCTCGACATCGATCTCAATCTCTTCCACAACAAAGACACGGTGTTCTTTCCCGAGCCCGTGACCGCCCCCGACGGGGTGGAGAGTTTCGCGGTGCTCCACCGCCCGATGTGGGACCTCGGCGAGATCAAACCGGGGGAGCTTCGCACCGTGCCGGCCGGCACCGCCGACGATCGGCAGAGCATCTGGATCAGCTACGTTCCCGTGGCCGAGGTGATGGAAGACATACGCTCGATCGTGCTGTGGCGCGGACACCGCATGCTCGCCGCCCCGGAATCCCCCTTCGAGCAACTGAAGATCGGGGGCGGACCGCCGCCGGTGCTCGTCGACGAAGGCTGGCTGGTGCTCTACCACGGTGTCACCGGGGAGATCGACAACGCGTTCACGCAGCAGCAGAAGGTGAACTACTCCGCGGGCGGCATGATCCTGGATGCCGCGGATCCGACGAAGATCCTCGCTCGCACCACCGAGCCGCTGCTGGCGGCGGAGACGGAGGACGAGCGCAGCGGAATCGTGCCCAACGTGGTCTTCCCCACCGCTATCGAGCGTATCGACGGCCAGCTCTTCGTCTTCTACGGCATGGCCGACTCCAAGATCGGGGTCGCGCGCATCGACCGTCTCTAGCCCCGCCCTGCCGCTCTCATCATTCAGGAAGGCGCGGCACGGATGGGGCTGCCGAGCCCTCCTGAGGTCGACACCTGCACCATCCACCACATCAGCACCACATCCTCCTGAATTCTGAAAGCACACAACTCACAGAAAAGGACACGTTCGATGACGAACTCCCTCTCCCGGCGCTGGCTTGTCGCACTGGCTGCAACCGCGATGGTCGGTGCTGCGGCTGTCGCGAGCCCGGCGGTTGCCAGCCCGTCGAGTGCGGCCGGCGCTTCAGCTGCCCCGGCACGCCTCACCAACCTCGCGCACCTCGATTTCCTGCTCGACACGGCCTCGCCCGGTGCCGTAGACGGCCACAGCACCTACCGCCTCGCGGAGGAGCCGGCCATCACCATGCCATGGACCTACGCGGACTCCCGGCCCGGAGGCACCTTCGCCCGTGTCGGTGGTGGACCACTCGACCCCGCAACGGGACACTACGGCCAGGGCGCCTACAACGCCGATGACATCACCCGCGCCGCCGTCGTCTACCTGCGGGACTGGAAGCAGAGCGGTTCCGCCGCGAGCCGCACCAAGGCGTACGAGCTGCTGAGATCCGTCGCCTATTTCCAGACCTCCAGCGGTCCGAATGCCGGAAACGTCGTGCTCTGGATGCAGTCCGACGGCACCTTCAACACGTCGCCTGTGCCGGTGGAGCTTCCCGATCCCTCCGACAGCGGGCCGAGCTACTGGCTCGCTCGCAGCCTCTGGGCCTTCGGTGAGGGGTACGCCGACTTCAAGGACTCCGATCCGGCCTTCGCGAGCTTCCTCCAGCAGCGTCTCCAACTCGGCGTCGCGGCGCTCGACCGGGAGGTGCTCAACAAGTACGGCACCTACGCCATCGCGGACGGTGCCAGAGTGCCGGCCTGGTTGATCATCGACGGGGCGGATGCCTCTGCCGAGGCCGTCCTCGGCCTCAGCGCGTATTCGGCGGCTGCCCCCGGCGACACCGCTTCCCGCACCGCGCTCGCGCAGCTCGCCGAGGGTATCTCGAAGAGGGGAGCCGGGTCATCCACCCAATGGCCCTACGGTGCCATCCTCCCCTGGGCGGAGTCCCGCTCGATGTGGCACGCGTACGCTTCGCAGATGCCGGCGGCCCTCGCCGTGGCATCCACCGTGCTGAAGAACCCGGCGCTGCTGGAGCCCGCCGTGGCCGATTCGGTCGGGTTCACGACAGAACTGCTCGCGGCTGGTGGCCCCGACAACGGCTGGTACCCGACGCCGGTCGACACCACCCAGATCGCCTACGGCGCCGATTCGCGGCTGCAGTCGCTGCTCGCGGTCGCCACGGCGGGCGATCGGCCGGGCATCCGGCAGCTGGCGGGCATCGCCGGGTCGTGGTTCTTCGGCGCGAATCCCTCCGGGAGGCCGACCTACGATCGCGCCACGGGAGTCACCTTCGACGGGGTGCAACCCGACGGCACGGTGAACCCCAATTCCGGGGCGGAGAGCACGATTCACGGCCTGCTCTCCATGCTCGCGCTCGACGCGAATCCGGATGTCGCGGCGCGTGCTGTCGCGACCCCGGCCACCGTCTCGCACGACGGTCTCACCGTGGTGCAGGCCGAGTCCGCGACGGCCACCACCGGCACGATCGTCACCCCGGCTTCGGCCTGGACCGGTGAGTCGCAGTTCGGGGGAGGTGCCTACCTCTCTCTGCCGTCGAAGTCGACCGCGAGCCTGGCGATACCGGCCGGATCGGGTGCTCGGCACCTCGAGCCGGTGACTTTCGAGCCCAACCCGGGTTCGGCATCCTCGGTGTGGACGGCCGGCCGGATTCCGCTCGGCATCATCCGAGACGGCGTCGGCGCACAGGGGATCACCGCGGTGCCGGGGGCGCTGCTGCCGCAGACGCTCACGTTGCCGATCGGCGCCGGGGCGACGACCGTCACCGTTCGGGCAACCTCTGGAACGGTGCAGCTCGATGCCGTGATCGTGCGACCGCTCGTCTCGCGGCTGGTGCTAGGGGGTGCTTCTGCCTCGACGGAACTGGTGCATTCGACATCCGTGCTTCCGCTACCGACCCGCGTCGGCACCGCGGGGGAGCGCACGACGGTGCGCACCTATGACTCCGGCGGACGACTCCTGCAAACTCGGGTGATCTCGGGCTCGTCGACGATCCTGCTGAGGCCCGGTGGATTCGCGGTGGTCACGCGCTAGCGCCGGAAGCATTTCCGCTATTCAGGACGATGCGGGACAGACGGGGCGGATGATGCGGCTGCGCACCTCAGGGATGCCCAGCCGCATCGTCCGCCTCACATGTTCCTGAATGATGACGCGCGCACGGCATGGATGGTCGACGCGAAGTGCCGGCCGCCGCCGCGGCCGCTAGCTGCGGCCGGTCAGGCCAGCGGTCGACTCGATCACGTCGGCCATCTTCTTGGAGAGCGCCTCGTAGAACATCGACAGGGGGAACTCGTCGGGCAGCACGGCATCGGTGAAACCCTTGGGCGGTCCATCCAGCGGCAGGTCCCGCTTCGCCCAGTTCGATGCCGGATGCGGCGTCAGGGTGCCAGACACCAGTTCGTAGGCCGCCAGCCAGTGCGCGGTCTTCGGCCGGTCGATCGAGCGCCAGTACAGCTCCTCGATCTCCCGTCCGAGAGCGATGACTACCTCCGGCACGTCCGCCCAGTCGATGGTGAGGCGTGTATCGGTCCAGTGCAGCACGTGGTGCTGGTGCAGCCAGGCGAACAGCAGCTGCCCGCCGACCCCGTCGTAGTTGCGCACCCGGGTGCCGGTGATCGCGAACCGGAAGATCCGGTCGAAGAGCACGGTGTACTGCACCAGTTTCGCGTGGTCGCGGGTCACGTCATCCGTGTCCTCGGCACGCTCCAGGCGCACCGCCTCGCGGTAGGCGGTGAGGTCGCAGCGCAGTTCCTCGAGCGAATACAGGAAGTACGGCATGCGCTGCTTGATCATGAACGGATCGAAGGGCAGGTCTCCGCGCATATGGGTGCGGTCGTGGATGAGGTCCCACATGACGAAGGTCTCTTCGGCCAGGTGCTGATCGTCGAGCAGCCGCAGCGCGTCCGCCGGCAGGTCGAGCTTCGTGACGGCGGATGCCTCGCGCACGACCCGGCGGAACCGCGCGGCCTCCCGGTCGGCGAAGATCGCTCCCCAGGTGAAGGTCGGCACCGCGCGCAGGGCGATCGTCTCGGGGAACAGCACCGCGGAGTTCGTGTCGTAGCCCGCGGTGAAGTCGACGAAACGAATGGGAACGAAGAGCGCGTTCGAGTACTCCCCAGCTTCGAGGGCGGCCACGAATTGCGGCCAGATCACCTCGACGATCACGGCCTCGACCAGGCGGTCCGTGCTGCCATTCTGCGTGTACATGGGGAACACGACCACGTGACGCAGGCCGTCCACGCGGTGGAGCTGCGGCTGGAAGGCGGCGAGGGAGTCGAAGAAGTCTGGCACGCCGAATCCGGACGCCGCCCACTGTTCGAAGTCGAGGGCAGCGGCATGCAGGTAGGCCTCATCGTGCGGAAAGACCGGCACGAAGGCGCGGAGCGTGCCGGCGATGGTGGCGACCAGGCCGCGGGCATCCGCATGGTCTGCGCTGTTCGGGATGCTCCCGTCCTGCACTTGCAGCGGGCGGAGCGCCGCGACCGCGGCCTTCAGTTCGAGCCACGCCGCGCTCGTTTCGACGGGGCCGTCCTCGAGGACCTCAGGCTCCCCGACGATTGCGCTCTGTGGTGCTGAAGCGGCGTATGACATGGTTCGACCTCCGATCCCGAGAGAAACGACAAGACGGCGCGAATGCGCCTCTCTCGAGGATATCTGCGCAATCGCGCCGTTTGGTTGTCATCGGCGCGGAAAAGTTGCACAGGAGGGCCCCTGAGACGCATGAGGCGTGCGCGGGGGCGGCGTTCCCCGGATGCACGTCAGCGGACTGGTCATTCGGGCGACCAGTCCGCTGGATCGCCTGGGTAAGGGGCGACGTGGCTAGAATTTCGGCGTCGTCACTCGATTCGGGTGATGCATCGAGTGGGAATTCCAGACGTCGAAACCGACTCCGCACTTTCATGCGTAGGTATACGTTAGCAGTATATTGGTCCTCCGAAAGGAGGACAGAACCCCCCGTTCGGGGACACCTCAGAGCTCGGCTTGCGCCTCTGCCTCGAGCGCCGCTGTCGGCACGCTGATCAGACCGAGCATTCGCAGCGCGCCCTGGGCCGCTGCGCGGTCGTGGTCCCGCGCGGCGGCGATGAGCAGCTGCTGGGACTCGCTGAGCGCTCGGAAGTCGAGATAGTCGGGCAGGTAGAGGCTGCCGAGCTGGATGAGGTGCACCACGGAGTTGATGCCGCGCACGAGTGAGGGATTCTGCGAGAGTCCCACCAGGTGATTGAAGAACTTGGCGTTGGCCATGGCGATCTTCTGCGGCACGAGTTCGGCGACGTGCTCATGCACGAGTTGCGGATTCGCGCGCAGTTCGGCCATCCGCTTCGGGTCGAGCGCCCAGCTCACGTGCTCGAGGAAGAGCGCGTGGTCGGCGCGCATGGCGGCCACCATCTCTGGCGTCACGAGAGGAATGACCTCGTTGACGAGAGCGCTGTAGAGCGCGACCCAGACGACCATGGCATCCGCGGTCTGTTTCGGGGTGACGAGCGCGACGCGCGTGAACCGGCTGGCGGAGGCCTCGATGATCCCGATGTCGCGGAGGCGTTGGAGCGCCTCGCGCACGGGGGTTCGCGAAACCCCGAGCTGCTCGGCGAGCTCCGAATCGCTGATGCGCTGGCCGGGCAACAGGCGACCCTCGTGCACCGAGGTCAGAACCCGCTCGAACACGAGGTTGACCACCGGGCTCGTGGCGAAAGACGACTTGTCTCTATCGCCGGCGGCGCTGGAGGTTCGGTTGTCACTCACTCTCCGACCCTACCGGCCCCGTCGTGCCGGATCGGGCAACCCCGCGGGACTCAAAAGATCATCGGCCGATCCTCGTCGTCCTCGACGTCGACCTCGAGGTCGACGACCACCGGAACGTGGTCGCTCGGACCGTCGCCCTTGCGTTCGTCGCGGTGAATGCTCGCCGCCGTCACCAGTTCGGCGAAGGGGGCGGAGCCCATGATGAAGTCGATGCGCATTCCCTCGTTGCGGGGGAAGCGCAGCTGCTGGTAGTCCCAGTAGGTGAAGCCGTCCGGCACCAGGGGCCGCACGACATCCGAGAGCCCGATCGTCTCGAATTCGGCGAAGGCCGCTCGCTCGGGTGCCGAGGTGTGGGTGCTGTTGGCGAAGTCCCAGGTCGGCCAGACGTCGGTGTCGAAGGGAGCGATGTTCCAGTCACCCATGAGGGCGAGCGGAGTGTCTGGATGCTCGGCGAGCCACGCCCTCGTGTCCGAGGCGAGCTTCGCCAGCCAGTCCAGCTTGTAGGCGAGATGCGGGTCGTCGAGGCTGCGTCCGTTCGGAACGTAGAGACTCCAGAGGCGCACTCCCTCCACGGTCACGGCCATCGCCCTGGCCTCCTGCGGCGGCGCGCCCTCAATCTCGGTCTTGCTGAAGCCGGGAGCGGAGGGGAATCCGATCTGCACATCGTCCATGGGCAGCCGACTGGCGAAGGCGACGCCATTCCACTGGTTGAGGCCATGAAGCTGCACCTCGTAGCCCGCTTCCTCGAAGAGCTCGAACGGAAACTGGCTCTCCTTGCACTTGATCTCCTGCATACCGAGCACGTCGATGTCTTCACGCCCCAGCCAGTCGACCACTCGGGCGGCTCGCGTTCGGATGGAGTTCACATTCCAGGTGGCAACACGCATGCGCCCACTTTAATCGCTGGGAAGCCTGCCCCTTCGACCCGCAACGGAGCCCGGCCGGAAACTGCCAAGTAGAATCGGGGCCGTGACCGACGCCAGACAGCAGCTCATCGACTACATCTCCGAGGGAGCCGTGTTCCACGGCGATTTCACGCTCACGAGCGGCAAGAAGGCCACCTACTACGTGGATCTGCGCAAGGTGAGCCTCGACCACCGCGTCGCGCCCCTGATCGGCCAGGTCATGCTCGACCTGATCGCGGATGTCGCGGAGGTCTCCGCGGTCGGCGGCATGACGATGGGGGCAGACCCGATCGCCGCCGCGGTGTTGCACCAGGGTGCTGCCCGCGGGCTCTCCTACGACGCCTTCGTCGTGCGCAAGGAACCCAAGGATCATGGGCGCGGCCGCCAGGTGGAGGGACCGGACCTGGCCGGAAAGCGCGTGATCGTGCTCGAAGACACCTCTACTACCGGCGGATCCCCGCTCGCCGCCATCGAGGCGCTCAAGAAGGTGGGGGCGGAGATCGCCGGCGTAGCCGTCGTCGTCGACCGTGACACGGGCGCTCGTGAGGTCATCGAGGCCGCCGGGTACCCCTATTTCGCTGCGATCGGCCTCGCCGACCTCGGGCTCTCGAAGTAGCGAATCGCACGATGGCCGCTGGCGACGACACCGGAGAGGGCACCGGGAAGAACACCGGACCCCACCCGATCACCTCCCCCTTCGATTGGGGACTCGGCAGTGCGAGCGTGCCGGATGCCACGCCCGGGAGGGCCGCGCCCGCCTCGACCACCCCGAAGTTGCCTGACTCACCCGCGCCCGCCACCGAACTGATTCCGGCGACGCCCCGGCCGGCGGCATCCGCATCGCCGCAGCGCCCTGAGCCGTACTTCAGCTCGGACTCGGACGAAGACGTCGACCCGACGACTCCGATCGACTCCCTGTTCGGCGAGACGCAATTCAAGGACTACGAGGGAGAGCCTCTGGTCGGTGCGATCCCGGGGAGGCTCAACCCCTTCGCCGCATCGCCTCCCGCCTCGACGCCCTCTGCCGCGGTCGCCGGACCCTTTGCCAGCTTCGAGACGTCAGCGCTCGCCGAAGACCCGATCGCCGAGAGTGAGAGTGCGCGTGAGCCGAGCCGAGTAGCACCACGCGAGCCGCGCGCACCTTTCACCCGCGACCAGAAGCTGCTGTTCTGGATCGCGGGGGGAGTGATCGCCCTTCTCGTGCTCGCTCTCCTCTTCGTGATCGGCATCAAGATCGCGCCCCCTTCGGAGCCGGTCGCCGCCACGAAGAGCGCGGCCCCGAAGGTCTCGCCGTCGGCATCTCCCAGCGCGACAGCGGTGCCGGGGGTTCCGGCGGCCGTGGGCGTGCACCTGTGGAGCGACTTGCGCGGGGGCGAGTGCGTCGACCCCTACTCCACCCCCTTCGACCTGCGCTTCACCGTCGTGGACTGCGCGGCGGCGCATCCGGCCCAGATGGTGTTCCGTGGCACCTTCCCCGGGGAAGCGACGGCGGCCTACCCCGGGCTGGATTCACTTCAGTCGCAGATCAACCTGCTCTGCACGGCCCCGGGCGTGATCGACCTGGCGACAGCCGGGGCGTACAACGACATCCAGTTCCAGGCCTCGTATGCGGCGACCGCGGACGAGTGGACGAAGGGGCAGCACGACTATTTCTGCTTCGTCAACCGCTCCGGCGGGGAGCCCATCACCGGCAGCGTCGCGGGCACCCCGGCCAAGTAGCGGCCTGAGCGGCGTCTCAGATCTCGTCGGACTCGATGGGTCCCGGTTCGAGCAGATCCGCGACGCTGTTGAGGATCTCGTCGGGCCGGAACGGATACTTGTCGATCTCGTTCTGATCGCTGATGCCGGTGAGCACGAGGATGGTGTGCAGCCCGGCCTCGATACCGGCGACGATATCGGTGTCCATGCGGTCGCCGATCATGCCCGTGTTCTCGGAGTGCGCACCGATCTTGTTCATCGCTGAGCGGAACATCATCGGGTTCGGCTTGCCGACCACGTAGGGCTCCTTGCCGGTGGCCTTCGTGATGAGCGCGGCGACGGCTCCGGTGGCCGGCAAGGGTCCGTCGGCGCTCGGGCCCGTGGCATCCGGATTCGTCACGATGAAGCGGGACCCGGCCACGATGAGACGGATGGCCTTGGTGATCGCCTCGAAAGAGTAGTTGCGGGTCTCGCCGATCACGACGTAGTCGGGTGAGGTCTCGGTCATGATGAAGCCGGCCTCGTGCAGCGCCGTGGTGATTCCCGCCTCGCCGATGACGAAGGCCGACCCGCCGGGCGCCTGCGACGCCAGGAAATCGGCGGTGGCGAGGGCGGAGGTCCAGATGCGGTCTTCGGGAACGTCGAGGCCGGATGCCTTGAGCCTGGCGCTCAGGTCCCGCGGGGTGAAGATGGAGTTGTTGGTGAGCACGAGGTATGGCTTGCCCTGGTCGCGCCACTGCTCGAGCAGAGCGGATGCACCGGGCACGGGATGATTCTCATGGACGAGCACACCATCCATGTCGGTGAGCCAGCACTCGATTTCGCCGCGATCGGTCATGCGCCCATCGTAGCGAGCGCACCTATCCTGAAGGTGACTGGTCTCGCGCGCAGCAGCCCGGAGATAGTGGGGGGCATGGGCGGGGTACTCGTCGGATTCGCGATCATCGGTTTCATCATCGCGGTGGGATATCTCGTGGGCCGCATCGGCATCCTCGGGCCCAATGCCGGGTTCGTGCTCAATCGGATCGTGTTCTTCGTGCTGTCGCCGTGCCTGCTCTTCACCGTGCTGGAGTCGGCGAAGGTCTCGGTGTTGTTCTCCTCCCTGCTCGTGGTGTCGCTCGTCGCGGCACTCGTGGCCTTCGCGGCCTACACGGCGATAGCGCGCTTCGTCTGGCGCCGCGAAGTGCCGGAGATGGTCGTCGGGGCGCTGGGCGCCGGGTACGTGAACGCCAACAACATCGGCATCCCGGTCGCCGTGTACGTGCTGGGCAGCGCGGCCTATTCCGCCCCGGTCGTGCTGCTGCAACTGCTCGTCTTCGCGCCGATCGCGCTCACGATCCTCGATGTGGCCACCACCGGGCGCGTGTCGGTCTGGAGGGTGTTGCTGAAGCCGATCAGCAATCCGCTCATCATCGGATCCGTGCTCGGCGTGGTGCTGGCGGTCACGGGATGGCATCCGCCGGATGCGGTGCTCAAGCCCTTCGAGTTGCTGGGGGGTGCAGCGGTGCCGGTCGTGCTCCTCGCGTTCGGGATGTCCCTGCACGGGCAGAAGTTGCTTCAGGCCGGCAGCGGGCGTCGCGACGTGCTGGTGGCATCCGCGATCAAGCTGGTCGGGATGCCCGTGGCGGCGTGGATATTCGGTCGTTTCGTGTTCGGCGTGCACGGGCATCCGCTGTTCGTGGTGGTGGCGCTCGCCGCGCTTCCGGCCGCCCAGAACGTTTTCAACTACGCCTCGCGCTACAGCCGGGGGGAGATCATCGCCCGCGACACGGTGCTCATCACCACGATCGGATCGATCCCGGTGCTCGTGGTGGTGGCGGCCCTGCTGGGGTGACGGCAACAATCGCCCGGTGGGGCGCGAAATCCGCAGCCTCGGGTTTACAGACCCTGCTGGCGCAGCAGCCCGGGAATCTGCTCGCGAAAGGGGAAGAAGCCCCGCGCGGCATGCGGCCAGGCGAGGGTATCCCAGCGTCGCCGCACCGACGTGAGGGCCACGCCCTCTGACGCGAGCGCGGCCTGGAGGGCCAGCATCCGTTCCTCCACCGGGCCCACCGGGGCGTACGGCACGGCAACTGCATCGAGGCCTTCGGATGCCGCCCACTCGAGCACCGTCGACGAGAAGGCGTCCTGCAGAACCCGACCGGGTTGTCCGAAGTGAGCCGATGCCCGCGCGACCCCGTCCTCGAGCGCGGATGTCGTGAATCGACGAACAGCATGCGATGCGCCCAGTGGTGATCGAGCATCCGGATCCGCGTATCCGGCGACCGCTACGAGCCGTTGTGCATCGAGTCCCGGATGCTCGTCGAGCAGGCTCACCGCGTCGAGATCCTCCTCATGCAGCAGCAGCCCGACGCGTCCTCCGACCGCGGCGGACTCCACCGGCGCGATGCCCTGGGGAGACGGAAGTGGATCCTCCACGAGCGCCCGGTCCGATGTCGCAAGCCCCACGGGCGAGAACCGACCGTCGGTGTAGCGAGCGATGTTGGACGCCGTCGCGAGATAGGTCTTGCCCGCGGTCTGGAGCCCGGCGACCCAGCGCCACGACAGCGTGTTCGACGCGGCATCCCCGTCGAGAAGGTGTCGATAGAAGAAGTCCGCGCCGAGCTGCCAGGGCAGGTCGAGGGTG
The DNA here is from genome assembly GCF_014217685.1 of Glaciihabitans sp. INWT7. NCBI lineage: Bacteria > Bacillati > Actinomycetota > Actinomycetes > Micrococcales > Microbacteriaceae > Glaciihabitans > Glaciihabitans sp. INWT7. The sequence continues at coordinate 3,192,340 of NZ_CP043653.1, read as the reverse complement.
AAGATCCACATGCTCGCGAACCACATGCGGGTGTGGTTGTGCAAGTACCCGGTGTCGATGAGTTCGTGCACCCAGGCATCCATCGCGTCGATGCCGGTGCGTCCGGCGATGGCCGCTTCGTAGTCGGCAGACGGGTAGTCGCCGAGGAGTTCGAGTTCTGCGAGGTCACGGCGATACCGCCGCCACACCTCAGGACGCTGTTCAAGCCATCCCTTCCAGTAGGTGCGCCAGAATACCTCCTGCACGAATTTCTCGCACGATCCGAGCGGATGCTGCTGGAGCACGACCGCGACCACCTCGCGCTCTGCCACGAGCCTGTGACGGAGGTAGGGGGAGAGACCGGAAACGTTGGTGCGCGACGGTCCATGGTCATGGTTACGGTCGCGCGCGTAATCGCGTCCCGCACGAGGGAGGAAATCGGCGAGGAACTCAAGTCCCGCGGCTCGGGTGGGCGTGAACATCGCGTCTATCATCCCTCGTCTGTCAGGAGAGTAGCTGTGGAGCGCAGCGCGAGAAAGGACCCCGGCCACGGGCCGAGGTCTCTTCGTCAGCTTGTCAGCAGCCTTCCCAACAGCAATTGCGGCGGAGGATCCCGGCTACCCTGACGGAGTGACATCGCCAGAGCCCAACCCGAGCGTCGAGCTCACCACCAACGGCGTCGGACCGTGGAAGGGTGCGCTGCCCACCGAGCCGTTCTACGATCCCGAACTGCTCGAGAGGGGCGACTCACGCAACGTCGTCGATCGCTACCGCTATTGGACGATGGAGGCGATCGTGGCGGATCTCGACGAGTCGCGGCATCCCTTCCACGTGGCGATCGAGAACTGGCAGCACGACATGAACATCGGCTCGATCGTGCGCAGCGCGAACGCCTTCGGGGCCGACACCGTGCACATCATCGGTCGCAAGCGCTGGAACAAGCGCGGCGCCATGGTGACCGACCGCTACCAGCACGTGATGTACCACCCGGATGTCGCGAGCTTCGCCAGCTGGGCAGCGGATGCCGCCCTCCCGATCATCGCCATCGACAACGTGCCCGGCTCCGTAATCATCGAGACCTTCTCATTCGCGCCGGCCTGCATCCTGCTGTTCGGGCAGGAGGGTCCGGGGCTCAGTGCCGAGGCGATCGCCGCCGCGTCGCACATCGTGGAGATCAGCCAGTTCGGATCCACCCGCAGCCTCAACGCCTCGGCTGCCGCTGCCGTCGCCATGCACGCGTGGATCACGCAGCACGCCACCTTCTGAGGCCGTCCGGCCTCAGGCGGCCCGGCCCCGGGCGGGGCCTCAGCCTGAGTGGCTCACGCCCCGATCGGCGACTGTCGCAGCTCGCGCAGGATGCGGAACCGCCCCTGGCGCATCGCGCCGAGCACGGAGACCACCAACGAGCCGACCAGCCAGAGCACGAGCGGCAGGATCGAAGACCAGACGCTCGCGCTCAGACCGCCGTACATGAGTTGGCGGATGCCATCCACCGCATGACTCATCGGCAGCGCCTGGTGCAGCGCGGCGAGCGGACCAGGGAGGGTCTGCCAGGGGAAGGTTCCGCCGGCGGTCACCAGCTGCACCACCATGAAGACCAGCGCGAGAAACTGCCCGACACTGCCGAGCAGCACGTTGAGGGCAAGCACGATCGCGGCGAAGGTCATCGCCACGAAGGCCATGAAGGCGACGAGGCCCACCGGGTTCGCCACGGGCAGGTGCAGAGCGAGGGTCACCAGAGCGAAGAGCCCGACCATCTGCACGACCCCGAGCATGGCGGGCGTCAGCCAGCCGGCCAGGGTGGTGCGGATCGGGCGGCGCACCGCGGTCAGGGCCCGGCGCGAGAGCGGTCGCACCAGCAGGAAGAGCGCGTAAATGCCGATCCATGAGGCCAGCGCGAGGAAGAACGGCGCGAGGCCGGCTCCGTAGTTGGCCGCCTGCGTGATCGCGCTCTGTTTCACCGCGAGCGGGTTGGCGATGAGATCCGCTGTCGCCTGGCGATCGGCGGCGGTGGTGACGGGAACCTTGGCCACCGCGTCGGAGAGCGAGCTCTCGAGCGTCGCCGATCCGCTCGCCAGTTCCGCCGTGCCACTGCCGAGAGCGGATGCCCCGCTCGCCAGCTCGCCGGCTCCGCTCGAGAGGCTCGTGGCCCCGGTCGCTGCCGAATGCACCGCAGAGGAGAGGGCCGGCGCGGAGGCCTTCAGGGTGGCCGCTCCCGCCGAGACCTGCGCCGCGCCGGCGGCGAGAGTGCCGAGACTCGTCGAGAGCGACGAGGTTCCCGCTCCGACCTGGGCGGTCGCGCCGGAGACCCCGGCGAGCTGAGCGTCGACAGTCGCGGCGACGGCCGGATCCACTCCCGCGTCGGCCAGCTCGGCGGCCACCTGGGACCGGGTGCCAGCGGCGAGGGTCGCCACCTGGGTGGCCTTGCCGGCGAGCGTCGCGCTGCCGGATGAGGCCGCTGCCGCCCCTGATGCCACGCTCGATGCGCCGCTGCTGAGTTGTGTGGCCGAAGACGGAAGGCTCGAGGCCTTCGCGTCGAGCCGGGAGATCCCGCTCGAGAGCGACGCCGCTCCGCTGGCGAGGGTCGAGCTGCCGGAGCTGAGAGACGCCGCACCGGTCGCGGCAGAGGCCGCGCCATCCGCCAGCGTGCTCGCCCCGTCGTCGGCTTTCACCAGGCCGTCGCGGAGGTCGCCCACCGCGGCGAGCAGGGTGAGGGATGCCTCTGCGCCGACCTCTTTGGCGATCTCCACCCGCACGGCCTCTGCGGCCTGCTTGGCGATGGTCGTGGAGAGGTAGCTGTTCGTGTCGTCGGTCGTGACCTTCAACTGGGCGGACCGAGGGCTGTCACCCGATGCGGAGGAGAGCCGGGCGGAGAAGTCGGACGGAAAGGTGATGCCGAAGTCGTAGGTGCCGTTCTTCACGCCGGCGGCCGCCTGCGCGGCGGTGACCTCGACCCAGCCGAACTTCTCGTCTGTCAACAGGGACTTCGCGGCCTTCTCGCCGTAGTTGGTCCGCGTGCCGTCGACAGTGGTTCCGGTGTCCTGCACGACGAGCGCGGCGGGCACCTTGTCGAGGCTCGAATACGGGTCCTGGTTGCCCCACAGGTAGAGGCCGCCGTAGACGAGCGGCACCGTCATGAGGGCGATGAGGGATGCGATGCCGATTCGGCTGGAGGTGAGGCGCGCGAATTCGGCGCGGATGAGAGGGGAGATCTTCACGACAGGTCGCTTTCCGGGGGATCCGTGGGGGCCAGCAACGGTTCTGGATCCGTTTCTGTTTCTGCTGGTTCTTGGTCGGGTGGGGTTTCCGGCGTTGCGCCGTCCCGCGCTCCCAGGCCGATGAGGATCTTGGCGGTGGCGTAGTCGGTGACGATGGCCACGGTCACGCCGCGGTCGGCAAGGTCCACCAGGTGCCCGAACCACTCGGCGGGTGCGCCGCCGTGGCGCTCCGGCGAGGTGACGATGATGCCGTCGACTCCCGCACGCAGCACCGCCAGTTCGCTGAAGAGGCGGATGCGATCGGCCGGCGGAAGAGCGCGCACCGGGAGGGGGGCGAAGTCGGCCAGCCCGTGATCGGCGAGAAAGCGGCGTACGGCCCGCCCGGAGGTGGGCAATCCGGCGAAGGAGAACTCCTCGGCGACGATGGTGGAGAGGGCGATTCCCGCGCCGGGCTCTGCGACGATCGGGGTGTCGACCAGGGCCGTGCGGCGACGAAGCCGGTCGGCATCCTCCGTGCCATCGACGAGCACGCGCCCGGTGTCGCAGCGAACCCGCCCGGCGAGCAGCATCGACACCAGCATCGGGCGTTCATCGGTCTGGACGGCCACCACGACGGGAACCGGTCCGTCGACGATCAGGTCGAGAGCGGGCACAGAAGCGCCGAGCCCCCGCCCGATGGCGGCCTGTTGGAGTTCTATGCGCATCACTGGCCCGCCCTGTCTGCTCGCAGATCGGCGGCTGGTTCGGTGGCGGCGGGCCAGGCGAGCTCGGGTCGCCCGTCGATGAAGGTGCCGGCTTCGCGCCAGCCGAGACCGACGACAGCCAGGGTCATCAGCATGGCGAGGCGGTCGCCCTCCTGCGCGCCGAGCGGATGCTCCGTCGAGTCTTCGAGCACGACGAGAGCAGTGTCTTCCACCAGCCGGGCGAGGCGCTCGACCGCGAGGTCTGTTCGCATCGATCCGTCGGCCTGGCCCTCGGTGATCGCGGCACGCACGTTCGCCCTGATGGCACCAAGGGTCGCGGCGGTGTGGACCGCGAGTGGGCCACGCACGGCCACCAGCGCCATCACGCGCACGCTCTCCACCTCGCGCCAGAGGCTCGAGGCGATCAGGGCGAGGCGCACGAGGGGATCGGGATGGGTCACCGACTCCAGCGCCGTCGCCACCCGGCGCGCGCCGGTGGTCACGAGCTCCAGCAGCAGCTCCTCGCGATTGGCGAAGTGCCCGTAGACCGAGCGACGGCTGAGGCCCGCCTGAGCGGCCACCGCCTCGAGTGAGGCGGAGGGATCGTGGTTGAACACGACGCGCGCCGCGGCGAGAAGGGACTCGCGATTCTCGGCGGCATCGCGGCGCGGTGCACGCAGTGGGGAGGCGGTGGTCATGGCTCCAGTGTAATAACTTGCACAAGACTGTGCAAGTTATTACACGACACCCGCATTGGGGAGTGTCGCGGCGCGGCGGCGTCAATAGGCTCGGGGGTGGTTGGGGGCTATCTGGCCGACTGTGACGTCGGCCGACTCTCTGCCGCGCTCTGCCCGCAGCACACCCGAATTGTTCGCTTCCCCGCCCAGGGAGGTGGATTCTGCTCGACGCCTCACCCGTGTCGGGGAATACCCGAAAGGCATAGTCCCGTGACTATCGCGACCCGAAGTTCAGCGCTCCTCACCCGCTTCCTTGCGGCGACCCTTGCGCTCAGCATCGCCGTCTTCGGAATCACCGTCGTCTCCGAGGTCGTCACCACACCGCAGGCTGCGGTCGCCGACGGCGCCGGACTCAAGTTCGACTGCGTCGTTCCCACCTTCTTCGCCCAGTACGGCCCCAGTTCGGGCACGAGCACCCAGCTCTACAAGGGCACCTACAACTCGAATGGCAGCTCCACCTTCACCGCCTTCGGCCCGAATCAAGGCACCGCGACCACCAACTACAACGCCCTCGCCTTCAACCCCGTCGACAACTTCCTCTACGGCACGCTGATCAACGGCTCGATCGTGCGGATCGACAGCACCGGCAACATCGTGGCCACCTTCGCCGCCTCCCCGGCTCTCGGCACCGCGCCGAGCTCGCTGTGGGACAGCGGCACCTTCGACAGCGCCGGCAACTACTATGTCGCCAACGGAAACGCGGGCACCACCGCGATCTACAAGATCGCCAACCTCGCCACCGGCGCCGCCCTCACCCGCACGACGATCACGATCCCGAACATCCGATTCGCCGACCTCGCGGTCAAGGACGGCTACCTCTGGGGCCACGACTACAACACGAACAACAACTTCTACCGCATCGATTTCTCCGGAAATGTCACGACGATCTCGTCCACGATCATCCCCGTGAACGGGTACGGCTCGGTGTTCGCGATGAACAACGGCAACCTCGCCTTCATCTCGACAGCCGCGACGATGTACCAGGTCGCTGTGACCAACCCCACCTCGGCGGCACCGACTCTCGCTCTCGTCGGAACGGCGATCACCACCCCCGCGAACGCGCGCAGTGACGCGACGAACTGCCTGAGCCTTCCCGCCAACCTCTCGATCACGAAGACCGGCCCGGCCGCCGTGCTCGTCTCGACGCAGGTCACCTGGACCATCACCGTCAACAATGCGGGCCCCGGGCTCAGCTCCGGCTTCGTCGTTCAGGACGCCCTGCCGACCGGCATCTCCGCGGTGACGGCCACGTCCACGAACGCGAACTGCACCATCGCGGGATCGAATCTCGACTGTACGAGCGGGGCGCTCGCCGTCGGTGCGAGTGTCGTTATCACCGTGAAGGCCACGGCTCCCAATGGATTCGCCACCCTCAAGAACACCGCGAAGGTCACCGGCAACGAAGCCGACACCGACCTCTCGAACAACACGGCGAGCGTAACGACCACAGTCGCTCCAACCGCCATCAAGGCCGTCAACGACACAGCATCCACTACCTACCCGGCCGCGGTCACCACCACCGCGACACCGGTGAACATCGGCGTGCTCGCCAACGACACCGGCACGGGACTCTCCGTGACCGCGGTGTCCACCCCCGCCAACGGCATCGCCGTCGTCACCGGCACCGGTGTCGGAAACACCGTGACGTACTCCCCGGCGGCCAATTTCTCCGGCACCGACAGCTTCACCTACACCGTGACGGACCAGTACGGCCAGGTCGCGACCGCGACCGTCACCGTCACCGTGCCCCCGAAGGCGTACAACGACACGATCGCGACATCCACCAACACCCCCGCGACAATCAACGTGCTCGCCAACGACCCGGGGGCGAGCGAGACCGCAGCGGTCGCGACGAACCCGACCCACGGCACGCTCAACTTCGCGCCGAACGGCACCGTCACCTACACGCCGGCGAGCGGATACTCCGGCACCGACTCCTTCACCTACACGCAGACGGCCACCGGCGGCACCTCCACCGCGACCGTCAACATCACCGTCACCCCGCTCGCCGTGAACGACTCGTACACGACCCCGGTCAACACCGCCGTGCCGGTGAGCGTGCTCGCCAACGACAAGGGCACGAGCATCACGGCGACGAAGCTCACCGATCCGGCCCACGGAACCGTGACGATCGCGAGCAATGGCACGGGCTCCTACGTGCCGAACGCGGAATTCACCGGCACCGACACCTTCACCTACACGCTGAGCGGCACCGGGGGATCGGCCACCGCCACCGTCAGCATCCTCGTCACACCGACGGCGGCGAACGACTCGGCGACCACCACGTCGACGGTGGCCGTCTCCGGAAACGTACTCACCAACGACCACGGCACAAACCGATCGGTCGCGGTGACCACCGCACCCACCCACGGCACCGTCGTGCTCGACCCCACGACCGGGGCGTACACCTACACCCCCACCGGAACCTTCTCCGGCGCGGATGTCTTCACCTACACGCTCACCGCCGATGGTGGCACCGCCACGGCCACCGTGTCGATCGCGGTCAAGCCCACCGCGGTCAACGACACCATCACCACCGGAGTCAACACCGCTGTCTCGGGCAATGTCACCATCAATGACAACGGCTCCAACAAGTCCGTCGCGCTCGGCACCACCGTGACCAACGGCACGCTCACTCTCTCCGCGCCCGGGGCGTACACCTACACGCCGAATGCGAACTTTACGGGCACCGACTCCTTCACCTACACCCTCACGGCCGATGGCGGCACATCGACCGCGACCGCGACCATCACGGTCACGCCGCTTGCCGTCAACGACGCCTACACGACCGCCGCCGGCACCCCGGCAGCGCTCTCGGTGCTCGCAAACGACAAGGGCACCAACAAGTCCGCAGCGAAGCTCACGAACCCGAGCAACGGCACCGTCGTGCTCGCAGCGGATGGCACGGGCACCTACACCCCGAACGCCGGCTTCTCCGGCACCGACTCCTTCACCTACACGCTCACCGGCGACGGCGGAACCGCTGTGGCCACCGTGACGATCACGGTCACCCCGGTTGCCGTCGCCGACACACTCTCGACACCGGTGGACACCGCGGCCGCCGGCAACCTGCTCACGAACGACCTGGGCACCGGCAAATCCGTGGCCGTGACATCCGGTCCGAGCCATGGGACGCTCACCCTCACCGCCACCACCGGCGCGTACACCTACACCCCGACCGCCGGTTACTCCGGTCCCGATTCGGTGAGCTACACCCTCACCGCGGCGGGCGGCAGCTCCTCGAGCATCCTCACCATCTCGGTCACGCCGAAGGCGGTCGACGACAGCGGCACGACCAATGCGAACACCGCGATCACGATCCCCGGCGCCACCCTGGTCGCGAATGACGGCGGATCCGGCCTCACCGTCACCTCGGTGAGCGCCGCGGTCAACGGCACCATCGCCTTCAACGGCGGAAACCCGAGCTTCACCCCGACCGCCGGATTCTCGGGCACCGGCAGCTACCAGTACAACGCGACGGACTCGGCGGGCAAGACCTCGTCGGCCATCGTCACCATCACGGTGCTGCCGATCGCTTCGGCTGACACCGCGACAACCACCGCGAACACCGCCGTCACGTCGACGAACCTCACCGCGAACGACGCGGGCACCGGCCTCACCGTCACCGTCGTCTCCGCCCCGGTGAACGGCACCGTCGTCTTGGGCGGCGGCAACCCCGTCTTCACCCCGACCGCGGGCTTCTCGGGTCAGGCTTCCTACAGCTACACCGCGACGGATGGCAGCGGCAAGACCACCTCCGCCACCGTGACGGTCACCGTGCTGCCGGTCGCGGCCGCCGACACCGCGACCACGAACGCGAACACCGCGATCACGCTCTCGGCCCTGCGCGCTAACGACGCGGGCACCGGCCTCACCGTCACCACGGTGTCTTCCCCGGTGAACGGCACGGTCGTGGTGAACGGCGGTTCGCCGATCTTCACCCCCGCGAACAACTTCTCCGGCACGGCATCCTTCGCCTACACGGTCGCCGACGGGGCCGGAAAGACTTCCACCGCGACGGTGACCGTCACGGTGCTGCCTGTCGCGGCGAACGACTCGGTCACCACCAACGCGAACACCGCAGTCACGGTGGCGACCCTCACCGGCAACGACGCAGGCGCGGGTCTCACTGTCACCGCAGTCTCCAGCCCGGTCAACGGCACCGTCGCCCTGAACGGCGGCAGCCCGGTCTTCACGCCGACGACCGGCTTCTCCGGAGCCGCCTCGTACGGATACACGGCGACGGATGCCTCGGGCAAGACCACTTCGGCCTCTGTCGCGGTCACGGTGCTTCCGACCACCGTCGCCGACACCGCCACCACGAACGCCAACACCCCGGTGACCAGCTCCTCCCTCGCCGCGAACGACGCCGGAACGGGTCTCACCGTCACCGCGGTCTCCTCCCCGGTGAACGGCACCGTGGCGCTGAACTCGGGTTCGCCGATCTTCACGCCGACGACCGGCTTCTCCGGCACAGCCTCCTATGGCTACACGGTCACCGATGCGGCGGGCAGGGCCGCCTCCTCCACGGTCACCGTCACAGTGGTGCCGGTCGCGGTCGCGGACGCTCGCAGCACGAACGCGAACACCCCGCTCACGATCGCGAACCTGACCGCGAACGATGCGGGCTCGTCCCTCTCGGTCACGGCGGTTTCCGCTCCGGCGAACGGCTCGGTCGCCCTGAACGGCGGCTCGCCGATCTTCACCCCGAGCGCGAACTTCTCCGGCACCGGATCGTTCAGCTACACGGCCACCGACTCCTCGAACCGCACGACCACGGCGACCGTCACGGTCACGGTCCTCCCGATCGCGGCCCCGGATGCCGGCACGACTAACGCGAACACCCCGGTGACGTTATCGGCTCTGACCGGCAACGATGCGGGCACGGCGCTGACCGTCACCACAGTGGGCAGCGCGGTGAATGGCACCGTCGCTTTGAACGGGGGCGCCCCGATCTTCACCCCCGCGAACAACTTCTCCGGCGCCGCATCCTTCTCCTACACCGCGACTGACGGAAGCGGCAAGACGAGCTCCGCGACGGTGACCGTCACAGTTCTTCCGGTCGCGGCCGCGGATGCTGCAGCGACCGGCGTGAACGTACCGGTCACGAGCCTCGGCATGACCCTCGTCGGTAACGACGCCGGCACCGGCCTGACGGTGACCGGGGTCGGTTCCGCGGTCAACGGCACCGTCGCCCTCAACGGCGGCAACCCCATCTTCACTCCGGCCCTCGGCTTCTCTGGAACCGCCTCTTACGGCTACACCGCCACCGATGCCGCCGGTAAGAGCACCAGCGCGACGGTGACCGTCACGGTCACCCCGGGCGCCGTCAACGACACCACGAGCACCGTCGTCGACGTGACAGTCACGATCCCGGCGGCGACCCTGCTGGCGAACGACTCAGGATCGGGCCTCGCCCTCACCGCCGTCTCCTCCCCGGTGAACGGCACTGTGTCCCTCAACGCGAGCGGCAACCCCGTGTTCGTGCCGAGCGCGAACTTCTCCGGAGCCGCATCCTTCGTCTACACGGCGACCGATTCGTCCAACCGCACCAGCACAGCGACCGTCGCCGTGACGGTAGTGCCGAGGGCCGTCGCCGACGTCGCGACCACGAACGCGAACACCGCGGTCACCACCGCGGCATCCGCTCTCCTGGCGAATGACCGTGGCACCGGGCTCGGCATCACCGCCGTCTCCAACGCCACCCACGGCACGATCATTCTCGTCTCCGGCAACCCGGTCTTCACCCCGGCGCCTTCCTTCTCCGGCATCGCAACCTTCGACTACACGGTCACGGATGCCTCGGGCGCAAGCTCCAGCACCACGGTCACCGTGACCGTGCTCCCGACCGCCGTCTCGGACGCTCGCACCACGAACGCGAACACGCCGGTCACCTCCACCGACCTCACCGGCAACGACCTCGGTACCGGACTGGCCGTCACCGCGGTCTCCTCCCCGGTGAACGGCGCTGTCGTGCTGAACGGCGGCTCGCCGATCTTCACCCCGACGACGGGCTTCTCCGGCACCGCCGCCTACGGCTACACGGTCACCGACGGGAATGGCAAGGCCACTTCCGCCTCCGTCACGGTGACGGTGCTCCCGGTCGCCGCCGCCGATTCCGCCACCACCGCGGCGAACACCGCGGTGACGATCTCGACCCTCACCGCGAACGACGCCGGAACCGGCCTCACCGTCACCGCGGTCGCCTCCCCGGTCAACGGCACCGTCGTGCTGAACGGTGTGTCGCCGATCTTCACTCCGACCACCGGCTTCTCCGGCACCGCCAGCTACTCCTACACGGCCACCGACAGCAGCGGCAAGACCACCTCCGCCACCGTCACCGTCACCGTGCTGCCGGTCGCTGCCGCGGATGCCCGCACCACCACCGCGAACACCGCCGTGACGCTCTCGACCCTCACCGCGAACGACGCCGGAACCGGCCTCACCGTCACCGCGGTCGGTTCCGCCACGAACGGCACGGTCGTCCTCAACGGGGGAAGCCCGATCTTCACCCCGGCGACCGGCTTCTCCGGCACCGCGTCATTCCTCTACACCGCCACCGACTCCTCCAACCGCACGAGCTCCGCAACGGTCACGGTCACCGTGCTTCCCGTCGCGGTCGCCGATGCGAAGACCACCACCGCCAACACCCCGGTCACCCTCTCGACCCTCACCGCGAACGACGCCGGCACCGGCCTCACCGTCACCGCGGTCGGCTCCGCCACCAACGGCACGGTAGTCCTCAACGCGGGCAGCCCGATCTTCACCCCCGCGACGGGCTTCTCTGGAACGGCATCCTTCGGGTACACCGCGAAGGATTCCTCCGGCCAGGCTGTCAACGCGACAGTCACGATCACCGTGCTTCCGACCGCGACCCCCGATGTCGCCACCACCCCGGCCGGCACCGCCGTCACCGTCCCGGGTGCGTCGCTCGTCGCCAATGACGCCGGCACCGGCCTGACCGTCACGGCCGTCGGCGCCGTGAGCAACGGCACCGTCGCGCTCAACTCCGGCAACCCGGTGTTCACTCCGGCCGCCGGCTACTCCGGCCCGGCCGTCTTCTCCTACTCGGCCACCGACTCCAGCGGGGCGATCGTCTCTTCCACTGTCACCGTCTCGGTGACCCCGACCGCCGCGCCGGACGCCAAGACCACGACCGCGAACACCGCCGTCACCATCCCCGCCGCATCCCTCACCAGCAACGACGTCGGCACCACCCTCACCGTCACCGCGGTGGGCAGCCCGGTCAACGGCTCTGTGGTCCTGAACGCCGGCGGCAACCCGGTCTTCACCCCGGCGGCAGGCTTCTCGGGCTCAGCCTCGTTCGCGTACACGGTGACCGACGCGTCCGGCCAGGTCGCGACCTCCACCGTCACGGTCACCGTGCTGCCGACCGCGATCAACGACGCGGCGACCACGAATGCGAACACCGCGATCACCCTCTCCGCCCTCACCGGCAACGACCTGGGCACCGGTCTCACCGTCACCGCCGTTGGCGCCGCCACCAACGGCACCGTCGTCCTGAACGCCGGCAGCCCGATCTTCACCCCGAGCCCCGGCTTCTCCGGCACCGGATCCTTCCCCTACACGGCGAAAGACGGCACCGGAGCGTCGACCACAGCGACCGTCACGATCACCGTCCTGCCGATCGCGGCAGAGGACGCCAGCTCCACCAACGCGAACACCGCGATCACGCTGTCCAACCTCGTCGCGAACGACGCGGGCACCAGCCTCGCCGTCACCGCGGTCGGCACGGCGAGCAACGGCGCCGTCACGCTGAACGCCGGCTCGCCCATCTTCACCCCCACGACCAACTTCTCGGGCCCGGCCAGCTTCGTGTACACGGCGACGGATGGCTCCGGCAAGTCCACCTCCGCGACCGTCAGCATCACCGTGGTGCCCGTCGCTGCCGCAGATGCCGTCGCCACGAACGCGAACTCGCCGGTCTCGACCGCCGGTTCGGCCCTCGTCGCGAACGACGCGGGCACCGGCCTCACAGTCACTGCGGTCTCGTCGCCGAGCCACGGCACCGTCGTCCTGACCGCGGGCAACGCCGTCTTCACCCCGGACGCCAACTACTCCGGTCCCGCCACCTACCTCTACACCGCCACCGACTCCACCGGTGGCACCACCTCCGCGACCGTGACCGTCACCGTTCGCCCGATCGCGGCACCGGACACGGCCAGCACCAACGCGAACACCCCGGTCACCGTCTCGACGTTCACCGCAAATGACGCCGGAACCTCGCTCTCCGTCACCGCGGTCGCGGCCCCGGTCAACGGCACTGTAGTGCTCACGAACGGCAGCCCGGTCTTCACACCGGCGAACAACTTCTCCGGCACCGCATCGTTCGGTTACACGGTGACGGATGCCGCGGGCCAGACCGCCTCCTCCACCGTCTCCGTCACCGTGCTTCCGGTCGCCGCCGCTGACACCGCCACCACGACCGCCAACACGCCGGTGACCTCCTCCACCCTCGCGGCGAACGATGCGGGCACCGGCCTCAGCGTCACCGCCGTCTCCGCGCCGGTGAACGGCACGGTCGCCCTGAACGGTGGCGCGCCGATCTTCACCCCGGCCGCCGGGTTCTCCGCTGTCGGCTCCTACTCCTACACGGCCACGGATGCCGCCAACCGCACGAGCAGCGCCACCGTCACCGTCACGGTGCTGCCGGTCGCCGCCGCCGATTCCACCAGCACCGCGGCGAACACCGCGGTGACCGTGCCCGGATCGACCCTGGTCGCCAACGACGCGGGCACCGGCCTCACCGTCACAGCCGTCTCGAGCGCCACTCACGGCACGGTCTCCCTGGCCGGCGGCAACCCCACGTTCACCCCGACCGCGGGCTTCTCCGGCGTCGCGACCTTCGTCTACACCGCCACCGATGGCAACAACAAGACCACCTCGGCGACGGTCACCGTGACCGTGCTGCCGGGAGCGGTCGCCGATGCCCGCACCACCACCGCGAACGTCGCGATCACCACCGGCGACCTCACCGCCAATGACATCGGCACCGGGCTCACCGTCACCGCGGTCTCGGCCGCGACGAACGGTACCGTCGCCCTCAACGGCGGATCGCCGATCTTCACCCCGACCACCAACTTCTCCGGCACCGCCTCGTATCTCTACACCGCGACGGATGGCACCGGCACGACCTCCACGGCAACGGTGACCATCACCGTGCTCCCGACCGCCGTCGCGGACGCGCGCACCACCAACGCGAACACCCCGCTCGTCAGCTCCGATCTGCTGGCGAACGACGCGGGCACCGGCCTCACGGTCACCGCGGTCTCGACCCCGGCCAACGGCACTGTCGTCCTGGGCGGCGGGAGCCCCGTCTTCACGCCGGCCAACAACTTCTCCGGCACCGCGTCCTACGGCTACACGGCCACCGACGCCAGCGGCAAGTCCAGCTCGGCCACGGTCACGATCACGGTTCTGCCGGTCGCCGCGGCGGATGCCGGTTCGACCACCGCGAACACCCCGCTGACCCTGTCGACCCTCACCGCGAACGATGCGGGATCAGCGCTCACCGTCACCGCGGTCTCCTCCCCGGTGAACGGCACAGTGGTGCTGAACTCGGGCAGCCCGATCTTCACCCCGGCGGCAGGCTTCTCCGGCACGGCATCCTTCGGCTACACCGCCACCGACGGCAGCGGCAAGACGAGCTCCGCGACCGTCACGATCACCGTTCTGCCCGTCGCGGCAACGGATGCGGGTTCGACCACCGCGAACACCCCCGTCACCTTCCCGACCCTCACCGGCAACGACGTGGGAACCGCACTCACCGTCACCGCGGTGGGATCCGCCAGCCACGGCACGGTCGCCCTGAATGCGGGCAGCCCGATCTTCACCCCGGCGGCAGGCTTCTCCGGCGCGGCATCCTTCGACTACACCGCCACCGACGCGAGCGGCAAGACCACCTCGGCCACGGTATCGGTGACCGTGCTCCCCGTCGCCGGCGCCGACTCGACGACGACCGGCGTGAATGTGCCGGTCACGCTGCTCGGATTGACCCTGCTCGGTAACGACGCCGGCTCGAGCCTCAGCGTCACGGGCGTCTCGTCCCCGGTGAACGGCACCGTCGTTCTCAACGGTGGCAGCCCCCGGTTCACCCCGGCCCTCGGCTTCTCGGGCATCGCGAGCTTCGTCTACACCGCCACCGACTCCGCCGGCGCGACCAGCTCCGCCACCGTCACCGTCACGGTGACGCCGGGAGCGGGCAACGACACGGCGATCACCACGGTCGACGTCACGACCACCATCCTGGCCTCGGACCTGCTGGCCAATGACAGCGGATCCGGCCTCCACCTCACGGCTGTCTCCTCCCCGGTTAACGGCACGGTCTCCCTCGACGCGAGCGGCAACCCGGTATTCGTGCCGACCGCGAACTTCTCGGGTGTGGCGAGCTTCCAGTACACGGTCGCCGATTCCACCGGCACCTCCTCGTCCGCCACCGTCACCGTGACGGTCCTGCCGAAGGCGGTCGCCGACACCGCGACCACCACCGCCAACACCGCGCTCGGCGTCGCCGCATCCGCCCTCACCGGCAACGACCGCGGCACCAGCCTCACGGTCACGGCCGTCGGCGGCGCCAGCCACGGCACCGTCGTCCTGACGGCCGGCAGCCCGGTCTTCACCCCCGCCGCCGGATACTCCGGCCCGGCCTCCTTCGACTACACGGTGACGGATGCCGCGGGCGCGACCTCCACCGCGACCGTCTCCGTCAGCGTGCTCCCGACCGCGACCGCGGACGCCACCTCGACGGTGACGAACACCTCGGTCACCACCCTCGGCACGGATCTGACCTCCAACGACCTCGGCACCGGAATGACCGTCGTCGCCGTCGCGAACGGAAGCCACGGCACCGTCGCTCTTAACTCCGGCAACCCGCGCTTCACGCCGACGCCCGGCTACTCCGGTGCCGCCAGCTACCAGTACACGGCGACGGATGCCTCCGGCAAGACCGCCAGCGCGACCGTCACGGTCACCGTGCGTCCGCTCGCCGTCGACGACTCGGCCATTACCCCCGCGAACACCGCCGTCGACGTCGCCGCGACGGACCTGGTCGGCAACGACCTCGGGTCCGGACTGCAGGTGACCGCGGTGTCTGCGCCCACGCACGGAACGGTCTCCCTCGCCTCGGGAATCGCCACCTTCGTGCCCGCGACGGGATTCTCGGGAAGCGCGAGCTTCGCCTACACGGCCACCGATTCATCCGGCCTCACCGCGGTCGCCGCCGTCACGGTCACGGTGCTTCCGGTCGCCGCGGCCGACACGGCCACCACCACGGCGAACACCCCCGTGACGAGCAGCGCACTGGTCGGTAACGACGCGGGCTCCGGTCTCACGGTCACCGCCGTCGGATCCGCGACCAACGGCTCCGTCGTGCTGAACGCGGGCAATGCGATCTTCACCCCGGCGGCAGGCTTCTCCGGCCAAGCGTCCTACGGTTACACGGCCACGGATGCCGCGGGCAAGACCACCTCGGCGACCGTCACCGTCACCGTGCTCCCGGTCGCCGCGCCGGATGCGGCCAGCACGAACGCGAACACGCCGGTGACCCTCACGACCCTCACGTCCAATGACGCGGGCTCGGTCCTCACGGTCACGGCGGTCGGCTCGGCCACCAACGGCTCCGTCGTGTTGAATGCGGGCAGCCCGATCTTCACCCCGGCGAGCAACTTCTCCGGCGCGGCCGGCTTCTCCTACACGGCCACCGACGCCAGTGGCGCAACAGTCTCGAGCACCGTGACGATCACGGTGCGTCCGACGGCCGCGGCCGACTCCGTCACCACGACCGCCAACACGGCAGTGACCGCAGCCGGGGCATCCCTGCTCGGCAATGACGCGGGATCCGGCCTCGCGGTCACCGCGGTCGGCAGCCCCTCGCACGGCACCGTCGCTCTGAACTCCGGCAACCCGGTCTTCACTCCGGCCGCCGGCTTCTCCGGCCAGGCGTCGTACCTGTACACCGTCACCGACTCCAGCGGAGCCACCACCTCGGCCACGGTCACCGTCACTGTCACGCCGACCGCGGCGACGGATACCGCCAGCACGACCGCGAACACCGCCGTGATCATCGCAGGCAGCGCGATCACCGCCAATGACGCGGGCACCGGTCTCACCGTCACCGCCGTCGCGAACCCGACGAACGGAACAGTCGTCCTCGGCGGAGGCAGCCCGGTCTTCACCCCGGCCGCAGGCTTCTCCGGCACCGCCGGGTTCGACTACACCGTCACCGACGCCTCCGGTTCGACGACCGGTTCCACCGTCACCGTCACCGTGCGGCCGACCGCAACCGCCGATTCCGCCACCACCGCGGCGAACACCACGGTCACGATCCCCGGTGCCACCCTCGCGGGCAATGACTCCGGATCCGCTCTCACCGTCACCGCGGTCTCCGGCGCGACCCACGGCACTGTCGGCCTCACCGCGGGCAACGCCGCGTTCACTCCGGCCAACAACTACTCGGGACCCGCAGTCTTCACGTATACCGTGACCGACGCCTCCGGCCGCACCGCCACCGCCACGGTAGCGATCACCGTGACCCCGAGTTCGGTCGGCGACAGCGCCGCCACCGGCGTCGACGTGCCGCTCGTGATCACGGGAAGCATCCTCACCGCCAACGATGCCGGTACCGGCCTCACCGTCACCGCGGTCGGCTCCGCAGTCAACGGCTCCGTCGCCCTGAACGGCGGCAACCCGCGCTTCACCCCGGCGGCGGGCTTCTCGGGCGTCGCATCCTTCCAATACACGGCGACGGATGCCTCCGGCGCCACCACCACCTCGATGGTGACGGTCGTCGTCTCTCCGGGCGCCGTGGACGACAACGGCACCACCACGGCCGCCGCCCCGGTGACCTTCCCGGCCGCGGTACTGCTCTCCAACGACTCCGGTGCCGGACTCACGATCACCGGTGTCTCCAACCCGGTCAACGGCTCGGTGGCGCTGAACGGCGGCAACCCGCGCTTCACCCCGGCCGCCGGATTCTCCGGGGCGGCCTCCTTCGACTACACCGTCACCGATGGCGCGAACAGCGTGACCAGTGCGACGGTCCACGTCACCGTGACGCCGACCGCGACCGCTGACAGCGCCTCGACCACCGCGGGCACTCCGGTCTCCCTCAGCGCGACGACCCTCCTCGCCAACGACACCGGCACGACGCTGCAGCTCACCAACGTGAGCAGCCCGACCCACGGATCGGTCGCACTGCTCGCCGGCCCGGCGGTCGCCGCGCAGTTCACTCCGGCCTCCGGCTTCTCGGGCACCGCCACCTTCGACTACACGGCGACGGATGCCGCGGGCCAGCAGACCACCGCCACGGTCACCGTCACCGTGCTTCCGACCGCCACCCCGGACCAGGCCTCGACCCCCGCGGGCACACCGGTCACGCTGACCGACCTCACCACCAACGACTCCGGCTCCGTTCTCACGATCACCGCGGTCTCGTCGGCGGTCGGTGGCACCGTCACCCTCAACGGCGGAAGCCCGCGCTTCACCCCGGCGGCAGGCTTCTCCGGCCCGGCCTCGTTCGCGTACACCGCCACCGACGGCAGCGGCAACACCGTGACATCCACCGTCTCGGTCACGGTGCTTCCGGTCGCCACGCCAGACACCGCGACCACACGAGGCGGTGCCCCGCTCCTCGTGACCACCGCCAGCCTCATCGGTGACGACCTCGGCTCCGGACTGTCGCTCACGGCGGTCGGCAACCCGGTCAACGGCGCCGTCGCCCTGGATCTCGCGGGCAACCCGGTGTTCACACCGACCGCCGGCTTCTCGGGCACCGCGAGCTTCTCCTACACGGTCACGGATTCCGCGGGCAACAGCTCCACGGCGACCGTCACGGTCACGGTGTTGCCGCTCGCTGTCGCCGACTCCGCCAGCACCAACGCCAACACGGCGATCACCCTCCCCGGTTCCACGCTCCTGGCCAACGACTCCGGCAGCTCGCTCGTCGTGACCTCGGTGGGATCCGCGTCGCACGGAGCCGTCACGCTCAACGCCGGCAACCCGGTGTTCACCCCGACCGCCGGGTTCTCGGGTGCGGCCTCCTTCGGCTACACGGCCACCGACTCCTCGGGCAACACCACCTCGACGACGGTCACCGTCACAGTGCTTCCGGTCGCCGCTGCGGATGCCGCCTCGACCCTGGCCGGTGCGCCGGTGACGGTGACCCGCGCTTCCCTGGTCGGCAATGACGCGGGCTCGTCCCTCACCGTGACCTCGGTGCAGAACGCCGCGGGCGGCAGCGTCGTGCTCGGCGGCGGCAACCCGGTGTTCACGCCGGCGCCCGGGTTCTCCGGGGCGGCCTCCTTCGACTACACCGTCACGGATGCCGCCGGCAATACCGCTACCGCCACGGTCACGGTCACCGTGCGACCGATCGCCGCCGGTGACGCGCTCACCACCACGGCCGGCGCCGCGGCGACCATCACCGGCGCCGAGCTCACCGGTAACGATGTGGGAAGCGCGCTCACCGTCACGGCGGTCACCTCAGCCACCCACGGCACCGTCGCACTGCTGAACGGCGTCGTCACCTTCACCCCGGCGGCCGGCTTCTCGGGCAACGCGAGCTTCTCGTACACGGCGACGGATGCGTCCGGCCAGACGGTGACCGCGACGGTCGCGGTCACCGTACGCCCGAGCGCCACTCCCGACGCCCGTGCAACCTCCGCGGGCATCGAGCTCGTGAGCGCCGCATCCGCTCTCACCGCCAACGACCTCGGTTCGACACTCGTAATCACCTCGGTGGCAAACCCGGTTGGCGGCACCGTCACCCTGGCCTCGGGCTCGGTGCACTTCGTGCCGACAGTCGGCTTCTCCGGCACGGGCGGCTACGACTACACGGTGCGGGATGCCGCGGGCAACACCGCCACCACCACGGTCACAGTCACCGTCGGCCCCGTTGCCGTCAGTGATGTGGATGCCACCGTCACCGGCATCGCGGTGGTAGTCCCGGTTCTCGCCAACGACCTCGGCACCACCCTCACCGTCACCAGCGCCTCCCCGTCGTCGCACGGCACCGTGACGATCGTCGACGGCGGCATCAGCTACCTTCCGAACGACGGCTACTCGGGAGCCGACGTCTTCACCTACGTGATGGCCGGCGACGGCGGAACGTCCACAGCCACGGTGCGCATCGCGGTCTCGCCGACGACCGCCGGCGACGTCGGAACCACCGTCGCCGACCAGCCGGTAGACATCGACGTGCTCGCCAACGACGTCGGCACCGGATTCGAGATCACCGACCCGGGCACGCCGGATCACGGCACGACCAGTGTCGTCGACGGCCGCATCCGCTACGTGCCCCTCGCGGGCTTCTCGGGCACCGACACCTTCAGCTACACCGCTCAGGACGGCGCCGGGGTGCTGCGCACCGCGCTCGTCACGGTATTCGTCTCGCCGATCTCGCTGCCGGACACCGCCACGGGATCGGCGAACGCCCCCATCGTGATCGACCTGAACGGCAACGACATCGGCTGGAGCCTTGCGGTGACCAGCATCGGCATCCCGAGCAACGGTCGCGCGAGCATCCAGCGCAACGGCACGGTTTCGTTCACGCCACCGACCGGCTGGTCCGGTATCGCGACGATGGAGTACACCACCACCGACTGGGCCGGCCTCACCACAGCGAACCTCGCCACCATCACCATCCGCCCCACCGCGGCTCCGGATGCGGCGAAGACCCCCGCCGGCAAGGCCGTGAGCTTCGCGCTGCTCGGCAACGACGTGGGAACCGGCCTCACGGTCACGGCCTTCGCGAAGTCCACCCACGGCACGATGGCAATCACCGCCGACGGAACCGCCACCTTCACGCCCACCGACGGCTGGTCTGGACTCGAGACCCTGAGCTACACGACGACGGATGCCGCGGGCAGCACCGCGACCGCCGCCATCACGATCACGGTGACGCCGTCCATCGGGCTCGCGTTCACCGGCTCGACCAAGTCCCATTCCACGAAGATCGGTCTCGCCAACACGGGCCTCGCCTTCACCGGGGCGGACCCCTGGTCGATGGTGGCCATCGGCCTGCTGTTGCTCATGCTCGGTGTCATGATCGTGATCGTCGGGCGACGCAATCGCACGAACCCCTGAAACCGCACGGATTGGTAGACTTGGGGCTCATCCCCGTTTGACGTAAGGATCCGCCATGCCCGCGATTGTCTTGATCGGCGCCCAGTGGGGCGATGAGGGCAAGGGGAAGGCCACCGATCTCCTCGGCCCCCGTGTCGACTATGTCGTCAAATTCAACGGCGGAAACAACGCCGGCCACACCGTGGTCGTCGGTGATGAGAAGTACGCGTTGCACCTGCTGCCCTCCGGCATCCTGAGCCCCGGGGTCGTCCCGGTGATCGCCAACGGTGTCGTCGTCGACATCGAGGTGCTCTTCCACGAGCTCGAAGCGCTCACCGCGCGAGGGGTGGATGTCTCGCGGCTTCTCGTCTCCGCGAACGCCCACGTCATCACGCAGTATCACCGCACGCTCGACAAGGTCACGGAACGCTTCCTCGGCAAGCGGATGATCGGAACCACCGGGCGCGGCATCGGACCGGCCTACGCCGACAAGATCAACCGCGTGGGCATCCGCATCCAGGACCTGTTCGACGAGAACATCCTGCGCCAGAAAGTGGAGGGTGCACTCGAGCAGAAGAACCACCTACTGGTGAAGATCTACAACCGGCGCGCTATCGGTGCAGAGGAGGTCGTCGCCGACCTGCTCTCCTACGTCGACAGGCTGCGCCCCATGGTCGCCGACACGAGCCTCGTGCTCAACCAGGCTCTCGATGACGGGAAGACTGTGTTGTTCGAGGGCGGCCAAGCCACCATGCTCGACGTCGATCACGGCACCTACCCCTTCGTGACCTCGTCCAACGCCACGAGCGGCGGCGCTGCCACCGGATCCGGCGTCGCGCCGAACCGGTTGGAGCGCGTCATCGCCGTCGTGAAGGCCTACACGACCCGGGTGGGCTCCGGCCCGTTCCCCACTGAGCTGCACGACGAATCCGGCGAGTTCCTCCGCTCGAAGGGCTTCGAGTGGGGCACCACCACCGGGCGACCGCGGCGCTGTGGATGGTACGACGCTCCCGTCGCGCGGTATGCGGCACGCATCAACGGGGTGACCGACTTCGTGCTGACCAAGCTCGATGTGCTCACCGGGCTCGAGCGCATCCCGGTCTGTGTCGCCTACGACATCGACGGCGTGCGTGTCGACGAGGTGCCGGTATCGCAGTCGGACTTCCACCATGCCGTGCCGATCTACGAGGAATTGCCCGGCTGGACCGAGGACATCACCGGCGCCCGCACATTCGACGACCTGCCGAAGAATGCGCGCGACTATGTGCTCGCGGTCGAGAAGATGAGTGGTGCACGCATTTCTGCCATCGGAGTCGGTCCCGACCGCGAGGCGATCGTGGTTCGGCACGACCTCCTGGGCTGACCGGTGTCCGAGGCGGTGACGATCGAACGGCCGCCACTGGCCCGCCGGGTGCTCCGCACCTGCCTGCGGGTGGTGCGCCCCCTCATCGCCTTCAACTACGTGGCCGGCGCGCCGACGCGTCTGGCCGCTGGCGTGCCGGACGACGACCCGCATGGGCTGATCGAGGGACCGCGCGTGCTCCATATTCTCGTCGTGGGAGGGATCAGCGGCTCATCCGTCGGCGTGCGCAGCTATGAACTCGGCGTCGCACACCAGTTCGCGAGGAACCTCGCGAAGGCGACCGGACGAGGGGTCGAATGGGAGAGCATCGCCACCGCCCGACCCCGGCTCGCGTCGACTTCGGCCGCGGTCCACGCGCTCGACGGACTGGGCAGCTTCGACTTCATCGTGCTCTCTCCGGGCACGATGGACATGCTCTCCTTCTCTTCTGTCCGACTCTGGCGTCACGAGCTCGAGCGCCTGATCGCGTTCCTTACCGAGAATACCTCGCCCCGTGCCCTGGTGTTGGTGACCAGGATTCCCCGGGTCTCGGGCTACGTGCAGGTCGGGCGCACTCTGAGCCGCATCCTCGACGACGACGCCGCGCGGTTCTCCGCCATTGCGGAAGCCGCGTGTGCCCGCTCGCCCAAGACCCACCTGGTGGCCATGCCCGCCATCGAGAAGTCGGATTTCGTCGACGGTGCCTTCAGCTATCTGGGTCTCTATCGCCGCTGGGGAAGCTTCCTGGCATCGGTGGCTTCGCAGCGCGTGCGCTGACGGCCCACCGGCTCCGTCCCTCGCTCAGACGACGCTGAAGCCCTCGGGCAGGGCGCTGCGGCCGGTGAGCGCGAGAAGCACGTCTACGCCAGAGCCGCGTCGGGTGGCCACCGCCGCCGCGAGCTTCACAGCATCCTCCACCGCGGCCTCGGGAAGGCGATGGGGGATACCGGATGCCCGGGAGAGGTCGATCGTGTGAACCACGAGCTCGAACACTCGGGTGCGCAGGTACTCGGGCAGGCGGATGCCCATCCCCCCGATCGATACGATGCGATTCGAGGGCTGGGATTCGATCGCCGCGATCACCCGCGCGAGCGCCGCGGAGACCTGTGCCACCGGATGCTCGCCCAGCCACTCTCCGGCCTCGACTCCCCGGGCGGCGACGGCCGCGTCATCCGTGAAGGTGAGGTAGGCGGAGGTGTAATACGCCTCGGCGGTGGCGATGGTCACGTCGCCGGGCTCCTCCTGCAGCAGGTAGTTCTCCACCGTGAGGATGGCGCGGGCGGTGTGTCCGGCGAGGCTGCGGAGAGTCCACGTTCCGAGTCCGGGCTCGGACCACTGGTCATCCCGCACCTCGCCGAGCAGGCCCACGAACGCGTCGGCGGAACTGAGGAAGAGTGCGGTGTTGGTCACGCGTGCAATTATTCACTAACGCGGAGCCGTGACGGCCGCGCCGGGCGGGCGCCTCCTGCCAGACTGGGTGCTGTGACCGCAACCCGTCCCGTGCCCAGCCTCATCGAAGGGCGTTTCGTTCGTCTCGAACCGCTGCGCCGGGAGCATCTGCCCGCACTGTTCCTCGCGATCGGGCATCCGATCGTCTTCGCCGGGGGATACGGCGGCGGTCTGGCCGGATTCCGAGACACCGAGGCGGGTTTCATCGAGTGGGCGGAGAGCTATTTCCGCTGGGACGACTGCAATCCCTCTGCGGTGTTCCTCGTCGGCGGACCGCACGACGGCGAACTGGTCGGCACCACGACCCTCGCCGACTTCGAGCCCACTCGGGAAGCCACCCACATCGGCTGGACCGCCTACGACCCGCGGGTCTGGGGCACTGCCGTGAACGCGGAGGCGAAGCTGCTGTTGCTCGACCTGGCCTTCGATCACGGTTTCGGTCGCGTCAAGATCCAGGCGGATGCCCTCAACGAACGGTCCCGTGCCGCGATCGGCGGCATCGGCGCGACCTTCGAGGGCATCGTGCGCCGTGACCTTCCGCGGGCGGATGGCAGCTGGCGAGACAGCGCGGTCTTCTCGATCATCGTGGACGACTGGCCCCGTGTGCGCTCCGGGCTCGAGCAGCGCCTCGAGCGCCACGGCGACCGGCCGGTGCTCTTCCGCACTCGCGCCACCGAGTAGGGGCCGCACTCGGCCAACGCCCAGTGCTCTTGTGCGCTCGCGCCTCCGGATGAGGGCCGCACTCGGCCAACGCCCAGATCGGGATGGTCGGCTTGCCCCATGGAAATCTCTTACACCGCCATCGCCCACGCCACCGGAGGCGGCCGCGACGGCCACGTCCGTTCCGAGGATGACCGTCTCGATTTCGACACCCGTCCCCCGAAGGAACTCGGCGGGAGCGGTGAGGGCACCAACCCGGAGCAGCTCTTCGCGGCGGGATTCTCTGCCTGCTTCCTCAGCGCCCTCCACGCCGTCGGACGCTCGCTGAAGCTCGACACCTCGGACTCCTCGGTCTCCGCGAGCGTCGGCATCGGCAGCAACGGGCAAGGGGGATTCGGCCTCGCGGTCGAGCTCGACATCTACACCCCGAACGTGCCGGCGGACCGCCAGCAGGAACTCGCGGATGCCGCCCACCAGGTCTGCCCGTACTCCAACGCCACCCGGGGCAACATCGAGGTCACTCTGACCCTGGTCGACTAGCGCCCGCCGGCGCGCGTATCGAGACCCATGCCCGGTAGCCTCGAACCATGCCCGACTCTCTCGATTCCGCAGCCCAGCTCCTGAGCCTTCGCCAGAGCATCGACAATGTCGATGCCGCCCTCGTGCACCTTCTCGCCGAGCGCTTCAAGTTCACCCAGCAGGTCGGGCGCCTCAAGGCGTCGAGCGGCCTGCCGGCGGCCGACCCGGGCCGGGAACGTGAGCAGATCACGAAGCTCAAGGCGCTGGCATCCGAGTCCCATCTCGACCCCGCGTTCGGCGAGAAGTTCCTCAACTTCATCATCGCGGAGGTCATCCACCAGCACGAACAGATCGCCAGCACCGGCACGATCGCCACCCACTCCGAATGAGCTGGGATCCGCGGTCCATCCCGTCCCAGGCCGGCAAGACCTTCGTCGTGACCGGGGGCAACGCCGGAATCGGCTACTTCATCAGTGAACAGCTCGCAGCGGCCGGCGGGCACGTCATCATCGCCTGCCGCAGCGCGGCCAAAGCGGATGCCGCCATCGCCGCGATCCACGTACGCACCCCGGGAGCACAGCTCGAGCACGTGACCCTCGACCTCTCCTCCTACGCCTCGGTCCGGTCCGCCGCGGCTGCCTTGGCCGGACGCCGGATCGACGCGCTCATCGAGAACGCCGGTTCGATCATGCCGAGCAAGAAGCGAGAGACCACCGTCGACGGCAACGAGGTGATGTTCGGCACCAACCACCTGGGGCATTTCCTGCTCACCGCGCTGCTCTACCCCACGCTCGCCGCGACCCCCGGCGCCCGCGTGGTCGCCATGGGGAGCGGTGCCACACGCCTGACCAAGGCGCACCTCACCGACCTTCAGAGCGCATCCTCCTTCGCGCCGTTCGCTGCCTACGGCCAGTCCAAGCACGCGACCCAGTCCTTCGGGTTCGAGCTCGACCGGCGGCTGCGCGCTGCGCGCGGATCCGTCACCTCGCTCGTGGCGCATCCGGGCAGCGGCATAGACGGCCTCAGCCCGCAGCGTGCCGGGGTGACGAATCCCTCGGCGGCTGGCCGGATGTTCGCCCGGGCCTTCCCCTTCGTCGGCGGCGGAAAGGACCGTGCCGCCTGGTCCGCGGTTCGCGCGGCGACGGACCCGGATGCCGTCGGCGGCGACTACTGGGGCCCGCGTGGGGGCTTCAGCGGCCCTGCCGTGCGGCAGAAGCCCGCCGCATCCAGCAGCAACGCGGCCTTCGGGGCGGCCCTCTGGTCCGCGTCGGAGAAGCTCGTCGGGCAGAGGTTCGCGGTCTAGGTGGTCTAGCTGGTCTAGCAGGTCTAGCAGGTCTAGGCGGTCGGGGTGTCGGCGGGGGCTTGCCGTCGGTGTCTCCGGCCGTCGCGGTCTCCCACCGTCGCTGGCTCCCGCCCGCGCCCCCGACCGATCCGTCACAATCGGTCGCCTGGCGGGCGTCTGTCGGCAGTTTCTGACGGTTCGCGGCCAGGGTTTGGTGGTGGTCGAGACTTTCGTGCGGCGATCCGTCGCGAACGGTCGCTTGGCGGGTGGCTGTCAGCAGTATGTGACGGTTCGCGACCGGGGTTTGGTGGTGGTCGAGACTTTCGTGCGGCGATCCGTCGCGAACGGTCGCTTGGCGGGTGGCTGTCAGCAGTATGTGACGGTTCGCGTTCGGGGGCAGCTGGCGGGTCGGGCTTGCGCCCGACCGACCCGTCACACACTGTCGCCAAGCGGGCGGGTAGCAGCGGTACGTGACGGTCCGGCGGTCATCGCGGTGGCTCGACCCTGTCAGCCCGTCCAGCCTGCGGCCTCCAGTGCGGTCCGCACCTTGCCGAGCAGAGTCGCTCGCTGCTGCATCAGGCTCTTGTTGACGCGGATCACCCGCCACCTCTCCTCCATGAAGGCGTCGAGGCGGGCAATGTCGATGTGGAACTGGCGCTCGTCCGAGCGATGCTGGCCCCCGTCGTATTCGAGCAGCACCCGGTACTCCGGATCGACGAGATCGCCGAGGCCGATCACCACTCCGAAGCTGTTGCGGATCACCACATTCACCCCGGGCTCCGGCAGGCCCGCCCGCACAATCAGGAGCCGCAGAGCGGTCTCGCGCGCCGAGTCCGTGCGGCAGCGGATCTCAGAAAGCGCTCGTCGAAGGTTGGGAGCCCCGCGCCTCGCGCCCCATCCCTCCACTGCGGCATTCAGGTTCGCCAGAGTTGCAAAGGGGGACTGGCGACGCACGAGCCCGTCGCCCATGATGATCAGCTCGTCTAGGGAGAGCTGCGCAGCAAGTTGACACCAGGTCTCGACCGGATCGCTCACCCTCAGACCGCTCGGAAGCGTGAGAATCCGCACGCCCGGCAGCAGTTCGTGGCCGCGCACACCGCGAAGCCTTGGTGCCCGGCCCGGAGAAGCGACCGCGACGTCGAGCAATTTCGGCACCCGGGCCGCGGATAGCCGGAGCCCCCATAGTGCGGCGGCAGTCCGGTGACTGAAGTACTGGTCGGGTGGCATCCGGCTGACGTACGCGGCGGCAAGGTCAACGATGTCCTCGGGGAGCTCATGGGGCATCCGGATGCCATGGAATGGACGGCGGAGGTCGCTGCCCCGAAGGCGCCCGGCGCCGACACCGAGTTGGGCAGCCTCACCCACTGAGAACGGCCGAGAGGCCAGAACCGGTGGAAGCGGATGATTTCGGCGCATGCGAACACGATGCACTGTGCAGCGCTCTCCCGGGCCTCCATCTCGCAGACCGAGGGTTTTCGCGGCCAATCCCCGACGGGGGAGGACGGGACCTGCCGCTGGCCGGCCGTCGGTTATGGCTGTGGAACGGCGGTCATTCGGCGATTTGTGCCGGGTGGCGAAACTCTGCCCCGGGAGACCCATCCAGATGCCGTCGATCTCCAAGAAACCGCTCCACGGCCCCGACCCGACCCCCCCATGGCGGTGCCGAACCGTCACAAACAATCCCCCGGGCGCGCACAGTCAGCCGTTGGCGACAGTTCCCCGAGGGGCTCCGCTGGTGCGCGGCGAGAGTTCGTCTGGAGAGACGACGAGCGCCGCTGGTTCGCGGCGACAGTTCCGCGAAGGGCTCCGCTCGTGCGCGGCGACAGTTCGTCGAGAGAGACGAAGGGCGCCGCTGGTGGGCCGCGAGAGAGACGACGGGCCGGCCCCAGCACCGCGCCCGCCGCAGACCGGCGCAGCCACTCAGCGCCCCAGAACTCAGTACCCGACGACAGGCCCGAAGTGCTCCGCGAGGGTGCCGCGGTGAGTGGCGCGCAGCTCCTCGAGCGTGAGGGCGAACTGGTCCTGCACCTCGAGGCCCGTGCCATCCGTCACTCCGACGCGCAATGCGGGCACGCCGCGCCCCTCGCAGAGACCGATGAAGCGCACGTCGTCTTCACGCGGAACCGAGACGATCGCCCGGGCACCCGACTCGCTGAAGAACGCCGCCGTCGCGTCGACGCCGTCTCGCTCCATGAGCTCGGTGATCCAGAGCCTGGCGCCGATACCGAAGCGGAGCACCGACTCAGAGACGGCCTGGATGAGGCCCCCGTCGGAGAGGTCGTGCGCCGAGGCGATGATGTTCTGCTCCGAACCCGACTTGATGAGCCCGGCCAGCGCCTGCTCCGCGGCGAAATCGACGATCGGAGGATGGCCGCCGAGGTGGGAGTGGATGACTCCCGCCCACGCCGATCCGTCGAGCTCGTCACGCGTGGTGCCGAGCAGGTAGATGTTGTTGCCCTCGTCCTGCCAGCCACTCGGGATGCGGTCGGCGACGTCGTCGATCACGCCGAGCACGGCCACGACCGGAGTCGGGTGGATCGGCACGTCCCCGGTCTGGTTGTAGAACGAGACGTTGCCGCCCGTGACGGGGATCTCGAGCTCGAGGCATCCGTCGGCCAGTCCCTCGACCGCCTTCGAGAACTGCCACATCACCTCGGGGTTTTCCGGCGAGCCGAAGTTGAGACAGTCGGAGACGGCCACCGGGGTCGCGCCAGTGACGGCCACGTTGCGGAAGGCCTCGGCGAGGGCGAGCTGCGCGCCCTGGTAAGGATCGAGGTAGGCGTAGCGCCCGTTGGCGTCGGTGGCGACGGCGAACCCGAGCCCGGTCTCCTCGTCGACGCGCACCATGCCGCCGTCATCCGGGAACGACAGCGCCGTGTTGCCCATCACATAGCGGTCGTACTGGTTGGTGATCCAGTCCTTCGAGGCGA
Source organism: Glaciihabitans sp. INWT7 (assembly GCF_014217685.1). Classification (NCBI taxonomy): domain Bacteria; kingdom Bacillati; phylum Actinomycetota; class Actinomycetes; order Micrococcales; family Microbacteriaceae; genus Glaciihabitans; species Glaciihabitans sp. INWT7. The sequence continues at coordinate 3,163,461 of NZ_CP043653.1, read as the reverse complement.
GGTTGCCGCTGCCGAGCAGGGCGATCGCCTGTTCGCGGAGCTCGGCGGGGGATGTCGCGCGCCGCAGCGACGACGCGGAATCGGCCTGCAGTGCATCGATCCAGCTCGGGTAGGCGACGGGGCGCTCGTACACCGGGCCATCGACCGCGACGGTGCGTGGCAGCACGTTGACAATCTCCTCGCCGTGCCAGTTGATGATGAGGCGCCCGGTGTCGGTGACCTCACCGAGCACAGAGGTCTCCACATCCCACTTCGCGGTGACGGCGAGAAATCCATCCAGCTTCTCGGGCGTCACGATGGCCATCATGCGCTCCTGCGACTCCGACATGAGGATCTCCTCTGCGGTGAGAGTCGGGTCCCGCAGAAGCACCTTCTCGAGCTCGATGAACATGCCGCCGTCGCCATTGGAGGCGAGCTCCGAGGTCGCGCAGCTGATGCCGGCGGCCCCGAGGTCCTGGATGCCTTCGACGAGCTCCTGCTGGAACAGCTCGAGGCAGCACTCGATGAGCACCTTCTCGGCGAAGGGGTCGCCCACCTGCACGGCGGGGCGCTTGGTCGGACCGCCCGCAGAGAACGAATCGGAGGCCAGGATGGATGCCCCGCCGATGCCGTCCCCGCCGGTACGGGCTCCGAACAACACGACCTTGTTGCCGACGCCCCGCGCATTCGCGAGGTGCAGGTCTTCATGGCGAAGCACACCGACGGCCAACGCATTCACCAGGGGATTGGCTTGGTAGACGGAGTCGAACCAGGTCTCGCCACCGATGTTGGGGAGTCCGAGACAGTTGCCGTAGAACGAGATGCCGGCGACAACACCGTGCACGACTCTCGCGGTGTCCGGGTCGTCGATCGCACCGAAGCGCAGGGCATCCATGACCGCGACCGGTCGGGCGCCCATCGAGATGATGTCGCGCACGATTCCGCCGACGCCGGTGGCAGCACCCTGGAACGGCTCGATGTACGACGGATGGTTGTGGCTCTCGATCTTGAAGGTCACGGCCCAGCCCTGGCCGACATCCACGACGCCCGCGTTCTCGCCCATGCCCACCATGAGGTTCTCGCGCATCTTCGGTGTCGTCTTGTCACCGAACTGGCGCAGGTACATCTTCGAGGACTTGTAGGAGCAGTGCTCGCTCCACATGACCGAGTACATCGCGAGTTCACCGCTGGTGGGGCGGCGACCGAGGATCTCGCGGATGCTCGCGTATTCGTCGGGCTTCAGGCCGAGGGCCGCGTAGGGCTGCTCCCGGTCGGGGGTGGCTGCGGCGTTCGAAACGGTGTCGGGGAGGGAAACTGGTGGGGTGCTCACGGGCGCAAAGACTCCTGGATCGAGGGCGTGCCGGAAGCCCCAATTCTACCGGCGCGGAGGGTCGCGATTCAGCGGCTGAGCAACCGGCGGAGGAAAGCCTTCTTTCGGGAGTAGCCGTTGCCCTCGAGGAAGGTGAAGAGGGGGTCGGTGATGCGGCTGGTGGGGTAGGAGTGGCTGTGTACCGGCGCGGGGGCGGCCCGGGTCGCGGTGACCACGCCCGCGCCGCGGTGTTCGGTGAATTCGTAGGTGCTCTTGTTCTCGTCGAGCCGCACGCTGAGGCGGTAGTCCCAATCCACGGTGCCCAAGTCGGGGACATCCTCGACGGCGGCGCGCCTGACATCCCAGGTTCCGACGATCGTCTCGCCCTGCACCTCGAAACGGTAGGGCTCCTCGGGGTCGTTGAGGGCGGCGACGAGGCGAAGGAGGATGGTGAGGCTGGTGGCCATCCGCTCACATTAAAGGCCCCCGCCCGTGAACGGCAGCCCCCACTCGCGGGTGATTCTCGCCGTTGCCGTGGAGCAAAAACCGCCTACTCTTGGCGTCATGTCGGACTGGAAATCGTGGATCGGACTCGGCATCGCCGTGGTCATCGCCCTCGTCGCCGTGCTCGTGGTGGTGGTGGTCACTTCGGTGGCCGCGCGGCTCACCGCACGGCGCGAGAGCTGGGCACGGGCGCTCATCCTGCGGGCGCGGATGCCGTATCGCGTGTTCCTCCTGGTGGTCGCACTCTGGATCGCCGTTCATCTCACCCTGCCGGTGGCGGTGCCGCTCACCACCGTCGACCACGCATTCCTCATCGCCACGATCGCCGCGGGCACCTGGCTCGCGGCAGCCCTGGTGAGTTTCGGGCTCGGCCTCGCCACCGGCAGATACCGCACGGATGTCGCGGACAACAAGCGTGCCCGTCGAGCCCAGACCCAGATCGCCATCGTGCGTCGTCTGGCGAGTGTGATCATCGTGATCATCGGAATCGCGTCGATACTGCTCACCTTCCCCGGGGTGCAGGCGGTCGGGGCGAGCGTCCTCGCCTCCGCGGGAGTCGTTTCGATCGTTGCCGGTCTCGCCGCGCAGTCGACCCTCGCCAATGTATTCGCCGGAATCCAGCTCGCCTTCAGCGATGCCATCCGGGTGGATGACGTGGTGATCGCCGAGACCGAGTGGGGGCGGATCGAGGAGATCACGCTCACCTATGTGGTGGTCCACATCTGGGACGATCGGCGTCTCGTGCTCCCCTCCACCTATTTCACCAACACTCCGTTCGAGAACTGGACGAGACACTCCAGTGAGCTGCTCGGCTCTGTCGAGTTCGACCTCGACTGGCAGGCGAGCCCATCAGAGATGCGCGAACGGCTCGAGGCGATCCTGGCCGAGTCGCCGCTGTGGGACGGTCGCACCGGGGTGCTGCAGGTGACGGATGCGGTCGGTGGCTTCGTGCGCTTCCGCGTCCTGGTCTCGGCGGTGGACGCGCCCACCCTCTTCGATCTGCGCTGCCACGTGCGCGAACAGCTGGTCCAGTGGCTGCACGAGACGGATATCGCGGCACTGCCGCGCACGCGCATCCAGTCCGTCGACCCGGCATCCCGGCCGAGAGAGGGTGCACCGTCGACCGAGCCGATCGGACTCTTCACCGGCACTCGCGAGGCCGAGGAGCGGGCGAGCCAGTTCACCGGCACGATGCCGGTCATCGATCCGGATCACACCTGAGAAACTCAGGCCGAGATGAGTGCCGCGATCGCGCTCGTGAAGACGGTGAGCCCGTCGGTTCCGTTGCGCATCGCGAGAGCGGTATCGGGGCCGAATCCTTCTTCGGTCGCGTGCTCAGGATGCGGCATCAGGCCGACGACGTTTCCGCGGGCGTTCGTGATGCCGGCGATGTCGTCGAGTGAGCCGTTGGGGTTGACGTCCAGGTAGCGGAAGACCACCCGCCCTTCGCCTTCGAGCCGGGCGATGGTCTCCGCATCGGCGATGAAGCCGCCTTCCCCGTTTTTCAGCGGGATGGTGATCTCGGCCCCGGATTCGAACTCATTGGTCCAGGCGGTGGCGGTGTTCTCTACCCGCAGTTTCTGGTCGCGGCAGATGAAGCTGCCATGATCGTTGCGGATCAAGCCGCCCTCGAGCAGGTGCGCCTCGGTGAGCATCTGGAATCCGTTGCAGATGCCCAGAACCGGCATCCCCTTGCCCGCCGCATCGATGACCTCCGCCATGATCGGCGAGAGGGAGGCGATGGCGCCGCAGCGCAAGTAATCGCCGTAGCTGAAGCCACCCGGCAGCACGATCGCGTCGACGCCCTCGAGCGAGTGGGAGCCGTGCCAGAGGGCGACCGGAGTGGCTCCGGCCAGTCGCACAGCGCGCTGGGCATCCCGGTCGTCGAGCGAACCGGGGAAGGTGATGACGCCGATGCTGGTCATGACGTGGCGGAGGGTGACTCGACGGAGATCGAGACGACATCTTCGATGACGGAGTTGGAGAACATGTCGTTCGCCAACGTCGTGACCTCGGCGAGTACCGCATCCGTGACCTCGTCGACAGTGACCTCGAAACGCTTGCCGATGCGCACGCCGGCGACACCGGACCGACCGAGGCGATGAAGAGCACCGGCGACGGCCTTGCCCTGAGGGTCGAGAAGTTCGGGCTTCGGCATGACCTCGACGACGATTACGGGCACAAGTCACTCCAGGAGTTCGCCTATGGGTGGATGTCTCCAGTCTATCGGAGTGCATGCCGGGACCCTTCGCGCAAGCCCCACGCCGGATCGGTGGGCCATCGGTACGCTCGATCCATGTTCACCAAGAAGCCAATCACCGTGCCCGTGCCCGACCTGCGCACCTCTTCAGCGGTCTGGAGCGACACCTTCGGGCGCATCGCCCAGCGTTGCGGACAAGCGCTGCTTGTGCTGTCGATCGTGGTGCTCATCGTCTTCGCGGCGACCCAGCTGCAGCTCGTGGTGGTGCCGGTGCTTCTCGCCCTGATCGTGGCATCCGCGTTCCGACCGGTGGTCAGAGTGCTCGAGAAGCACATGCCGCGGGTGCTCGCCGCGATCATCTCGCTGCTTGCGGGGGTGGTCGTGTTCGGTGGGGTGATCACCATCGCGGTCTTCCAGGTGCAGTCGCAGTTCTCCACTCTGCAGAAGTCGGTGAGCTCCGGCATCAACACCATCGCCGATTTCGTGCAGAACGGACCGCTCAACATCGACGCGAAGCAGATCAGCGACGTGCAGAAGACACTGGTCGATTTCGTCACGAGTGCCCAGTTCGGCTCCGGCGCGCTCGCCGGGGTATCGACAGCGGCCGAGCTCGTCACCGGCGCTGTGCTCACGGTGATCGTGCTCTTCTATTTCATGAAGGACGGGCCGATGATCTGGGCCTTCCTCATCCGGCCGTTCCAGCCCGTCATGCACGCCAAACTGCGCCGGGCCGGCGACAGCGCGGTGGAGACCCTCGGGGGGTATGTGCGGGGCACCGCGATCATCGCGCTGGTCGACTCGGTGTTCATCGGGGTCGCCATGCTGATCCTGCAGGTGCCGTTGGCGATCCCGTTGGCGATCCTCGTGTTCATCGGTGCATTCATCCCGCTTGTCGGTGCGACGGCGACGGGCATCATCGCCGCCCTCGTCACGCTCGTGACTAACGGCCTCACCGCCGCGATCGTGGTCGCGATCGTCGTGATCGCGGTGCAGCAGATCGAGGGCAACTTCCTCTCGCCGTTCGTGATGGGCAAGTCGCTGAAGTTGCACGGACTCGTGGTGTTGCTTGCGCTCACCGCCGGCACGATCCTCGGCGGAATCTTCGGCACCCTGATCTCGGTGCCCGCTGCCGCGGTGGCGTGGGCGATCATCAAGCGCTGGAATGATCCGATCACGCCGGTCCCCGGTGTCGACACCGCGAAGCGAGCCTCAGCCGCGGCGTGAGTGCCTGCGCCGCAGCGGCGCGAGCAGGCTGAGCGGCACAGAGTCGAGCACGAACTCCGCCCATTCCCGGTATCCGGAGGGGCCGGGGTGGAAGAGGTCCGTCGCCCAGAACGTCGGGGTGTACGGCGGCGGCTTCGGCAGGGCGAACACCCGGTCGAGGCCGCGCACGGCGGCGCGCGCCGCATCGTCGAGGCTCGCCGCATGGAGGGCGAGGTTCCAGCGCAAGGGGCTCTGGAGACTGCGGAAGCGGTCGAACCGGGGCATCAGCGAGACCAGGAGCAGTGCATCCGGGTTCACGGCGAGAAGCCGGCGCACGATCTCCCGCACATCCTGGGCGAAGGCGCGGCGGGAGCGCAGGCCGAGGGCGTCATTGGCGCCGATGGTGAGAAAGACGACGTCGTAGGTGGCTGCCGTGGCGTCGTCGATGAAGCGATCGAGGATGTCGCGGGAGGTCGCTCCGTTCTCGCCGATGGCCGTCCAACTGGTCCCGCGGTCGAAGCGGTCACCGAATTCGTGGGCGAGGCTGCCCGGCAATGCCTCGCTCTGGCTGTCGGCCCCGACCCCGGCCGCCGTGGAGTCGCCGAGCACGAGAAGACGGATCAGGTCGGCGCCGGGCAGCGAGCCGCTCCAGGGAAGGGCCGCATCCGGCAGGCGCGGGATGCTCGCACGCGCCCGTCGCGCCTGCACGAGCAGCACCGGGGCGAGGGGTATGGCGGCGGCCCGGCTGAGGAGGTTCGGGCGGAGATTCATCACTCCAGTGATTTTAGGCTGCGGGCACCGGGCGAATTGCCAGAACTTTTTTCGCGCCGGGTGCATCCGATCGGGTCTTTGCGCCGGTAGTACCCGATAAGAGCATGACCAGCATGCTCGCGAATTGGAGCAGACACGTGAAAACTCGAATCATGGCCGGCGGCGCTGCCGGTGCATTCCTTCTCGTCGCACTCGCGGCGCCGCTTCCGGCCTCGGCCGCCACGAACGCCCAGCTCTCCGTGCTGCACGGTGTCCCCGGAGTCACCGTCGACGTCTGGGTGAACGGGGCCCTCACCCTCGACGACTTCACCCCAGGCACGCTCGCCGGCCCCCTCAGTCTCGCCCCCGGCACCTATTCGGTCGCGATCACCTCGTCTACCGCGACCTCCGCGACGGATGCCGTCGTCATCGGCCCGGTCGACCTGCCGCTCGCAGACGGTGGCAACTACACCGCCGTCGCGCACCTCTCGGCAACCGGCACCCCCACCGCCACCCTGTTCACGAATGACATCTCCAAGACCGCGGCGGGCCAGGGCCGCCTCACCGTGCGTCATGTCGCCGCCGCCCCGGCCGTGGACGTGCTCGCGGGCGGGTCGCCCGTTGTCAGTGGGTTGACAAACCCGAACGAGCAGATCCTCAACCTCGCTCCGACCACGGTCTCGGCCTCCGTCGTGGCGGCGGGAACGACGACTCCCGTGCTCATCGGACCGGCTGATGTCGCCATCCAGGAGGGCGTGAACACCATCGTCTACGCCTACGGCAGTGCTGCGGACAGCACACTCGCCCTCGCCGTGCAGACCATCACCGGACTGCACACCCCGCCGGCGGGCGTCCCCGCCGGTGAGACCGGCGCGGCAGCACGCGCCGAATCGGCACAGACCCTTTCGACGATCGGCCTCGGAGCATTCGGGTTGCTCCTCGCCGCCGCCGCTGTGCTGGTAGTCGCTCGCAGGAAGGTCGGGTCGCGCGCCTGATGGCGCAGCGCCTGAAGAGGAACCTGCAGTGAGAATGACGGGAAGGGCCGGTATCGGCGCCGCATCGGCGCTCTGCCTGGCCCTTCCCGTGCTCGCCGGTTGCACGGCAGCACCCGCACCCGTGGCCAAACCGACAGTGTCGGCGATGCCGAGCCCGCGGCCGACGGCTCCCGACATCCCGAAGTCGGATGCCTCACTCGGCAGCGTCTCGGTCGCCTCCGTCGTCGCGCCTGTGCGCATCCGCTTCGACAGGCTGGGCATCGATATGACCGTGACCGCCGAAGGGGTCGACGCCAAGGGCGCCATGGCTCTTCCGGCCAACGCCGCGGACGCGGGGTGGTATCGCTATAGTCCCGGACTCGCAGCGAGCCATGGCGCGACCGTGATTGCAGCTCACATCGATTCGTGGCACGACGGCATCGGACCATTCAGCAAGCTCAAGAATGCGACAGCGGGAGACGCCATCACGCTGCTGGGCGAGGATGGCTCGACGGTTGCCTACACCGTGACCGAGTTGCGGCAGGTAGGAAAGATCGACGCCCCGATGGCCGAGGTCTTCGATACCAGTGGCGCGCCGCGTCTCACCCTGGTGACCTGTGGCGGCGTCTTCAACTCGAAGACCGGGCACTACCTCGACAACGTCATCGTGACGGCGACCCCGGTCACCGCGGCCCCCGCGGGCAATTGACGATCTGCTATCCGAGATATTCACTCCGCGGGCGGGTGAGGCTAGGTTGAACGACAACAGAACCCCTTCTCCCGGCGATCACCCCTCGCCGGCCGCCGTCAGGATCCCCGTGTCCGAGTTGCTCCAGAACCACGACGAGTCCTCTCTCGTCGCGAGCTTCCAGGCCGGTGATGAACGGGCCCTCGCGACCGTCTACGAGAGATGGGCGCGGTTGGTCTACGGAATGTCGATGCGCTCGCTCGCCAATGTCGCCGACGCCGAAGATGTGACCCAGCGCGTCTTCGTCGCCGCCTGGCTCGGACGGGCGAGCTTCGATCCCGAACGCGCGCGCCTGTCAGCCTGGCTGGTGGGCATCACCAAGAACACGATCGCGGATGCGCACGAGCGGCGGGCGCGCGATCGTCGTGATCGCGAGGCCCTCATCCAGAGTCTCGACAGGGAGGTCACGGACTGGCCCGACGATCTCGCCGAGCGACTCGTGGTGGCGGACGCCCTCGCCGACCTGCCGGAGATACCGAGGCAGATCATGAGACTCGCGTTTTACGATCGGCTCACACACACGCAGATCGCCGAACGGCTCGGCCTGCCGCTCGGCACGGTGAAAAGTCATATCCGTCGAAGTCTCGACCGGCTACGAACCAGATTGGAGGTGAGCGACGATGAATGACAGTGCGGTTCCGGATGCCGGACACAGCGATCCCGACATCCTGGCCATGATGGCCATGGGCGAGCCCGATATCCCGCTCGCCGACGAGCTCCACGTGCAGGAATGCCCCGAGTGCCTCGACGAGCTGAACAGTCTCGTGCGGGTGGCGAACCTCGCCCGGTCCGGCTCGCCTCTCGAGCATCCGCTCGATGCGCCGGGACCGGCGGTCTGGGGATCCATCAGCCGCACGCTCGGCCTCGCCACCGAGGTGATGCCCGCTCCGTTCGCGAGCGCTGCGGCCTTCGGGAGTGCTGAGGAATCGGAGGCCGAATCCTCGGAGACTCCCGTTTCTTTTGAGCCACAACCCGTTCTGCCCATTGCCTCCCGCTCGTCCGGCCGCGCTCGCCGCAGCCATCGTGGCCGAAACCGGCTGGTCGTTCCCGTGCTCGCGGGGGCGCTTGCGGTGGTCGTGTCGGCCGGAGCGATTCTCGTTGCGACGACAGTGCTGGCACCGAAGTCGGAGGCGCCGCAGCCGACGGTGCTTGCCGAGGCGCGTCTCGAGGCCCTCCCCGATTGGACCGGCGCCTCCGGTGAGGCCGTGGTCGAGCAGACGGGCTCCGGACGGCAGGTCGTCGTCACTCTCTCGGAGCCACGGACCGCGCCCGGTTACCGCGAGGTGTGGCTCATCTCCAGCGACCTCAGCAAGCTGATCAGCGTGGGGGTGCTCGCTGGCACGGAAGGCAGATTCACGATCCCCGCCGATGTGAAATTGGCCGATTATCCGATCGTGGATGTCTCGAGCGAGAAGCCGGACGGCAACCCGGCACACTCGGGAGACTCGATCGTGCGCGGCACCCTCTAGGAGGCTAGGCGGATGCCGCGGTCACGTGGATCACGTTCGCCCAGGGGTCGTCGAAGCTGAGGGTGTGCCCGTCGTGACGGGTCGCGACGCCGTGGTGTGACATCCGCTCTGCGAGGGATCCGAGATCGTCGGGGCCGGGCACGACGATGTCGACCTGACCGAGTCCGAGGGTGCGGCCGCGTCGCCCGGCGCCCGCGCTGTTCCAGGTGTTCATGGCCATGTGGTGGTGGTAGCCGCCCGCACTCACGAAGAGCGCGGAGTCGCCGTACATGATGGTCTGTTCGAAGCCGAGCCGGTTCACGTAGAACTCGCGTGCGGAATCGATATCCCCGACCGCGAGGTGAACATGCCCCACGACCGCCTCGCCGAAATTCGGGGCCTCCACCGCTTCCGTTGTCAGGTGCTCCTGCAGAAACGCGTTCGGATCGAGGAACAGCGTGGACATCTCGACCTGGCCGTGCACCCAACCCCACTCGGCGCGGTCCCGGTCCCAGTAGAGCTCCACCCCGTTGCCCTCCGGGTCGGTGAAGTAGAAGGCCTTGCTCACCAGGTGATCGGAGCTGCCCGTGAAGGTGCCCGGCGCCTTCGTCGCCACCGAGTAGACGGATGCCGCGAGTGCGGCCTCCGAATCGAAGAGGATGGCCGTGTGGAAGAGGCCCGCGTCGCGGGGGCTCGCCTGTACTAGCTCGGGGGCGGCCCGCAGGATGATCAGCGGGGTCGTTCCGCGGCCGAGAGTCACGGTGTCGACGGTCGAGGCGAGCACGCTGAGCGCCACGGCGTCGCGGTAGTAGGCAGTCATCCCGTCGAGGTCGGCGACGAGGAGGGTCACCGTGCCCATCGAGGTGTCGGCGGCGAGAAGGTCTGTCGTTGTCATGTCCGTTCCAACTTAGTTGATGCGACAACTATTCCGCTAGATCCCGCGCCGAGCCTTCGCCGGTCGAGCCCTCTCACGAACCACGAGTCCCCTTCCCCACCACCTCCGTGTGGATCTCGCTGGTCAGCTGCTCGATCTTGGCGGTGAGATCCGCGATCTGGCGGGTGAGCGTGGTGTTGTCGTGCAGCTCCTGCTCCGTCGAACTGAAGTCGTGATCGGCCTTCACCTGCTGGAACGCGGCCTGGCGGTTCTGCCCGATCATCACGAAGGTCGACAGGAAGATCGCCTCGAGCGATACCACGAGCGTCAGCGTGGGCCACGGGCTCTTCTCGAAGAACAGCATCCAGAGGGCGAACAGCGCCACGTGCACATAGACGAACCGCATCGACCCGGCGAACGCGGTGATCGCATCCGCCACCCGGAGTTGCAGGCTGCCGGCCCGTCGCCTCGCCTCGGCGAGAACCGAGGGATGATGCTCCCGGCCATCCGCGAGGAGGCGTCGGGGAACGATGTGCGGGCGATCGGGCGCGTGAACGGTCATGTCTGACTGTAAGCACTGCCGGCCCCGCCAGCGATCGACTCGATGCACGAGCCGTGAATTACTCCTCCGGATGCCGCTCCCGCAGCGTGCCGGTGACCGGGGGTTCGATCACCACGAGCGATCTCAGCTCCTCCGGGTAGGCCATCGCCGGCCGGATCGATACCCGGGTGGCACTCGATTCGACGATGACCACCCTTCGCCAGGTCCAATCGGCGGCTGGCGCACCGGCATCGACCCCGCCGAGCGGCACCGGATTCGGCAGCCGTGCATAGTATGGGCGGTCGAGCACGGCGAGCCCACTCGTGTCGAGCAGGTCGATCGCCGCCTCCCGCGACGTGGCGCCGGCGAGGGCCAGCCCGATCAGGCTGGTCGCGACGACGCCGTCACCGGCGGCAACGAGATAGCCCACGAGTTCCCCGTCTGCCCGGTGCCGAGGCTCCCAGGAGGCGGGAATCACTGGCGCCCCTCGCAGGAGATCTCGGCGGCCGGATCGACGGCGAAGAGGGGCTTCTCGTAACAGAGCGAATGCGCCGAGTCGGCGTAGTAGGCGAAGTTCGGGATGCGGGTGAATCCCTCCCGCTCATAGAACCGCACGGCGTCGGGTTGCCGGTCGCCCGTCTCGAGCACGAGGCGCGACCATCCCCTTTCGCGACCGAACAGTTCTAATTCGAAGAGGATCGCCCGCGAGACTCCGGTGCCGCGGTGCTCCGGCAGCACGAACATCCGCTTCACTTCCGCTTCGTTGCCTGGCAGTTCGCGCAGCCCGCCACACCCCACCGGAGCATTTCGATCGTCATAGGCCACGAAGAACGCGGTGATGTCGTCGGCACTCGGAGCGGGTCCGGGCTCGGAATCGGGAGTGCCGTAGCGCGCCTCGATCTCCACCCGCTGGGCCTCGCGAAGAGTCGTCGCCCCCGCGTCAGACCAGGGCACCCGGCGCACGATCATGAGCCGGTGAGCCTCTCGATCAACTCCCGATAGCGGGCGGCGGTCTGTGCCACGATCTCGGGCGGAAGCGACGGCGGTGTGCCCGTCTGGTCCCAGTGCGCGCTCAGCCAGTTGCGCACGATCTGCTTGTCGAAGCTTGCGAGCCGTCCCGCTCCGCCGCCGGCGTAGGTCTCGGCATCCCAGTAACGTGAGCTGTCGCTCGTCAGCACCTCGTCGGCGAGGGTGATGACACCGGAGTCGCGATTGGCCCCGAACTCGAACTTAGTGTCGGCGAGGATCACCCCGCGCGACTCCGCGATGGCGGATGCCCGCGTGAAGACGTCGAGGCTGAGATCACGCAGTACCGTCGCGATGTCTGCTCCCACCAGCTCGATCGTGCGCTCGAAGGGGATGTTCTCGTCGTGTTCGCCCATCGGAGCCTTCCACGCGGGAGTGTAGATCGGCTCAGGCAGGCGATCCCCGTTGGCGAGGCCGGAAGGCAGGGCGATGCCGCACACCGTCTGGCGCTCCTGGTACTCCAGCCAGCCGGAGCCGACGAGGTATCCGCGCACCACGCATTCGATGGGGAACATGTCGAGGGTGCGGGCGAGCATCGACCGGCCGGCGACGGCATCCGGAATCAGGTCTCGCACTTCATCACCGCGCAGCTCGTGGTCTGCGACGAGGTGGTTCGGCACTCCGACGAGGCGGTCGAACCACCAGAGGCTCAGGGTCGTGAGCAGTTCGCCCTTGCCGGGGATGCCGGGGGAGAGCACGTGGTCGAACGCGCTCACCCGGTCGCTGGCGACCATCAGCACGCGTCGGGCGCTGGCGAGATCCGCCGTTCCCGTCTCGATGTAGAGGTCGCGCACCTTGCCCGAATAGGCGTGCGTCCAGCCATCCGTGGTCAGGTCGATTGCGTTCACCCCCTCATTATTCAGGAAGGGGCGGGGCGGATGGTTCGGATGACGGCGTGCGGGACCCCATCAGCCTCTCCAGAACCTCGTGCCACGTACGTTCCTGAATGATGAAAGACCAGGTGAGGGCGGAGGGGCCTATTCGGCGACCCGCTGCGCGATGTCGGTGCGGTACTGGCCGCCCTCGAGGTCGATCGCCTCGAGCGCGAGATAGGCACGGGACCGGGCCTCGCCGAAATCGCCGCCGGTCGCGACGACGCTGAGCACCCGACCGCCGGTCGCGACCAGGTCGCCGCCGGAGAGGGCAGTCGCCGCATGCGCCACCGTCACCCCGTGGATCGCCAGCGCGGTGTCGACACCCGTGATGATGCGGCCCGTGAGAGGAGTCTCCGGGTAGCCCTCGCTGGCGAGCACGACGGTCACGGCGACGTCGTCGGAGAACTCCGGGCGCGGCATTCCCCCGAGTTCTCCGCTCGCCGCGCCGAACAGGAGGCCGCTGAGCGGGGTGATGAGGCGCGGGAGCACGACCTGGGTCTCCGGGTCACCGAAGCGCGCGTTGAACTCGATGACGCGGGTGCCGTCCGCGGTGAGGATGAGCCCGCAGTAGAGCAGCCCGATGAAGGGCGTCTGCTCCTCGGCCAGAGTGCGCACCGTCGGCAGGGCGATGGTGTCGATGACTTCGTCGACGAATCCGGCCGGCAGCCAGGGGAGGGGCGAGTAGGCGCCCATGCCGCCGGTGTTCGGGCCCTCATCGTTGTCCGAGAGCCGCTTGTAGTCCTGGGCCGGTTCGAGTGGAAGCACGTTGTGCCCGTCGCTGAGCAGGAAGAGCGAGACCTCCTGGCCGTCGAGGAACTCCTCGACGAGCACGCTGCCCTGCCCGATCCAGTAGCCGGCGTGGGCGACGGCAGCATCCCTGTCGGTCGTGACCAGCACTCCTTTGCCCGCCGCGAGACCGTCCGCCTTCACGACGTAGGGCGCCCCGAATGCGTCGATCGCGGCGATGGCCTCGTCGAGGCTGCCGGCGCGGGTCGCACGTCCGGTGGGCACTCCCGCGACATCCATGATGCGTTTCGCGAAGGTCTTGCTCCCCTCGAGCTGGGCGGCGGCCTTGCCCGGTCCGAAGACGGCGATGCCGCGCTGGCGAAGTCGATCCGCGACGCCGGCGACCAGGGGGGCCTCCGGTCCGATGATCACGAGTTCGATGTCGTTCTCGAGGGCGAATTCGGTGACGACGGCGGGGTTCGCGGGGTCGAGGGCGATCACCGGCACCTCCGCGGCGATGCCGGCGTTGCCGGGCGCCGCGATGATCTCGTGATCGACGTCTTCACGAAGAAGGGCGGTGATGATGGCATGCTCGCGAGCACCGGAACCGAGGACGAGGATTCTCACTGGGCAAGCGTACCCACCCGGCACGGTGTCCATTGATCCCGCTCGGAGCAACGCCGGGCAGACTGGGGCGATGGCCCACCGGCAGAGAGCAGAAGGCGCGGCGCCAGCAGACAAGACCTGCGTGGCGTGCGGCCGTCGCATCCAATGGCGGGCCAAGTGGGCCCGCGACTGGGACGCGGTGAAGTACTGCTCCGATGCCTGCCGACGCCGAGGAGTGACCGAGGGCGATCGGATGCTCGAGGCAGCGATCCTCGCACTGCTGGCCCAGCGCCCGACCGGTGCCACCATCCTCGACTCCGACGCTGCCCGCGAGGTCGGTGGCGAGGACTGGCAGCAGCTCGCGGAGCCTGCCCGCCGGGCGGCGCGACGGCTGAGTGCGGCGGGGCAGATAGACATCCTGCAGTCCGGATCGATGGTCGACGCCTCGACGGCGAAGGGACCGCTCCAGCTCCGGCGACGGTGAAGGGAGGTCCTCCGTTGCTGCCAAGCTGGTCGGATGACTCCCCGCCACACCCTCCTCGCGCTGCTTGTCGTGGTGATCTGGGGGGTCAACTTCGTCGCCATCGACCTCGGTCTCACCGACGTGCCGCCGCTGCTCTTCCTGGCGATGCGCTTCGTGCTCGTGGCGATCCCGGCCGTCTTCTTCATCCGTCCTCCGGCGATCGGCTGGCGCAACATCCTGTTGATCGGCGCGTTCCTGAGTCTCGGCCAGTTCACCCTGCTGTACCTGGCCCTCTCGCTCGGGATGCCACCGGGCCTCGCCTCCCTGCTCCTGCAGACGCAGATCGTGTTCTCGGTGGTCGTCTCCTCCCTGCTGCTGCGAGAGCACCCCACCCGACGCCAGCTCGTCGGCATCCTGATCGGCATGGTCGGCCTCGCGGTCGTGGTGATCGGCCATACCTATGCGGCGCCGTGGCTGCCGCTCGTGATCACCCTGCTCGCGGCGCTCTCCTGGGCCATCGGCAACGTGCTGTCGAGGCGGGCGCGGGCGGCATCAGGTCTCTCGCTCGTCGTCTGGTCGGGGCTGGTGGTGCCGATCCCCTCCCTCGCGCTCTCCCTGGTGGTCGACGGCCCGCAGGCGGTCGGATTCGCGCTCGCCCACCTCTCTTTGATCGCCATCCTCAGCACCCTGTACACCGCGGTGGCCGCATCGCTCGTGGCCTACACGATCTGGAACTCCCTGCTCGCGCGCTATCCGACGAGTGCCGTGGTGCCGTTCACTCTGCTGGTGCCGGTGATCGGCATCCTGGCCGCCTGGGCGGTCTTCGGCGAGAGACCGGCCGGCACCGAGCTCGTCGGCGGGGCGATCATGCTCGGCGGACTCGCGGCCGCGGTGCTCAGCTGGCGACCGCGCGCGCCCGCCTTCCCGGTGGACTGAGAGGGCGCTACATTCGGCAGATGGATGCTTCGCCGACCGACCTCGACCATCTGGCGCGCGCCGTGCAGCTCGCTCGCGACGCCCGAGCCCGGGGCGATCATCCGTTCGGCGCCGTGCTCGTCACGCGGGACGGTACCGTCGTCGAGGCGATGAACTCGGTGACGACGACGAACGATCCGACCGGCCATGCCGAGACCAATCTCGTGCGGTCGTCGGCCGCCCTTGGTGCGGGCGTGCTCGCGTCGAGCACGTTGTACACCAGCACCGAGCCGTGCGCGATGTGCGCAGGAGCGATCTACTGGGCGGGCGTCGGCCGCATGGTCTACGCGCTGTCCGGCAGCGCCCTCGTCGAACTGGTCGCCGAGGCATCCGGATCGCCCAGGGCAGAATCGCGCAGCCTCGACCTCCCCAGTCGGGAGGTCTTCGCCCGCGGTACCGGCTCCATCGAGGTGCTTGGTCCGGTCGAGATCGACGGGGCCGTCGAGGTGCACGACGGCATGTGGGGCTGACCGACCCCACGTCGCCACTACCGTAGAACCATGGCCAAAGCACGCATCACTGATGACGCCGGCCGCGAGGCCGTGGAGCGAGCGCTCGCGACGGTCGCCGACCGGGAGACCGAAGCCACGGCGGTGCGTTACCTGCTGCAGGTGCTGGCCGATGGCGCTCCGGGCAACTCCGTCGAGGTGCGGGTTCCGCCCTTCGGTGCGGTGCAGTGCATCGAGGGTCCGGGCCACACCCGAGGCACCCCGCCGAACGTGGTCGAGACCGACGCGCTCACCTGGCTCGCCATCGCGACCGGCGGAACCGCCTGGGATCACGCCCTCGAGCACGGTCGCATCGCCGCCTCCGGCTCCCGTGCAGACCTCTCCGCCTACCTGCCACTCCTCTGGGATGGGGCGGATACCCCGGAAGCGTCAGGGACAATAGAGGCATGACCCCATCCGAGCCGCAGCCCGAGCCGGAAGCGGTGCCGCGAACCGCGGAGAACGAGCCCTCACAGTCCACCGAGCCCTCACAGTCCACCGAGGAGACCGAGGTCACAGTGAGGCGGATTCCGCGCTACTCTCGCTTCCTCATCATCGGGGCGGGGCTCGGAGCCGTCGCCACATTCATCCTGACGGCGTCGTTCCCCTCGGATCCGCAGGTGGGGTTCGGTGCCCTCTTCGGTTACTTCCTTCTCTTCGGGGTGCCCATCGGGGTGGTGCTCGGGGCTGTGGTCGCGATCCTGCTCGACGTCGGGCTCACGCGTCGTGCCCGCACCGTGCTGGCCGAGCGCACGATGGTTGACCCGCTGCCGTTCGACGACGAACCGGAGAGCGCCGAGGCTCCGGAATCTCCGCCCGCTCCAGAGGAAACTGCCACTAGATAGTTTCACTATCGGATAGCTACACTATCCGTATGCGAATGGCCGAGCTCAGCACCACCAGCGGTATCCCGGTGGCGACGATCAAGTACTACCTGCGCGAGAAGCTCCTTCCGGCGGGAGAGAGCGAGACGGCCAACCAGGCGCGCTACGGGGCTGTCCACCTGGATCGGCTTCGCCTGATCCGAGCCCTCATCGAGGTTGGCGGGCTCAGCGTGGCATCCGCTCGCAGCGTGATCGACGCCATCGACTCGGAAGCCTCGCTTCCCGAGGTCTTCGAGGTGGCTCAGTGCACAGTCTCGGCGGCGGTGGCACCGGAGGATGTCGATCCCGTGTCGCTCACCGATATCGATGAGCTCCTCACCGGCTGGCGCGTGTCACCCACCAACCCCGGGCGCCTCTCCGCCGCACGAGTACTCTCCGTCTTCCGCGGTCTCGGGCAGACGGATGACCGGGGCTGGTTCGCCCGGTACGCCAAGGCCGCCCTGCTCATCGCCGCCGCCGACCTCGACGAGATCGAGTCGCGGGAGGGCCGCGCCGCCAAGGCAGAGACCGTCGTCGTCGGCACCGTGCTCGGCGACGCCCTGATCTCCGGACTGCGTCGTGCGGCCCAGGAGCACGTCACATCCGAGCGCTATTCCTGAAGGAGAACCGACCACCATGACCCGCACGATCGATGCACCCCCCGCCTCCGTCATCGCCCGCTTCGGCTGGCACCGGCCACTGCTGTGGCTCTCCGTCGGCATGATCGCGCTCGCCG
The DNA here is from genome assembly GCF_014217685.1 of Glaciihabitans sp. INWT7. Lineage (NCBI taxonomy): Bacteria > Bacillati > Actinomycetota > Actinomycetes > Micrococcales > Microbacteriaceae > Glaciihabitans > Glaciihabitans sp. INWT7. Next base: position 3,146,173 of record NZ_CP043653.1, on the reverse strand, counting down.
CGGTCGCCCTCGTCGGGTTGGTCGTCGACCAACGCTCGATCACCGGGATGCCCCTGTGGGCCAAGCCGCTGAAGTTCTCGCTCTCCGTGCTCATCTACAGCGTCACGCTCTCCTGGCTTCTCGGCCAGCTGCCCCGCGCCCGTCGCATCGCCTGGTGGTCGGGCACCGTCGCCGCGCTCTTCCTCGCCGTCGAGATGATCGTGATCTACGGGGCGGCCTTTGCCGACACGACAAGTCACTTCAACGTCTCGACCCCGTTCTCGACCGCCCTCTGGGGAACGATGGCGGTGTCCATCGTGATCGTCTGGTCCGCCACCATCCTCGTTGCCGTGCTGCTGTTCCGAGCAGAGCTCGGCGACCCCGCGCGCAGCTTCGCCATCCGTTCCGGTCTGATCATCGCGGTAATCGGCATGGGCCTCGCCTTCCTGATGACGAGCCCGACCGCCGCACAGCTGTCCGACTTCCAGGGGATCGCCGGAGCCCACACCGTTGGGCTCGCCGATGGGGGACCCGGACTCCCGCTGCTGGGCTGGAGCACGGTCGCCGGCGACCTGCGCATCCCGCACTTCGTGGGGATGCATGCGATGCAGGTGCTCCCCATCCTCGCTCTTCTGCTCGAGCTGGGCTCTCGCCGCCTGCCTGCCTTGCGCGACTCACGCACCCGGCTCGGTATCCTCGTCGTGACCGCCGCCCTCTACCTCGGGGTGATCGCGGTGCTGACCGCGCAGGCTCTCTCCGGCCGCTCGATCGTGAGTCCGGATGCCGCGATCGCCACGGTGTCGACGGCGCTGTTCGTCGCCGCCGCGGTCGCCATCGCGGCGATCGTGGTGCGGGGAAGGCGCCTCAGCTGAGCTGCGTGCGCTCCACCCAGGCGAGGTATTCGGGCGAGACTGTGCCGGTGACATAGTCGCCGGTGAAACAGCTCATCTCGAGAGCGTTCACGTTCGAACCCTCGAGGATCGCCGCCTGCATGTCTGCGACCTCCTGGTAGATGAGGTAGTCGCTTCCCATCTCCCGGTTGATGTCCGGGATCTTGCGGTTGTGTGCGATCAGCTCCTGGCGGCTGGGCATGTTGATGCCGTAGACGTGGGGAAAGCGCACGGGAGGTGCCGCCGAGGTGAAGGTGACCTTGTTCGCGCCGGCCTCGCGGGCCATCTGCACGATCTCTTTCGAGGTGGTGCCGCGCACTATGGAGTCGTCCACGATCAGGATGTTCTTGCCACGGAACTCGGATCCCATCGCGTTGAGCTTCTGCCTCACCGACTTCTTGCGCTCGGCCTGGCCGGGCATGATGAAGGTGCGGCCGACATAACGGTTCTTGTAGAAGCCCTCGCGGTACTCGATCCCGAGCTTCTGGGCCACCTGCATGGCGGCCGGCCGCGAGGAGTCGGGGATCGGCATGACCACGTCGATATCGCCGCGTGGCGTGTACTGCGCGATCGTGTCCGCGAGCCGGTTGCCGAGGCGCAGACGCGCGTCGTAGACCGAGATACCGTTCATGATCGAGTCGGGTCTGGCGAGGTAGACGTATTCGAACGAGCACGGCACGAGGGAGGGGTTCTTCGCGCACTGGCGTGAGGTCATTTCGCCGTCCAGTGCGATGAACACTGCCTCGCCGGGCGCGACATCACGCACGATCTCGTAACCGCCGCTCTCGAGCACGAGGGATTCGGATGCCACGATCCAGTCGTCCCCGACGAATCCGCGAGCCCGCTTGCCGAGCACGAGCGGACGGATGCCGAAGGGGTCCCGGAACGCCAGCAGGCCGTATCCCGGGATCATCGCGATCGTGGCGTACGAGCCTTCGACACGCTCGTGCACGCGTTCGACGGCGGCGAAGATCTGGTCGGGATCGAGGTCGAGTCCCGTGACCTGTTCCTGCAGCTCGTGGGCGAGCACATTCACCAGCAGCTCGGTGTCGGAGCTGGTGTTGAGGTGCCGTCGGTCGATGTGGAAGAGCTCGTCGGTGAGCTCCCTGGTGTTAGTGAGGTTGCCGTTGTGCACGAGCACGATGCCGTAGGGGGCGTTCACATAGAAGGGCTGTGCCTCCTGCTCGTTTCCGGCGTTGCCCTTGGTGGCGTAGCGCACGTGACCGAGCCCCATGTTGCCGGGGAGGGCGCGCATGTCACGGGTGCGGAAGGCCTCGCGAACCTGACCCCGAGCCTTCACCATGTGGAAGGTGCGACCCTCCGCGGTGGCGATGCCGGTGGAGTCCTGGCCGCGGTGCTGCAGGAGAAGGAGGCTGTCGTAGACCTGTTGGTTGGCGGGTTCCGAAGAAACGATGCCGACAATGCCGCACATTCGCGGTGAGTCTCCAGACCGTAGAGTTGGGGGTGATTTACTCCAGTCTTTCACGCTTTGAGAACGGAAAACGAATGGCCGACAAGTACGCCGAGGCGGGCGTCGATACGGCGGCCGGAGACCTCGCTGTCGAACTCATGAAGTCGGCGGTCTCGGCCACCCACGGGCCACGCGTCGTCGGTGGCGTCGGCGGTTTCGCCGGGCTCTTCGACGTGTCGTTCCTCACCTCCTTCCAGCGTCCTCTGCTCGCGACATCCACCGACGGGGTCGGCACGAAGGTCGCGATCGCCCAGGCCATCGACAAGCACGACACGATCGGCATCGACCTGGTCGGAATGGTCGTCGACGACATCGTGGTCGTCGGAGCGACTCCGCTGTTCATGACCGACTACATCGCCTGCGGCAAGGTGGTGCCCAGTCGCATCGCCGACATCGTGGCTGGGATCGCGCGCGGCTGCAGCGAGACCGGCACCGCCCTCGTTGGGGGCGAGACCGCCGAGCATCCCGGGCTGCTCGCACCGGACGACTACGACGTTGCCGGCGCAGCGACGGGCGCGGTGGAGGCTGATGCCCAGCTCGGTGCCCACCTCGTGACGGATGGCGACGTGGTCATCGCGCTCGAATCATCCGGCCTGCACTCCAACGGCTACTCGCTCGTGCGCAGCATCATCCGCCAGAAAGGCATCTCGTTCCTCGATCGATCCGAAGAGCTCGGCGGGCCCGTCGGCGAGGTGCTGCTCGAGCCCACCCGGCTCTACACCTCGCCTCTGCTGAGCCTGCTGGCGGATGCCCCGGGTGCCGTTCACGCGCTCAGCCACGTGACCGGTGGCGGCATTGCGGCAAACCTCGCCCGGGTGCTTCCCGTGGGCAGCTGGGTGGAGCTGGATCGCGGCTCCTGGTCGCCGGCCCCGGTCTTCCGCGTGCTCGCCGAGTGGGGATCGATGAACCTCGAAGAGGCCGAGGGCACCTGGAATCTCGGTATCGGCATGATCGCCGTGGTGGAAGCGTCCCGGGTAGACGCGGTAATCGCTCATCTCGCTGCCGAAGGCATCCCGGCCTGGACACTCGGCACGGTCTCGACGGTGCCTCGCGACATCACGGGTTTCGACCAGGGGGCCAAGGGCGTCGACGGCGGTGCAGTGCGGCTGGTCGGCCGCTACCGCGACTAGTCGCCGCTGGTCGCGCTGCCGCTAGTGGGTTCGGTCGCTGCGCGACGGGATCGAGCCCCTTTCGCGAGGAGCATTCCGCGACCGAGCATCCCGACCGAGCATCTTGTTCTTGTTCCTGTTCCTGTTCCTGATCCTGTTTCCATCATTCAGGAAGGTCTGGGGCTGATGTGGACAGAGGGACGGCTGTGGTCCCATGAGCGCTCGTCTCCCGCATCCGCTCCACAGGTTCCTGAATGATGAACGCCGCGAGTACCCCGGATCCACTTGACGCGCCGGATCCACTTGACGCGCCGGATCCACTTGACGCGCCGGATCCACTTGACACGCCGGATCCACTTGACGCGCCGGATCCACTTGACGCGCCGCCTCCGCCGGGGGCGCGGCCGGGCCGCACCGGGGAACACTGCGTGCGGGGTATCGCTCGTGCTACCCGGTCACCGGGACGACGGATGCCTCGCCGCAGCACTAACAAGAATCAGCGCACCCAAGGATCAGCGCAGACAAGAGGATTCACGCGCGCGAGAGAATTCGCGCCGCAGAAACGCTCAGGCCGTCTTGTTCTGGTCGGACTCGTACTCGTCTTCGGAGAATCCGGAGACATCCGGCGAGTATGCGGTCGCGCTGAATTCGGGCCACTTCTCGAGATCTTCTTCGAGCTTGGGATCGATCGGAGCACCGGTGACGGGATGCGTGAGTTCGCGTTCGAGCGCGTTGTAGTTGGTGTCCGGGCTGAAGTATTTCAGCTCACGAGCCACCTTGGTGTGCTTTGCTTTTTGACGGCCGCGCCCCATGGCTTGACCCCCTCACGATTCCTGCCCGGACGAACGGAGCCTCGACTGGCGAACAGCTGCCCGGGATTGACCAAATAGGGAACTAAAAACTAAAGGCCAACTTTAGCATGCACGCGCACCCCGGCCGCGTCCGCCATCCGCCCTCCCAGTGGCGGCTAACGTAGACGCGTGACGTCCTCACCTGGCTCCCCCTCTGTCGTGGTGATCGGTGCGGGACAAGCGGGACTGTCCGTCTCTTTCTACCTCAGGCGACTCGGCCTCGAACCGGGTTCCGACTTCGTCGTTCTCGACCGTGGCCCCGGCACTGGCGGGGCCTGGCAGCACCGCTGGGAGGCCCTACGCATCGGCTCGGCCCACCACATCAATGACCTGCCGGGCATGGACGAACTCGGCATCAGTTTCGACACCGCCGACCGCACCCTTCCGGCGAAGGATGTCGTGGCCGACTACTACGCGCGGTACGAAGAGCACTACGAGCTGCGCGTGAGGCGCCCCGTCGACGTGAAGCGCGTCTTCAACCGTGGCACCGACCTGGTGGTCGGTTTCGAGTCGAGCGGTGGCATCGGAGCGCTCGAGACGGATGTCGTCGTCAACGCCACCGGCACCTGGGGCTCGCCATTCATCCCTTGGTACCCGGGATTCAACGACTTCGCCGGTCGACACGTCCACACCACGAACTACGAGTCGGCGGCCGAGTTCGCGGGCCAGAACGTCGTCGTGGTGGGCGGGGGGACCTCGGCGATCGGTTTCCTCCTCGAACTCGAGGGCAGTGCTGAGAGTCTCACCTGGGTGTCCCGGAGACCCATCGAATTCCTCGACGAGGGCGAACTCAACATGGAGGCGGGGGCGGCCGCGGTCGCAGCCCAGGACGAAGCCGCTCGCAGCGGTCGCGCCCTGCCGAGCATCGTCAGCGGCACCGGGGTGCCCCGGACGCGCCGCATCCAAGCCGGGATCGAGCGGGGGACCCTCGTCGCGAAGCCGATGTTCTCCTCGATCGAAGCGCACGGGGTGCGCTGGGCGGACGGAACATTCCAGCCCGCGGATGCGATCGTCTGGTCCACGGGATTCCGTCCGGAACTGCGCCATCTCGCCCCTCTCAAGCTGCGGGAGAAAGAGGGCGGAATCAGTGTCGGCGGCGGATCGTCGTGGAAGGACGGTCGTATATTCTTTGCCGGGTATGGACCGCAAGCCAGCACGATCGGGGCCAACCGAGCCGGGCGGCAGATCGCCCGCCAGGTCGTCGCGCTGCTGTCCAATCTCTAGAGCCCTGACGGTTGGCGCGGCGAATGCTCGACACGCTCGCATCCAGCCGCGATGATCGAGAGCATGACTCGCCACGACGCGCTCGATAACCAGGTCCGGTCCGTCTTCCGCCGCGGGGCATGGATCGCTGCTGTCGGCGCCCTCCTCGTCGGCGCGTTCGGCCTGATCTTCCCCCAGGCCGCGTTGCGCTCGGTCGCGCTGCTCTTTGGCGTCTACCTCATCGTCGCCGGCATCAGCCGGGTCTTCACCGCGGTATCCGGCAAGGAGATGCAGACCGGCTGGCGCTGGTTCGTCGGACTGATGGGGCTCGTGGTGATCGTCGCCGGCGTGCTCTGTCTCAACAATCCCTTCGGCACTCTCATCGCCATCGAGCTGATCATCGGAATCGGCTGGATGATCGACGGGCTCATCTGCATTATCACCGCGTTCGCGCTGTTCCGCCGGGGCACCCGGGCGACCCTGGTGCTCACGGGGCTCGCGTCATTCGTGCTCGGCCTCCTAGTGATCCTGCTTCCGGGGGCTGCGATCGTCGGCTTCCTCTTCGTGACCGCGATCTTCCTCGCCGTCATCGGTGTGGTCGGCGTCGTGAGCCTCGCGATCAGCGGATCGCGCCGACGGGCCGAGAGCGCATAGACCGCGCTCGTCACCACGGTCGCGGCGGGGAGAGCGCCCCGCGGAGGGAGTCACAACTCCCGCCGCGAAGGGCTCTCCCCGCCGCGAGCGGGCAGGTCCCCCGCCACGAGGCGAGCGGGCAGGTCCCCCGCCACGAGGCGAGCAGGCAGGTCCCCCGCCACGAGGCGAGCGGGCAGAGCCCCCGCCACGAGGGCCACGAGGGCAGGGGTACCGGGCGCTACTCCACCTGCACGGATGCCCCGGACGACGCGGTGACCTCGCCGTCCGTATTCACCGTGATCGAGACATCCTCGCCGCCGAACCTCAGACCGCTCACCGCGAGCGCACCGACCATGGTCATCGGGGAGACGCCGAGGGTGGCGGATGGCGCGTCCGCGCGCAGTCCGAGTGTCGATGCCAGCACCGAGACCGAGGCGGCCGCAGACCAGGCCTGCGGACGGCACGCGGCCGGGTAGGGAACAGGGGAGCCGAACTCGCTCGCGGCGTCGCCGGAGTGCAGCTCGGGCATCCGATAGTCGAATCCGGACGCCGCGGCGAGAAGACCGGAGGCCAGGGAGGCGGCTTCTGCGGTGAAGCCGTCGCGCGCGAGTCCGGCGATCGCGATGGCGGTGTCATGGGTCCAGACGCTGCCGCCGTGATAGCTGAGCGGCCAGTAGCCTTGCGAATCGGTGGACATGGTGCGAAGGCCGTAGCCCGAATTCAGGTGCGGTGAGACGAGGCGACGGGCGACGAGGGCGGCCTGGCGCGAGTCGAGCAGGCCGGTGCCGAGCAGGTGCCCGATGTTGCTGGTGACGGTATCGACAGGTCGCTTGGAGGAGTCGAGCGCGATCGCCGGGTATGCCCCCGCCGGGTCGTCGATCCAGAACGACTCATGGAAGCGGGTTCGCAGTCGGGCAGCCCACTCGCGCCATTCAGCGGCGCCCGAGACGCCGAAGTGGTCGAGCAGTTCTGCGCCGTGCATTGCCGCCTCATAGGCGTAGGCCTGCACCTCGCAGAGGGCGATCGGGCCCTCGGCGAGAGTGCCGTCGCGCCACTGCACCGAATCGCCGGAATCCTTCCAACCCTGGTTCGCGAGGCCGGTTCCGGTGGCGTCGACGTATTCGAGCAGGCCGTCGCCGTCGGCATCCCCGTAGTCGCGCATCCACTCGAGGGCAGCGACGAGGTGCGGGAGGAGCACCACGACCTCGGGCTCTGGCAATCCCCACTTCCAGGCGTCGTGCAGCAGGCACACCCAGAGAGGAGTCGCGTCGACGGTGCCGAAGTACAGGGGCGGCAGCACCACACCCTCGCCGGGGATCGACAGCGTCGCCCGGCGCAACTCGTGCATGATCTTGCCGGGCTGCTCGGCGCTTCCGGCGACGGATTCGGTGCCCTGCAGCGATGCGAGCACCCGCAGGGTGTCGGCGGCGAGGGTCGTGCCGAGCGGCAGCATGAAGCGTGCTGCCCAGAGCGAGTCCCGGCCGAACAGCGTGAAGAACCAGGGAGCGCCGGCGGCCAGGAATTCGGATGCCGGATCCGAAACCGTCGTGAGCCTCAGCGCGTCGAGGTCGGAGAGGGCTTGGGTCACCCATCGTTCGAGGCGATCGTCGCCGGCGGTGACCACCGGAACCGACCAGCGGGCGTCATCGGTAGTGCCGCGCACGACCGCGTCGGCATCCTCCGCGTCGATCGTCCAGCCGACCGTCACGGACCCGTTGGCGGGGATGTCGAGATCCCAGGCCAGCCGGATGCCGCCGTCCGCGTGGTCGGTGACCGTCGCATCCGGGGCGTGCAGCGACGCCCGCACGGCGCCACGGCCCCAGGTCGCGGTCTGGGGGGACAGGTCGAATGGCACGCCGACGCCCCCGATGCCGGCCTTCACGGACTCCATCTCGGCGAGGTCGCTGTCGATCTGCACCGTCGCCGTCGTGGACACAGGGGTGTCGAGCGCCGACTGGATGGTGATCGACTCGGAAACCCCCGTGGTCGAGACCGTGCGGCGGTGCAGCAGTCGCACCCGCGGGTCGGCGGTGCGATCGTCGAGGCCGCGCAACAGGCCGACGAAGACGGTGCTCGCGGCACCAGAGGGAACCGTCGCGATCGGTTCGGCCGACTGCCCACCCACCGTCACCACACTGCGTGACACGACCCGGATATCCGAGTGATAGATGCCCGTGATGCCGCGCCCGTCGATGGTCCCGTCACCGGCCGACCAGGCCTGGGACGGCGCTCGGAGCAGGACGGTCGTGTCATGGAGCAGCGGCTGCAGCGTGGGGAGCATGAGAATCAAGAACTTTCAGTGGTGGTGCGAAAGGCGTGCGGGGATGTGCCGGATCGACTCGTCTACTCCTTCACCGCCCCGTCGCTCGCGTTCATGATCTGCCTCTGGAAGATGAAGAACATGACCGCCACGGGAACCGTCATGATGGCTGCAGCTGCCAGTTTGATCGGATACTGCGTGCCCTGACTGAGCTGTCCGGATGCGAGGGAGGCGACTCCCTTCGTGAGCGTCACGAGATCGGGCGACTGGGTCGACACGATGAAGTGGCTGAGCTCGTTCCACGATCCCTGAAAGGAGAGGATGACGATGGTGATGAGCGCGGGGCGCGCCATCGGCAGCACCACGGACCAGAACACCCGGAAGGTGCCGGCGCCGTCGATGCGCGCCTGCTCCTCGACGCTCGCGGGGATGGACTCGAAGAAGTTCTTCATGATGAAGATGCCCGCGGCGTCGGTGAGCAGCGGGATGATCATTCCGGCGTAGGTGTCGTAGATGCCGATCTGGTTGATCACGAGGAACTTCGGGATCAGCAGCACCACTCCGGGCACGGACATCACCGCGATCAGTCCGGCGAACATCACGTTGCGCCCCCGGAAGTTCAGCCGCGCGAGCGCGTAGCCGGCGAGCGAGTTGAAGAACACCCGTCCCGCGGTCACGAAGACCGTGACGATCGCCGAGTTCTTGAACCAGATCGGAAAGTCCGAGTGCAGGAACAGTCGTTCGAAGGCCGCCGTCGAGAAGGTCGCCGGGATCAGCGAGAGTGGATCGCTCGCGGCATCCGCCTCCGTCTTAAACGAGGTCGCCACCTGGATGAGGAACGGGAAGATGTAGACGATCGCGAGCACGACGAGCAGCGCGTAGAGGAAAGACCGGCCGGCGAGCAGGCCGCGACTCGGCCGGGATGTGCGTCCAGCTCGGCGGGGGGTCATGGTGCTCATATCGAGCCTCCCTGGTTCTTCGAGATGATCTGGCTCGCGGCGATACCGGTCGCGACCTTCAGGGGGCCGTTGCCGTCTTTCCAGTCGTCGGGTCCCTCGGGACCGTCGTCCTTCGGGCCGTCGGGATCACCGTCCTTCGGCGGGACCTCGTACCCGCGCATCCGCCTCTTGGAGACCTTGCGCTCGGCGAGGATCCAGCGCTGGAGGAGAGTGAACAGCACGATGATGATGAAGAGCAGGAACGCGATCGCCGCGCCCTGCCCCCACTCCTGGTTATTGAACGCCGACTGGTAGGAGAGGAATGCCGGGGTGAGGGTCGTCTTGCCCGGTGCCCCCTTCGTGCCCGTGTAGATCTGATCGAAGACCTGCCAGCAGCCGATGAGCCCGAGCGTGAGCACGGTGAAGAGGGTGGGGCGCAGCTGCGGCAGGGTGACCTGCCAGAAGCGCTGCCAGCCGTTTGCGCCATCCATCATCGCGGCTTCGGTCACGTCCCCGCCGAGATTCTGCAGCCCGGCGATGAAGAGGAGCATGAAGGTGCCGCTGGTCGTGAATACCGCGAGAAGCACGAACGCGAACATCGCGACGGATGGCCCGCCCAGCCAGTCCCACCAGGAGACGCCAAGCGCCGTGGAGTTCGTGAGCGCGCTCGGCCCGGACTTCACGCCGAACAGCCCCAGGAAGTTGTGGATGATCCCGTCGGGATCGTTGAACCAGTTGGGTCCCTTCACCCCGAGGTACGACAGGAGTTTGTTGACGGCACCCGTGGAGTTGAAGAGGAACAGCCAGAGCACGGTGATGGCGACCGAGCTCGTGACGGAGGGAAAGTAGAAGGCGGTGCGGAAGAAGCCGCGCCCCTTGAGGATCTGCCGGTTGACGAGCACCGCCAGGAACAGGGCGAGTGCGGTCTGCAAGGGAACGACGAGCACCACGTACCAGGCGTTGTTCTTGAGCGCGGTGCCGAAGTCCTGCTCGGCGAGTCCGCCGCCGGTGAGGAGCGCGGAATAGTTCTTCAACCCCACGAAGTTCACGTTGCCCGAGAGCGGGCTCCCGCGACCGGTCCAGTCGCTGAAGCTCACCCAGAGCGCCATGAGCACCGGCACGACCAGGAACAGTCCGAGCAGGATGACCATCGGGGCCGTGAAGAGGTAGCCCGAGAGGGCCTCCCCGCCCCGGAGTCCGGAGCGGGAAGGCCGTCTCGTGGTGGTCGTCATGGTGACTACTTGACCAGTGCTTCGAGGTTCTTCTGGGTGGCATCGAGGATCGTCTTGGGATCTCCCGTTGCGAGGCTCTCCAGCTTGGAGTTGAGGTCGGTCACGACATCCGCCGCTCCCTTAGCCGCGGGAACGCCCTTGGCGTAGTCGGCGGCCTCGAGGAACGGCACCAGCTTGGGGTTGTCCTTCTTCCAGGTGTCGGCTGCCGACTTGATCGAGGGCATCGGACCGAACGCGGTCGAGAACGCGAGTTGGTCGCTCGAGCTGGTCAGCTTCTCCACCAGCTTGACCGCCGCGGCCTGGTTCGGGCTGTCGGCGGCGATTCCCCAGCAGTTGGTGAACTGCAGCGTTCCCTTGCCGGCCGGGCCTGCGGGCAGCGGCGCGATCGTGTAGTTCACGGTCGGGTAGTCACTCGTCATCGCACCGGTGATCCAGTTGCCCTCGATGGTCATCGCCGCGAGACCCTTACCGAAGGCCTCACCGCCCCATCCGGCTCCGAGGTCCTTGGCGTACTTGAGGCTGCCGTCGGCCATGAGCTTCTTGGCGTAGTCGAGCCCCGCGATGTTCTCGGAGCTGTTGGCGGTCGCTTTGGTGCTATCCGAGTTCATCAGGTTGCCACCGGCCTCCGTCATGAAGGCGCCGAGGCGGGCGTACTCGCCACCGATTCCGAGGCCGACGTGCCCATCGGTCGTGAGCTTCTTTGCCACGGTCTCGAGCTGGTCCCAGGTGGTGGGGATGTCCGCATCGGTCAGCCCCGCGGCCTTCCACATGTCGGTGTTGATCTCCAGCGCCAGGGTCGAGAAGTCCTTCGGGGCGCAATAGAACTTGTTGTCGTAGGTGAACGACTTGACCAGGCTCGGGTAGAAGTCGGCCTTGTTCTTGAGGTTGTCGCCGTAGGCGAGCAGCGAGCCGTTCGAGGCATAGCCGGCGAGAGCGTCGGTGCTCAGGTAGAAGACGTCGGCGGGCTTTCCGGCGGAGAATCCCTGCGCGAGCTGCTGGTTGAGGTCACTGGCCACCGAGACCTTGGCATCGGTCCCGGATGACTTGGACCAGTCCGCGACGGCACTGTTGACGGCCTTCGTCTCGGCGTCTCCGCTCGAGCCGATCAGCACGGTGAGGGCCTTCTTCGAGGAGGTGAGTTTTCCGCCGGAGCTGTCGGAGCTTCCCGCGCCGAAGCCGGAGCTGCAGGCGCTGAGCGCGAGGACTCCGGCGGTGGCGAGGATGCCGGCGGCCAGCCAGCGGTTGGTGCGTCTTTGCATTATTTCTCCTTGGATGGGTGTGCCCGGGATGGGCGCTGTGATTCGTCAGCGGAGTCGGGGGTGTCGCGGGCGAACCGCGTGACTCGACCGCAGAAGGCGCATGCGGACTCGATGCTAGCCACGGTGCCCTCCTTTGGGTCGCAGGTCGGTTCGCTGATGCGGTCGGGACATGCCGGCGACGTGCGGAAACCCGCGGCTCGCCGGACTATGTCCTTAGATCGTTCAAATCAATCGAGCCATTTACTATTTGATCGATCAAATTGTAGATCGACTGTAACGCCCGTTTGGGGGGAGTGTCAACCGCGCACCCGTCATCCGCCCGCTCGGGCGCTGCGGTAACGTGACGGTACCGCACGAACGGACTGACCTTTGGAGGCCGCGATGTCACAGTTGCCGACCGTGCTCGACGTGGGTCGGGTCGCGGGTGTCTCGCGCCAGACCGTCTCGAATGTGCTCAATTCGCCGCAGATCGTCAAGCCCGAGACGAGACAGAAGGTCGAAGCGGCGATAGCCCAGCTCGGCTACCGGCCGCACGCGTCTGCCCGGCGGCTGCGTACTCAGAAGAGCTCGACCCTCGGCATCCGTCTCGATCCCATGACCAATGGCATCTCCGGGTCGCTCCTCGACCGGTTCCTGCACGCGCTCACCGAGCAGGCGGACCGTCGGGGGCTCCGGGTCATGCTGTTCACGGCGACCGGTCCGGAGGACGAGATCCGTCAGTTCGCCCGACTGCGCGACGGGGCGGATGTCGACGGCTTCGTGCTCACCGCCACCTTCGTCGACGACCCGCGCACCGAATGGCTAATCGAGAACAACGTGCCGTTCGTCACCTTCGGCCGGCCGTGGGGTATCGATGACATGAACGACCCGCGGCACCTCTGGGTGGATGTCGACGGGCGCAGCGGTGTGCGCGACGCCACCGATCACCTGCTCGACGGAGGGGCGTCGCATGTCGCATTCCTCGGCTGGCCCACCAAGTTCAGTACCGGCGATGACCGCCGTCGGGGCTGGCGGGAGGCAATGGAGGCACGTTCCGGGCTGGATGCCGCGCAACTCGACGCGCTCCAGGCGGACTCGGAAGACGACGTCGCCGCGGCGAGCCAGGCCATCCGTTCCCTCATCGAATCGGGAGTGCGGGTGGATGCCGTGGCGTGCGCCAGCGACTCCCTCGCCCTCGGTGCGCTGCTCGTCGTCGGGGCCGAGGTGTCGGTTGTCGGTTATGACAACACTCCGGTCGCGGGTGCCATCGGGCTGTCGAGCGTCGAGCAGCCGCTCGACGAGGTGGCCGTCGGGGCTTTGGATCTGCTGCTCGGAGACGGCTCGCACGGCATCGTCGGCTGGGAGAGTTCCTCCCCCGAGCGGCGTCACCGGCTGGTGACCCCGCGACTGGTGGTGCGCGAGCGCTCGCCGATCGGGCGTTTGGCCTGAGGCCCGCGCCCGTCCGCACGAGTTGCCTCGGCGGGACCCGGGAGCGTCATGTACGCCCGTTCCGCGCGGGAGAGGGGCGCCTCTACGGCCGGTACTGATGCAGCAGGAAGAACCAGTACACGACGAAGTACGCCGCGGTCGCGGCACCGAGGCCGAGCACGAGGTTGACAAGCACGTTCGCGATGGCGGTGCGCCACCGCCCCGACAGGGCGAACTGCAGGGTCTCGACCGACCAGGTGCTGAAGGTGGTGAGACCGCCGGCGATCCCGGTGACGAGGATGAGGTGGAGGTCACCGTCGACGATGCCCCAGTCCGCGAGGGCGAGCACCGCGCCGCCGAGCAGCGAACCGGTCACGTTGACGACCAGTACCGCACGCGGGAAGCGGGTGGCGCGGATGAACGCGAGCGAGATCGCGTACCGCGCGAGCGCCCCGAGGGCTCCCGCCCCCAGTACCGCGGCGACGACCACCGGGCTCACTCGTCCACCATGTCGATCTCGAGCGGTGCCGGCCTCGGGCGTCTCCCCACGCTCAGCCCGAGCAGGGCGGCGCCGAATCCGAGCACGAGGGAGAGCACGAGATACAGCACGGCGAGCATCCAGAGGCCATGATGGGCTTCGGTCACGAGGGAGACGATGAGGGCGGAAAAGGTCGTGAATGACCCGACCGTGCCGGTGCCGAGCCCCACCTTGAGCCAGTTGGGGGTGCGCGCCCGCCTCCACAGGGTGGAGACGAGGGTGCCGAGCGCGAAGGATCCCACGATGTTGACGAGCAGGGTGCTGAGCGGGAATTGAGAGTCGGTGTGGGGGATCACCGTGTCGAGGGTGAATCTCAGCCCCGTGCCGATCACGCCACCGGCGGCGACGGCCACCACTTCACGCCAGCCCGCCACGAACCCTACTTCTGGCCCGGGGTGTTTCTGGCAGCAGACTTCTTGGCGGCCGACTCGCGCGCCAGGCGCGCGGCGCGGTCGACCTGGCTCTCGGCGCGACCATCGCCGGCGAGCACGCTCGACTTGCGAGCCGCGGGAGCAGCCGGGGGAAGCGGCTTGCGCATGATCGGCCGGCGGGGCTCCCCACGACGGGACTCGCCGGGCAGGGGACGATACGACCGGCTGTAGAGGTTGCGCGTGGAGTCGAGCAGCCACGGCACCAGCGCGATCGTCACGCCGTGCACGAGCATCAGCTTCTGGCGGATGCGCCGGGCCTTGTGGTTGTGCAGCAGGTTCTCCCACCAGTGGCCAACGATGTACTGCGGCGTGTAGACCGTGACGACCTCGGAGCCGAACTCGGCTCGACGGGCCTTGATGTACTTGATCAGCGGCATGCTGATGTCACGGTAGGGCGAGGGCACGATGCGCAGCGGCACCTGGATGTTCATCTCGTCCCACTGCTTCGAGAGCAGCTCGGAGGCGTGGTCGTCGATGTTGATGTGAACGGCCTCGATGCTCTCGTGGCGAGCCGCGATCGCGTAGTCGAGGGCCTTGAGGGTCGGCTTCTGCATCTTGCCGACGAGCACGACGGCGTGATCGCCGGTGGCACCGAAGGTGGTGGTGGGGTCCACCTCGATGTCCTTGGCCACCTGCCCGTAGTAGCGGTTGATGCGCAGCATCAGGTAGAACAGCACGGGCATGATCGCGAAGACCAGCCAGGCGCCGTGGGTGAACTTGGTGATCGTCACCACGATGAGCACGATGCCCGTGAAGGTGGCACCGGTGGCGTTGATCGCCCGGCTGCGCCAGACCTGGCCGCGCTGGGCCTTGCTGAGGGTCTCGCGGCCCTCGCGCAGCATCCGGGTCCAGTGCACCACCATGCCGGTCTGGCCGAGGGTGAAGGAGACGAAGACGCCAATGATGTAGAGCTGGATGAGCTGGGTGAGATTGGCGCGGTAGATGACCAGCAGCAGGATGGCCGCGCCGCTCAGCACGAGCACGCCGTTCGAGTAGACCAAGCGGTCGCCGCGGGTCTGGAGGGACTTGGGCGCGTAGGAGTCACGCGCGAGCACGGAGCCCAGCAGCGGGAAGCCGTTGAATGCCGTGTTCGCGGCCAGCAGCAGCACCAGCGCGGTGGCCCCTTGGATCACGTAGAACATGAAGTATCCGGCACCCGGGAACGTGGCCGCCGCGATCTGTGAGATCACACTGGTCTGCGGCGCGGTGGTGCAGTCTTTGAAGCCCTGGAGGTCACACGCTGACTCCGCGTAGTGCACCTTGCTGATCAGCGCGAGGGCCATGATGCCGATGAAGAGCACGATGGCGATGGATCCCATGAGCACGAGAGTGCGCTGCGCGTTCTTGATCTTGGGGCGACGGAAGGCCTGCACGCCGTTCGCCACCGCTTCGACGCCGGTGAGGGCGGAACATCCGCTCGCGAAAGCACGAAGCAGCAACAGGATGAAGGCGATCTGCGTGAGGCTCGCCGGGTCCTTGACGGTGTAGGCCGAGGATGCCGCGATCGGAGTGTCACCCAGCGCGGCGCGAACCAGCCCGGTGACGATCATGATGCCGGTGGAGGCGATGAAGAGATAAGTGGGAAGGGCGAAGGCCTTACTCGACTCCGCCACTCCGCGAAGGTTGATCGCGGCGAGCACTATCACGAAGCCGACCGCGATCTCCACCCGGTAGGTGTTGAGCATCGGGAACGCGGAGATGATGTTGTCCACCCCGGATGCCACCGACACGGTGACGGTGAGGATGTAGTCGACGAGCAGCGCCGAGGCGACGACGAGGCCCGCCTTCTCGCCGAGGTTCTTGTGGGCGACCTCGTAGTCCCCGCCGCCGGAGGGGTAGGCCTTGATGAGCTGCCGGTAAGAGGTGACCACCACGATGAGCAGCAGCACGACGGCCGCGGCGACCCAGGGAGCGAAGCTGAGGAACGCCAGCCCGCCGAGGGTGAGGATGAGGAGCAGTTCCTGGGGCGCATAGGCCACGGAAGACAGCGCGTCGCTGGCGAAAATGGGCAGCGCGAGATGCTTCGGGAGGAGCTGGCCCTCCAGTTTCTCGGAGGCCAGCGGTTCGCCGATCAGCCAACGCTTCGGCGAACGAACTTCGCTAGTCACGAGGTGCGACACTACACCTGAACTCTGGTCTGTTTGAAATCAGCCGCCGATCGGGGGAATACTCCCGGCATTCCCGTGCTTAACGGGCGTTCTGCGCGATGCCCGCCCCGCCGATCGGGCGTTGCTCGCCCGAGCGGCGGGGGGAAGCAGGCGCTTGACCTTGACGCTGCGTCAACCTCTAGCGTGGGTGCATGACGAATTCCGCGGCCGACTGGTCGATCCAGGAGATCGCCCGGCTATCGGGCGCAAGCTCACGCGCCCTGCGCCACTACGACCACATCGGGTTGCTCGCGCCCACTCGCGTCGGCGCAAATGGCTACCGCTATTACGACGCGGTCGCGCTCACGCGACTCCAGCGCATCCTGATGCTGCGAGAACTCGGGCTCGGGTTGCCGACGATCGCGGACGTGCTCGCCGGTGCCACCGACGATGCGGATGCTCTGGCCGCTCATCTGCGGTGGTTGCGCCAGGAGAAGAACCGTCTCGACCGGCAGATCCGCTCGATCGAGCTCACCATCACCAACACGAAGGAAGGAACAGCACTCATGGCCGACGACATGTTCGACGGATTCGACCACACCGTCTACAAGGAAGAGGTGGTGGAACGGTGGGGTAGTCAGGCCTACGCCGGTGGCGACCGGTGGTGGAGATCGCTTGACGCTGGGGACAAGGAGAGGTTCCACTCCGAGCAGAAGGCGGTGCAGGCGGACTACGCTTCGGCCTGTGCGGCGGGCGCGCACTCCGACGCTGAAGCCGTACTGGCGATCACTCGGCGCCACTACGACTGGATCACCGCCTCCTGGCAGGGAAAGGCCCCGACTGCCGAACAGTTCACGGGATTGGGAGAGATGTACGTCGACGACGACCGCTTCGCCGCGAACTACGGCGGCAGGGAGGGTGCCGCTTTCGTGCGAGACGCGATGGCCGCCTTCGCCTCCCGCTACCTCAGCTAGTGCGTTCCGTCAGCAGGTTCGCTTCGTCATTCAGGAAGGGATGAGACGGGAGCGGCGGACATCCGTCCCTCTGACATCTCTGGTCCCTGAACGTCCTGAATGACGGAAGCCTGAACTCCGGGAGCCTCAAAACCGGACGGCTGAGTGGCGGACGGCCGGATGCTCGTCGGCACAGTGAGCAGCGGGATCGTCACATTGACCATTGGCCCGATGAGCACCGCGAACAGCACGGTGCCGACGCCGACATTGCCGCCGAGCAGCCATCCGATGGCCAGCACGGTCACCTCGATCGAGGTGCGCACGATCCAGGGGCGCCAGCCCCAGCGGCGATGGATGCCCGTCATGAGGCCGTCGCGGGGTCCGGGCCCGAAACGCGCTCCGATATACAGGCCGGTGGCGAGGGCGAGCAGCGCGAGCCCGCCGGCGAACAGGAGCACCTGTTCCCAGAGCTCGCGCGCGACCGGCAGCAGCCACAGGCCGAACTGGGCGCTCGGCCCGATGAGCAGCACGTTGAGCAGCGTGCCGAGGCCGGGCCTCTGGCGGATGGGGATCCACAACAGCAACACCAGCAGTCCGACGACATTCGTG
This sequence comes from Glaciihabitans sp. INWT7, assembly GCF_014217685.1. Lineage (NCBI taxonomy): Bacteria > Bacillati > Actinomycetota > Actinomycetes > Micrococcales > Microbacteriaceae > Glaciihabitans > Glaciihabitans sp. INWT7. Next base: position 3,128,323 of record NZ_CP043653.1, on the reverse strand, counting down.
ATGAGGCCGAACGCGAGACCGGTCTGCTTCGCGATGCCCTGCGTGAGCACATCCCACGGCGAGACTCCGATGCCCGCCTGCACCATCATCGCGATCGCGAACCCGTAGAGGATCAGGCCGACGAGCAGCTGGGCCAGGCGTCGAATCATCATTTACCCATCCAATTAGCGGATTGGCCTTCTGGCAAGATGCCAATCCTCTTAGAGTGGCTCTATGAACTCCCTGTCCGCCCGGTCATTGGCCTCCCTTCTTCGGGGATGGCGCGAGGCCACTGCCGCGCCGGCCTACGCGGCGCTCGCCGATCGCATCCGCCTGCTCATCCTCGATGGGCGCATCCCGCTCGGCACCCGGGTGCCCGCAGAGCGTGACCTCGCGGCACAACTCGGAGTCAGTCGCACCACGGTGACGGCGATCTATGGCGAGCTGAGGGACGGGGGATACCTCGACAGCCTCCGCGGATCGGGCAGTGTCGCCAGGCTGCCCTCACGTTCGCCGATCATCGTCGACAACCATCAGGCCGGCTACCTCGACTTCAGCAAGGCGGCGCTGCCCGCGATCCCGGCACTCGCTGCCGCGGCGATTCAGGCGGCCACCGAACTGCCCGCCTATCTCGGCGACTCGGGCTTCGACCCGATCGGACTCCCGGTGCTGCGCGCCGCCGTCGCTGACCGGTACAGCGCAAGGGGGCTTCCGACCGAACCGGAGCAGATCATGATCACCCTCGGTGCCCAGCACGCGATCGCACTGCTCGCGCGCACCATCCTCGGTCGCGGAGACAGCGCCCTCGTCGAATCGCCGAGCTATCCACACGCCTACGAGGCCCTCCGGCTCACCGGGGCGCGGCTCGTTCCGGTGAGCGTGACGAGTGATGACGGCTGGGATGAGGCGGCGCTCGAGCAGGCCATCCAACGCTCCAGCCCGGCGATGGGCTACCTCATGCCCGACTTCCACAATCCCACCGGGCAGACCATGCCGGCCGCGCTGCGGCAGCGGATGCTGGCGCTCGCCGAGCGGCAGGGCACGGTGATCGTCGCGGATGAGACCATGGCCGAGCTGACCATCGACCGGCCGGATACCCCGCTGCCGCTCGCGGCCTACGGTGCTGCCGTCACCATCGGATCGGTCGGCAAGACGGTGTGGGGCGGGGTGCGGATCGGCTGGATCCGGGCCGAGCGGCAGCTCATCCAGAAGCTCACCCGGGCACGAAGCGCGGGTGACCTCGGCACTCCGGCTCTCGAACAGCTCGTCGTGAAGAACCTCCTCGATCAGTACGACGCCATTCTCGACATCCGCCGGACGCAGCTGCGGGCGGGCCGGGACCACCTCGCCGGAGCCCTCGCGGCTGCCTTCCCGGAGTGGCGGGTGCCGACGCCGGATGGCGGCCTCACCACCTGGGTCAACCTCGGAGCGCCGGTCAGCTCGCAACTCACCCTCGCCGCCCGCGCGGAAGGGCTCCTGCTCGCGGCCGGGCCGCGCTTCGGAATCGACGGCGCCTTCGAGCGCTTCCTGCGCATCCCCTTCGGGCATTCGGCTGACGAGACCGATCGCGCCATCGAGGCTCTCGGCCGGGCCTGGACCTCGCTCGCGCGGGGTCCGCTGCTCGATCAGTCCTTCCTGGCCGAAGTGGTCTAGCGCCCGCGGATCGGTTACTCCCCCGAGAGTATGCAGACCTTCAGCCAGCCCTGAGATACTTTCCACGAGCACAAGGTCGTGCGTACTTCTCTGCCACAGCCCCAGGAGACTTCCCCGTGCACTTGTTTTCAGTTTTCAGCCTGCGCAATCGCGCTCTCATCGCGCTGATCACGATCGTCATCGGCATCTTCGGCGGCATCGCCCTCACCTCCTTCAAGCAGGAGCTGATCCCCTCCCTCTCACTGCCTTCCGTCTTCATCGTCACGTCGTACCCCGGGGCGTCGCCCGATGTCGTCAACACCGACGTGAGCACTCCGATCGAGAGCGCGCTTCAGGGCATCGAGAACCTCGACTCCACCACCGCGACGTCGAACACCTCGGCGTCGACGGTCACGGCATCATTCGCCTATGGCACCGACATCGCCACCTCGGAGCAGAAGGTGCAGCTGGCCCTCGACCGCATCAAGACGAGCCTTCCCTCCAACGTCACTCCGCAGGTCATCACCTTCAGCCTCAGCGACTTCCCGGTGATCCAGCTCGCCGTCACGAGCGACATGGACGCCAACACCCTCGCCGCGAAGCTCTCCTCCCTCACTGTCACCAACCTCAAGCAGCTCGACGGAGTGAGCGATGTGAGCCTGCTCGGAGCCGCATCCCAGCGGGTGACCATTACCCCGGATGCGGACAAACTCGCCGCCGAGGGCCTCAGCATCCAGTCGATCAAATCGGCCCTCACCGCCAACGGCACGCTGCTGGCGAGCGGATCGATCACCGAGGACGGCAAGACGCTCACCGTGCAGTCCGGATCGCGCATCACCAGCACCGATGAGATCGCCGCCCTTCCGCTGCTCGGCACCCGGGCGGCGACGCCACCCACCATTGCGGATGTCGCCACCGTCGCCGTCGTCAACGACCCGACGAGCGGCTACTCCAGCGTCAACGGCAAGCCTGCCGTGACCCTCAACATCACCAAATCGGCGGCAGGCAACACGGTGTCGGTGTCCCACACCGTGCGGGATGACATCCCCACCCTCGAGAAGCAGCTCGGATCGAACACCACGTTCACCGTCGTCTCCGACCAGGCCCCGTCGATCACCCAGTCGATCGACAGCCTCGCCCAAGAGGGACTGCTCGGACTCGTCTTCGCCGTGATCATCATCCTCGTCTTCCTGTTCTCGGTGCGCTCGACTCTCGTCACAGCGATCTCGATACCCGTCTCCGTGCTCATCACCTTCATCGGCATGCAGGCTTCGGGCTACACGCTCAATGTGATCACCCTCGCCGCGCTGACGATCGCGATCGGTCGCGTCGTCGATGACTCGATCGTCGTGATCGAGAACATCAAGCGGCACATCGGGCTCGGCGAGGAGAAGTTGCCCGCCATCCTCGCGGCCGTGCGTGAGGTCGCCACGGCGGTCACCGCCTCGACGGTGACGACCGTCGCCGTATTCCTCCCCATCGCGCTCGTCGGCGGCCTCACCGGCGAGCTGTTCCGGCCGTTCGCGCTCACCGTGACCATGGCGTTGCTCGCGTCGCTGTTCGTGTCCCTCACGATCGTTCCGGTGCTCGCCTACTGGTTCCTCGGCAGCAGGAAGACGGCTCACAAGCACGCCGACACCGAACAGGCGGAGAAGGTCACTCGCCTGCAGAAGATCTACCTTCCGGTGATCCGTTGGACTCTCAAGTTCCCCGCGGTCGTGCTCGTTGCCGCGCTGCTGCTCCTGGCCGGCAGCGGCCTGCTCGCCACGAGCCTCAAGACCAACTTCATCGGCAACAGCGGGCAGAACACGCTGACCGTGACCCAGACGCTCCCCCTCGGCACCAGCCTCGAGGCCCAGAATGCCGCATCGAAAGAGGTGGAGACCACCCTTCGCGGGGTCAAGGGCGTCGACACCGTGCTCCTCACCATCGGCTCCGGGGGCAGCTCCCTGCGAGCGGCGTTCTCGGGTGGGGGATCGAGCACCTACTCGCTCACGACCGACCCGAACGCCGACCAGGCCAAGCTCCAGGCGAAGGTCACCTCCGAATTGAAGAAGATCACCGGCAAGGGCGAGCTCGCGGTCGCGGCGGCCCAGGGTGGTTTCGCGTCGTCTGACATCGAGGTGGATGTCACCGCCGGCAGCGATGCAGACCTGCGCGAGGCATCCGACGCCATCCTGGCCAAGGTGAAGAACCTCTCCGTCGTCTCGCGGGCATCGAGCAACCTCTCCGCCTCACTGCCCTACATCGCGGTGCAGATCGACCGCGCGAAGGCGGCTGCCGCCGGACTCACCGAGGTGCAGGTGGGGGGCATCGTCACGCAGGCGATGAACCCGAGCGCCACCGGAAGCGTGGTGATCGATGGCAAGACCCTCTCGATCTACGTGAACAATTCCAGCGCGCCAACGACGACGGATGCCCTGAAGGCGTTCTCGATTCCGACGGCGACCGGCATCGTGCCCCTCTCCGACCTCGCCACAGTCTCCACGGTCAACGGCCCGTCGAGCATCACCACGATCAAGGGTCTGCGCAGCGCCACTCTCTCGGTGACGCCGAGCACGGACAACACCGGAAGCGCTTCGGCGATCGTGTCGGCCGCCGTCGCCAAGGCCAAGCTGCCGGCGAGCGCCACCGCCACTCTCGGCGGGGTCACCACCCAGCAGGGCGACTCGTTCAGCCAGCTCGGACTCGCCCTGCTCGCCGCCATCCTCATCGTCTACGTCGTGATGGTCGCCACCTTCAAGAGCCTGCGGCAGCCCCTGTTGCTGCTCGTGTCGATCCCCTTCGCGGCGACCGGCGCGATCGTGCTGCAGGTGATCTCCGGGGTGCCCCTCGGCGTCGCCTCGCTCATCGGTGTGCTCATGCTCATCGGAATCGTGGTGACGAACGCGATCGTGCTCGTCGACCTGATCAACCAGTACCGCACCCGTGGAATGAAGGTCGCCGACGCGATCGTGAACGGTGCCTCCCGTCGTCTGCGGCCGATCCTCATGACCGCTCTCGCGACGATCTTCGCGCTGTTGCCGCTCGGAATCGGTCTCACCGGTCACGGTGGCTTCATCTCGCAGCCGCTCGCGATCGTGGTGATCGGCGGGCTGGTCTCATCCACCCTGCTCACCCTCATCGTGCTGCCGGTGCTCTACTACCTGGTGGAGGGTGCCAAGGAACGTCGCACCGATCGTCGCGCGGAAAAGGCGGCGAGGAGCACGGCCACGGCGGACTCCGCGGCACTGCCCGAGGCGCGAAGCTAGGCTCGACTGATGGCCACCCCAGACTTCGTCTCGCCCTCCGCGAGAAGATCGGGCACGACGAGCTCTGGCTTCCCGGGGTGACGGCGGTGGTGTTGCGGGGGGCCGAGGTACTTCTCGTGCGACGGGCCGACAGCGGCGCATGGACTCCCGTCACCGGCATCGTCGACCCGGGGGAGGAGCCCGCCGTCGCGGCCGAGCGCGAAGTGCTCGAAGAGGCGGATGTCGTCGCGCACGTCGAATCGCTGGCCTGGGTCAAGGTGATCGACACCGTTACCTACGACAACGGCGACCGGTCGAGATATCTCGACCTCGTCTTCCGCTGCAGCTGGGTCTCCGGCGATCCGTTTCCCGCCGACGGCGAGAACACGGAAGCGGCGTGGTTCCGGTTGGATGCCCTGCCTCAGCTGTCCGAGGACATGAGCGCCCGCATCCGCGTGGCGGTCGAGGGCGCCGAGGCGGCGCGCTTCGAGCGCTGAGCTCAGCCCGCGGGCTGATCGAGCGCGCTGTGGAAGAAATTCGAGATGCGCGAGCGCATGTCGTCACTGAGCATCGCGATCGAGTGCAGATGCCCCTTCACTGTCACGAAGGTCGTGTCGATGTCGTGCTCCCGCAGCGCCCGCACGAACGCGCTCGACTGCTCGAGGGGGATCCGTTCGTCGAGGGAGTGTGCGATGAAGAACGGGGGGTCCGAATCATCCACCTGGAAGAGGGGGGAGGCGCGCACCGCCTGCGGGCAGTCCTCGAAGCTCGCGCACGCGAGGTAGGAGAGCTCGAGAGGGCGGAAGTCGGCAAGCTCGATGCCGTCTCCGGTGAGGTTGGTCGGGCCACTGAGCTCGGCGACCGCCGCGATCCGGGAGCCGGAGCTGAGGCTGCCGGTGCCCTCGACGCCGAGCAGTGCCGCGAGGTTGCCCCCGGCCGACCCGCCGAACGCACCGATCCGCTTGGGGTCGATGTCGTATTTCTGCACGACCGCACTCGAGCGCATATAGCGCACCGCCGCCCGCACATCGTCGATTCCGGCGGGGAACGGATGCTGCGGGGCAAGCCCGTACCCCACAGAGAAGGTGACGAAACCCTCCGACGCGAGCCACTGGCAGACGCTGCGCCAGTTGATGTTGGCCTTGTCGCCCGCCCGCCAGCTGCCGCCGTGGATGGAGATGACCGCGGCGCGCGGAGTCGAGGAGCGCGTCGAGTCAGGGGGCAGGCAGACATCCACTCGACCGCCCGTGTCGCTGCCGTAGTCGAGGTTCTCGGCCACGACGATACGGGGGTAGGTCTTCACCTGCGGATAGAGCGGCTGCGCGGTGGGAGTGACCCGCTCCGACTGCGAACCGGTCGGCGTGCACGCGACCAGCGACAGCAGCACGACGGCGGTCGCGAGCGCCGCTGTCGCCCACGTCGCCCTCTGCCGTGTCGCCGTCGCTCCCAGAACACGCATTCGTGCCAATCTAATGCGCTTTCTGCGGGTGTCCTGTAACGTAGTCGAGTCGGCTCTAGACATCGCGGCATAAACGCGAATGGGTTTGTAAGTCTTTCGGGCCGGTTTCCCTCAGTTCTCACCATAAGAGAACGCCTCCAGCTACTCCCTGGAATACGTGGGAACAATCACGTATGTGAAACGGTCCTGGCCAAAGACTGCCCGGGTTCCAGCAGAAACACTGCTTGTTGGCAGTGTGCTGCCATGCACTTAAACACAACCCGGAAATACGTCTATGCCCTTCGATAAAAAAGCGGCCTCAGGCCGACCTGTCAAAAAGTACAACTCCGCCGGACCCGCCAAGAATGGCAGCCGCAGCGAGGGCCACCGCGGCTTCCACAATGACGCCCCGGTGAAGAAGCGCTGGAACGCGGATGAGCGCGCCGCCCGCACCGGCGACCGTCCCGCCGGCACCGAGCGCCCGGCATCCACGGATCGCCGACCCAACTGGACTCCGACCAATGAGCGTCCGGCTCGCCCGTCCTACGGCGACCGCCCCCAGCGCACCGAGCGCCCCTCCTACGGCGAGCGCACCGAGCGTCCCTCCTACAGCGACCGCCCCGCGCGTCCCTCCTACGGAGACCGCCCGGCCCGCCCGTCCTACAACAGCACCGAGCGTCCGGCGCGCCCGGCCTACGGCGACCGCCCGGCTCGCACCGAGCGTCCGTCGTATGGGGACCGCCCGGCGACCAACGACCGCGCCCCGCGCACCGAGCGCCCCGCGTACAACGATCGCCCGGCGCGTACGGAGCGTCCCGCGTACAACGACCGTCCGGCGCGTACCGAGCGTCCGTCGTACAACGACCGCGCCCCGCGCACGGACCGCCCTGCGTACAACGATCGTCCAGCGCGTACCGAGCGTCCGTCGTACAACGACCGCGCCCCGCGCACGGATCGTCCTGCGTACAACGATCGTCCCGCTCGCACGGACCGTCCCGCGTACAACGACCGGCCCGCTCGTACGGACCGTCCCGCGTACAACGATCGTCCGGCGCGTACCGAGCGTCCGTCATACAATGACCGCCCGGCTCGCTCCTTCGAGGATCGTGCTCCGCGTCGCGACAGCGACTACTACCCGGCCAAGAACGACGCCAAGTCGACGGCTTTCGCGGCCCACGAAGACGTCGTGCTCGAGCGTCTCGAGGCCAAGGTCATCACCGCGGGTGATGCGGCCGGCGTCAGCTGGAAAGACCTCGGCATCGGCGACAACATGACCCGCCAGCTCATCGTGATGGGCGCAGAGACGCCGTTCCCGATCCAAGCCGCCACCATCCCGGATGTGCTCGCCGGCAAGGACGTGCTCGGTCGCGGAAAGACCGGATCCGGCAAGACCATCGCCTTCGGAGCCCCCCTCGTGGAGCGCCTCATGGAGAACATGGGTGGCGCAGGACGCAAGCCGGGCCGCAAGCCCCGCGCGCTGATCCTCGCCCCGACCCGTGAGCTCGCCATGCAGATCGACCGCACGGTGCAGCCCATCGCCCGCAGCGTCGGCCTGTTCACCACGACGATCGTCGGCGGCGTGCCGCAGTACAAGCAGGTCTCCACCCTCCAGCGCGGAGTCGACATCGTCATCGCGACTCCCGGTCGCGTCGAAGATCTCATCGAGCAGGGCCGTCTCGACCTGAGCGAGGTCTTCGTGACCGTGCTCGACGAGGCCGACCACATGTGCGACCTCGGCTTCCTCGAGCCGGTGCAGCGCATCCTCGAGTCCACCAAGGCGGGCGGCCAGAAGCTGCTGTTCTCGGCAACTCTCGACAAGGGTGTCGCCACCCTGGTCAAGCAGTTCCTCAAGGATCCCGCCGTGCACGAGGTCGCCGGGGAAGACCAGGCGTCTTCCACGATCGACCATCGTGTGCTGCTCATCGAGCAGCGCGACAAGACCCGCATCATCGAGGAGCTCGCCGGTGGCGAGGGCAAGACGCTGATCTTCGCCCGCACTCGCGCGTTCGCCGAGCAGCTGGCCGACCAGCTCGAGGACGCCGGAATCCCGGCCACCTCCCTTCACGGCGACCTCAACCAGTCGCGACGCACGCGCAACCTCCAGCTGCTCACCAGCGGCCGGGTCAACGTGCTCGTGGCGACGGATGTCGCAGCCCGCGGCATCCACGTGGACGACATCTCGCTCGTGATCCAGGCCGACGCCCCCGACGAGTACAAGACCTACCTGCACCGCTCGGGCCGCACCGGCCGCGCGGGCAAGGTCGGTACCGTCGTGACGCTCATCTCGAAGGCGCGTCGTCGCCGCATGGACGAGCTGCTCGGCCGCGCCGAGATCACCGCGTCCATGGTCAACGCCGCTCCCGGCGACCGCGTGATCGAGGAACTCGCCGCGCTGTAGCCACCAGTTGTGCCGAAGGGCGTCCATCCGATCGGATGGGCGCCCTTCGTCGTTCCGCGGGGGTGCGACGAAGGGGGCGTTGCCCGGTATCCACCCGCCGGATCGAACGGGCAGATCTAGGCGGCGCGGCACGAGGCGACGAAGATGGAGGGATGCCGTCCCGTCGTCAGCCCGATCCGCGATCCGTCGTCGTGCTCCGCGCCGTCGCGGTCGCCTCGATACTCGCGGTGATCCTCGGCGGTCTCGCGGCCGGCCGCGGGCCCGCCGAGGCCGAGGCCGCGTCCCCGCCGCATCACGATCTGGCCGTCGCCGGCGTCGCGGTTTTCGACCCTGGATACATCCTCTCCGACCGGGTGCTTTCCGACTCGCGGTCGCTGAACGAAGCGCAGGTGCAGTCATTCCTCGCCGAACAGGCACCCGGATGCGCCTTCACCAGCGAGACCACCTGCCTTCGCGCCTACCGGTCCGAACTTCCGGCCCGTGCGGCTTCGACCGGCGGGCAGTGCGCCGCACTGCCGCGGGAGTCGGGCGTTCTCGCCAGCCGAATCGTGGTGCAGGTGGCACACGCCTGCCGCATCAACCCGAAGGTGCTGCTCGTGATGCTGCAGAAGGAACAGGGACTCATCACGGCGGTGTCGCCGACGCAGCGTGCGTACCGGGTGGCCATGGGGTACGGATGCCCCGACTCCGCCGCCTGCGACACGGAGTTCTATGGATTCGCCTCCCAGGTGTACCGCGCAGCGAAGCAACTGCGCAGCTACCTGCTGGATCCGGCACACTGGCGCTACCGGGTGGGGCCGGTGCTGGTGAAGTTCAATCCGCAGGCGACGTGCGGGGCGGCCGTGGTGGACATCCGCAATCAGGCGACCGCCGCGCTCTACAACTACACGCCGTACCAGCCGAATGCCGCGGCCCTGGCCAATCCGCACGGTCAGGGGGATGCATGTTCCTCTTACGGCAACCGCAATTTCTGGGTCGCTTTCACCGAGTGGTTCGGTTCACCGACCGGAGGCTGAGGTCGTGGGAGGCGCGAGCCCCCCAATTCAGGGGAGGGGCCGCGTCAGTCGGGGCCGGCGGATCGGTTCGAATGGGGTACACGACCGCGCCTGTACCCCGCTTCTTCGAAGTTCGCCTTCACCGGGTATTTCCCGGAATGAGATCGATATCACCATGGCGCATGGGCGGTAGCTCGATCGTGGTGTATTTCAGCGGCTGTACGAAAATGAGACCGCGCCGAGCCTGCCGCGACTGGTCGGGGTACAAATGCGGGTTGACCCCTCGCGGGATTCTGTTAGCGTTTCAGGTGTGAGGCGCTCCCTAGGCAACTCACAGAAACGCTGCGACTAACCACCCGACACAGCACATGTTCATCTGTGACTGAATCGGGGATTCCATGTCTTTCAGCGACTCCGCACCATCTGCGACGGCATTCCGCCGGGCGCTGACGACCCTCGTCGTCGGGGTCACCGCTGCCAGCGTCGCCATCCTCGCTCCCCTCTTCCCGGCGGATCGCGCCGCTGCGCAGAGCGCCCAGCCCGCCCGCAGCGAGACGGTGGCCGTCGGCGCCGAGGCGGGCACGACCAACAGCGTGAGCGCGGCGTCGCTGTGGACTGCTCGTCCATCCATCCTCGTCGTCCCGGCCGCGCCCGCAATCGTGGCGCAGGCTCCTCAGCCCGCAGCGGTCGCCCCGGCGGCACCCACTGTCGAGCACGTCGTCCGCACCGTCGTGCTCGGCGACTTCCTCTCCCAGCGGGACGTCCGCATCGAGGCGCTCGCCCGCGCGGCGGCACAGCTGAAGGCCGAGCACGAAGCCGCTGCCGCTGCCGCTGCGGCCGCCGCGGCAGCACAGGCCGCCGCGGCGGCGGCGGCGCAGGCGGCAGCGCAAGCCGCAGCCCAGGCGGCGGCCGAGGCTGCCGCTCGGGCCGCCCAGGGGTTCGTACAGCGCGTGTGGACCAGCGGCTTCCAGAATGAGATCAACCAGTGCCGCGGCGCCGTGGACGTCACCGCGGTGTACCAGGTTCGGGTCATCGCAGAGCACAGCAGCTGCGGAGGCAGCCGATTCCCCACCGCTGCCGGTGCGATCGTCACGATCACTGGTCTGGATGCCGGCCGCTACCGCGTGATCGGAGTGGTGGCGCACCTCAACGGCGAGGTCAACCACGCCGAGGACATCCCTCGCGGGTACGACCTGCTCTTCCAGACCTGCGCCTCCGGTTTCACCGACATGCGCTTCACGGCCCTCCAGCGCATCGGCTAGTCGCTCCGGGGCCACCAGGGTCTCCACCTCCGGCGACCGCCGCCGGGAACACGACGGCCCGACCGGTCAGGCCAGCGCGTCAGGCCAGCGCGAGAAGCGCGGCCGCCACGAGCGCGACCGCGAGGCCGACCCACTGCACCGGCGCGATCCGCTCTCGCAGCACGAGGGCGGCGAGCACGATGGTGCCGGCCGGGGCGAGCGCGTTCAGCACCGACACGATCGAGAGTTCTCCCGCGCGCAGCGCGAGCAGAAACAGGAACGCTGCCGCGGCATCCGTCAGCCCACAGAGGACGGAGAAGATGACTGTCGCCCTGGTGATCGGCGGGCGTGGCGCGCCGCGCCGCGCCAGCCGCTGGCCCAACAGGGCCACCGACATCACCACGCCGGTGACGACGAATGTGACGAGCAGCGGCGCCGGCCCACTGTCGGGCGGCGTGAGGTCGATGAAGACGAGGTACCCACCGATCGCGATCCCGGCTCCTACCGCCATGACAATGCCGCGGGGGCTCGGGCGAACGGCGCGTTCGCCCGGAACAAGGCAGATCAGGATGATCGCGACCAGCCCGACGGCGAGGCCGAGGTACCCCAGCCCGCTCAGGCGCTCGCCGCGCGCGAAACCCACAGCGATCGGGATCACCGCGGCCACCAGGGCCAGGATCGGGGAGAGGATGCTCATCGGTCCGATGGCGAGACAGGCATAGAGCAGCACGAGCGCTACCGCCCCGCAGGCACCGGCGAGCCCGCCCCACAGCAACACGGAGCTGCCCCACCGGCTGGGGAGCACGAGGGCTGCGACGATCAATATCGCGAGGCCGGAGATCGAGTTGATCAGCGTCACCCTCACGGCGCTCGTGCCGCGGGCGGCGAGGCCTCCGAAGAAGTCACTCGCCCCGTAGATGACGGAGCCCGCAAGGGCGAGAACGACGCTCAGCACCGCATGCTCCTAGGCCACCGCGAGCATGGCCGCGGCCGTGAGGGCCAGAACGAGTCCCACCACCTGCACCGGGGCGATCCGTTCGCGCAACACGATTGCGGCGAGAATGATCGTGCCAGCGGGATAGAGCGCCGTGAGCACGGACTGGATGGTGAGCTCGCCGAGGCGAAGGCCCACGAGCAGCAGGGCGTTCGCGGTCGCATCGATCACACCGGCGACGACGGCCAGCGCCAGGCCGGGCATCCACCGGGCGGCACCGGCAGTCGACGTTCCCCGGCGGCGCACCCACAGCGCGCCGACCGCGATGGCGCTGAACATCACTGTGGCATTGACGGCCCGGCTCACCACGAGGGGAACGAGCCCCGAATCGTCCGGGGTCAGGTCGATCAGGATGAGGAAAACGCCGATGAGGGCGCCGGATCCGACCGCCATCGCGAGCGCCTTCAGCGACGGGCGCACCGCCCCGCGCTCGGGAACAAAGCCCACGAGCACGACGGCGACCAGCGCGACGGGGATCGCGACGTAACCGAGGGTGGTCAGCCGTTCGCCCCGGATCACCCCCGCAAGCACCGGCACAACGGCCGAGATCACGGCGGTGAGCGGCGACAGGATGCTCATGGGTCCGATGGCGAGACACGCATAGAGCAGCACGACGGCGAGAGCCCCCGTGACGCCGGTGATGCCACCGAGGAGCACCGCTTTCGTTGACCACACGCTCGGGAACAGCGGAAGTGCGAGCAGCAGGAGCACGAGTCCCGAGAGTCCGCCGATCGCGGTCACGCGCACCGCACTGATGCGCTTCGCCGCCATGCCCCCGGCGAAGTCCGCGGATCCGAAAATGAGCGCTGCCGTGACGCCGACGAACACAGCGAGCACGGGAGACCTTTTCTGGAGGGAGAACTCAACGGTAGTGGTAACCGCCGATGACCATTTGGTAAAGGACCTTCCATCGGCGGCGGTCGAGCGGATAGGGTGCACATCACCCCCCGATCGGGGGTGGACCTCATCGTCTGCACGCGCCGTGCACCCAAGGAGACACACGAAGCAATGGCACTCTTCCGTTCCCGCCGATCCACTATCCCGGCTATCGCGCTCGCTATCGCGCTCGGTATCCCGACGCTCGCCGCATCCTCCGCCACCGCTGCGGATGCGCCGGTCGCCATCGACATCCTCAGCTTCAACGACTTCCACGGTCGCCTCGAAGCCTCGTCCCCCTCGGCGGGTGCTGCCGTGCTCGGCGGCCTGGTGAACTCGTTCCGGGCGGCAAACCCCAACACTCTCCTGGTCTCCGGCGGTGACTCCATCGGAGCCTCCACCTTCACCAGCTTCATCCAGAAAGACCAACCAACCATCGATGCGCTGAACGCGATCGGCGTCGACGCCAGCGCGATCGGCAACCACGAACTCGACCAGGGCCAGGCCGACCTCGAGGGCCGGGTGATCCCGGCCACGAACTATCCGCTGCTCAGCGCGAATATCTACAACCGCACCACCGGCCAGCCGGAGTTCGCCCAGTACGCCCTCAAGCAGGTGGGCGGCATCACCGTCGGCTTCATCGGAGCGACGACGGATGAGACGCCATCGCTGGTGAGCCCGGCCGGGGTCGCGAAACTCGAATTCCGGGACATCCCGACAGAGGTCAATCGAGTCGCGGACCAGCTGAGCGACGGCGATCCCACCAACGGCGAGGCGGATGTCATTGTCTTGACAGTCCACGAGGGAGCGGCGGATGCCACGCTCGCGAGCGCCACCGGCGACTCCGCCTTCGGCAAGATCGTGAGCACGGTAGACGCCAACGTCGACGCCATCGTCTCCGGGCACACCCACCAGGCCTACAACTGGCAGTTGCCGGTGCCGGGCACCGACCGCACCCGTCCGGTGCTGCAGGCGGGCAAATACGGCGAAAGCTACGGCCACCTCTCCCTTTCGGTAGACCCCACCACCAAAGCGCTGCTCAGCATCACCTCCGAGGTGAAGCCGCTGTTCGGAGCCTTCGCTCCCGACCCCGCCGTCGCGAGCATCGTCGCCGCCGCGGTGGCCGCCGCGAAGGACAAGGGCTCGGTGCCCGTCGGCACGATCACCGCCGACTTCAACCGGGCGAGCCAGAAAGACGGAGTCACCGAGAACCGTGGGGGAGAGTCCCCGCTCGGCAACTTCGTCGCGGATGTGCAGCTCTGGGCAACAAACGGCAAGGCACAGGTCGCGCTGATGAATCCGGGCGGTCTCCGCACGGATCTCAAGTACAAGGCCAGTGCCAACACCCCGAACGATGTCGACGGTCGGGTCACCTACCAGGAGGCCGCGAGCGTGCAGCCCTTCGCCAACACGCTCGTGACCGAGACGCTCACGGGCGCGCAGCTCAAGCAGGTGCTCGAGGAGCAGTGGCAGCCGGCGACATCGACCCGCCCATTCCTCAAGCTCGGCGTGTCGAAGTCCCTCGAGTATCGCTATGACCCGACGGCGGCCGCCGGCAGTCACATCACGGCGATCACGGTGAACGGCGTTCCGCTGGCCGCGACTGATTCGGTCTCGGTGGTGGTGAACTCGTTCCTCGCCTCCGGTGGTGACAACTTCGTGACCCTCGCCAAGGGAACGAACGCCGGTGACACCGGAAAGATCGACCTGCAGAGCATGGTCGACTACTTCGTGGCGAACCCGGTCGCGTCCCCCGACTACGCGCAGCGGGCGGTGGGCGTCACCCTCTCCTCGGCCACCGCACGGCCCGGAGATGGCGTGACCCTCGATCTCTCGTCGCTGCTGTTCTCCAATGGCGAGCCCAACTCCGGCACCGCCACGGTCAGTGCGGGCGGTGTCGTGCTCGGGCAGTCCGCCATCGATCCCTCGGTCGTCGACCTCACGGATGAGGTCGGCCGGGCGTCCGTCGCAGTCACCGTTCCCACGAACACGCCTGCTGGCACCCTGGTGCTCACGGTCGCCGTGCCGCAGACCGGCACGTCGATCGACGTTCCGCTCACGATCACGGTGCCGGCCATCACCTCTGTCACTGCCCCGACGATCACAGGCGTCGCGAAGGTCGGTCGCACTCTCACGGCCTCCCCGGGAACGTGGAGCGTCGCCTCGCCGGCCTTCGCGTACCAGTGGAATCGCGCCGGGGTGCCGATCGACGCAGCGACAGCCGCGACCTACACCGTGGTGCCCGCGGATGCTGGCGCAGCGATCAGCGTGACGGTTACGGCGAGCGCCCCCGGCACCACTCCCGGGGCAGCGACCTCCGCGCCAGTGACGGTCGATCGCCTCGCCTCCACCACGCGGGCATCCGTGGACCGCGTGTTCGTGCGCCACAACTCGCCGGTCGTCTACCGGGTGGTGGTGTCCGCCCGCGGCCTCGCGCCGACCGGAGACGTCGTGGTGCGCGACGGTCGCACGGTCATCGCCTCCGCGACGCTGACGGCGGCCGACAACGGCCGGGTGACAGTGACGCTGCCGAAGCTCGGCCGCGGCATCCACCTGCTCACCGCCACCTACGGCGGCGACGCGCAACTCGTGGATTCCGCCTCCTGGCCGTCGCTGGTTCTGGTGTTCTGACCCGGCTCATCCGTTCGGGATGTCCCACGAAAGGGGGAGTCCGGCTCTGGCCGGACTCCCCGTTTCAGTCGTTAGGCTCGCCGCGTGGAATTCGCCTATCATCGCCTCGCCAGAAGTGTCCCCGGCTATCGCTGGTGGAAGCCGCTCGTCACGGGCCTGATCGCGCTCGCCATCTTCATCGGCTTCACCATCGTGCTGGTCGTGCTGCTGCTCGCGTCGACGCTGGTCTTCCCCGAGGTGCGACCGGTGATCACGAAGCTCATCACCACCGGTGAGATCGACAACAGCCTCCCGGTGGTACTCGCGTTCTCACTGTCATCCATCGCGGTGATCCTGCCGTCTGTCTGGCTCGCTCGCCTCATCATGGGGCCGCGCCCGGTCGGCCTGCTGTGGTCGATCGCCGGGCGGATGCGCTGGCGATGGATGGCGCGGCTCATCCTCCCGGTTGTGATCGCCTACGGTGCCTCGACGCTCTTCTCGGTGGTTCTGCTTCCCCTGGTGACCGGCGAGGGCATCCCTCCGGCCACCGTATCCTCGAGCACCTGGATCGTGGTGCTCGTCGCGGTGGTGCTGGTGCCTCTGCAGGCCACCGCGGAAGAGGTCTTCTTTCGCGGGTATCTCGCGCAGACGATCGGCGGATGGCTGAAGCATCCGCTGTTCGCGATCCTGCTGCCCGTGCCGCTATTCACCATCGGCCACCAGTACGACGTGTGGGGGCTGATCGACGTCTCGGTGTTCGCTGTCGTGGCCGGATGGCTCGCGTGGAGAACCGGTGGGCTCGAAGCATCCATCGTGGCGCATGTCGTCAACAACACGGTGATCTTCGTGATCGGGGCATTCGGCCTCGTCGACGTGAACTCCAAGACCGGCAGCGGCCTCGAGGTCGTGATCTCGGCACTCACTCTCGCCCTCTACGCGTGGCTCGTGCTGCGCGCGGCCAAGCGATTCGGGCTCGCCCGGGTGCGCGTCGTCACTCTCCCTCCACCGCCGGATCCGGCGACGCTGGTGCACAGTGACGGCGACCCGCAGGGCGCTGTCACCCCTCGCGGCTAGAATCGCCCGGTGGGCAGGAGCGCCACGGGATGAGGGCTGTGCGGTGAGCTGGAGTGCGGATGTCCCCTGGGATCCCGACGACCTCGAGCCGCCCGACGAGTTCGAGTACGAGCCCCCGTCGGTCGAAGACCGCGAGCGCGAATTCATCGCCCGGGAGCCGGCCCGACCCTCGTCCTCCAAGTATTCGAGCGCGAGCGACGCGCTGCACACGGTGTTCGGTTACGACAGCTTCCGCGGCGACCAGGCCGAGATCATCCAGCAGGTGGTGGATGGCGGAGACGCCCTTGTGCTCATGCCCACCGGCGGAGGCAAGTCGCTCTGCTACCAGATCCCCGCTCTCGTGCGGGAGGGCACCGGCGTGGTCATCTCGCCGCTCATCGCCCTCATGCAGGACCAGGTGGATGCGCTGTCCGCGGTCGGCGTGCGCACCGCGTTCCTCAACTCGACCCAGGATCAGGCCCAACGGATGGGGGTGGAGCACGCGCTCCTCAACGGCGAGCTCGACCTGCTCTATCTCGCGCCGGAGCGCCTGCGCGTAGCGGCGACCGCCGACCTGCTCGACCGGGCCTCCATCTCCCTCTTCGCCATCGACGAGGCGCACTGTGTCTCGCAGTGGGGCCACGACTTCCGCCCCGACTACCTGCAGCTCTCGATGCTGCACGAGCGCTGGCCGAACGTGCCGCGTATCGCCCTCACCGCGACCGCGACCGAGCAGACCCACCTCGAGATCCAGAAGCGGCTGCAGCTGAGCGATGCCCGCCACTTCGTCGCAAGCTTCGACCGCCCCAACATCCAGTACCGGATCTCGGCCAAGAATGCGCCCCAGCAGCAGTTGCTCGAACTGCTGCGCAGTGAACACCCCGGAGATGCCGGCATCGTGTACTGCCTCTCCCGCGCCTCCGTCGAGAAGACCGCGGACTTCCTGGTGCAGAACGGCATCGCGGCGCTGCCGTATCACGCGGGTCTCGACTCGCGGCTGAGGGCCGCCAACCAGTCCCGGTTCCTTCGCGAAGACGGCATCGTCATGGTCGCCACCATCGCCTTCGGCATGGGGATCGACAAGCCCGATGTGCGTTTCGTGGCGCACCTCGACCTGCCCAAGTCGGTGGAGGGCTACTACCAGGAGACCGGTCGTGCCGGTCGCGATGGACTGCCATCCACAGCCTGGCTCGCTTACGGGCTGCAGGATGTGATGCAGCAGCGCCGCATGATCGACGGCTCAGAGGGTGACGCCGAGCACCGCCGTCGCCTCGGGCTGCACCTCGACGCGATGCTCGCGCTCTGCGAGACCGTTCAGTGTCGGCGCGTGCAGCTGCTCGGGTACTTCGGCGAGACCTCCACCGCCTGTGGCAACTGCGACAACTGCCTTGCGCCCCCCGAGTCGTGGGACGGAACCGTGCTGGCGCAGAAGTTGCTCTCTACGATCGTGAGACTGCAGCGCGAGCGCAACCAGAAGTTCGGGGCCGGGCAGATCGTCGACATCCTTCTCGGCCGCACCACCGCTCGCATCACCCAGAACGATCACGCCTCGTTGTCGACCTTCGGGATCGGAACCGAACTCTCGGACCAGGAGTGGAGGGGCGTCGTGCGCCAGCTGCTCGCCCAGGGCCTCCTCGCCGTCCAGGGGGAGTACGGCACCCTCGTCGTGACGGAAGCCAGTGCGTCGGTGCTCGGTGGTGCGCGTCCGGTGATGCTGCGCCGGGAACCGGAGCGTGCGGCTCGTCCGACCAAATCCCGTCGCGGCCCGGTTGTCGAGCTGCCGGCCGGAGCGGCGCCCCTGTTCGAGCGCCTCCGCGCGTGGAGGGCCGCGGAGTCGAAGGAGCAGGGAGTTCCGGCCTACGTGATCTTCCACGATGCGACCCTGCGCGAGATCGCCACGGGCACCCCGACGACCCTCGCCGAGCTCGGCACCATGAGTGGGGTCGGAGAGAACAAGTTGGCCAAGTACGGCGAGGCGATCCTCGAGGTGCTCGCGGACTGAGCGTCGTGCCGGATGTGGCGCCGGCATCGCCTGCCGGACCGACCTCCCCCACGACGTACCTCCGATCGGGCCGATTCCCCTGACGGGCTGCACCGCTCGCCGGGCTGACTCGCCCCAGTCTCAGTTGTGCGGTCCGGGATGACACCAGGCCGACCATCCATTCGTCCGGTCGTCCGGTCATCCGGTCGTCCAGTCGTCTGATCGACCAGTCGTCCGCGACCTCTGCCAGCCGCGCAGTGCCGTCGGCCGCGAGTTGCACCATGTGGTGGCTTCCCGCACGCAGCATCCCGCAAATGGATGCAACTCGCACGTTTGTGAGCGTGCGGTCGGCTGCGAGCCGAGCCGGCGACTCCGCCGAGCCCGCCGACTCCTCCGAGCCGCCGATCCTCAGCCGACTGGCTCGCTTAACCGCCGGCTACTGCTGCCGCTCGCGTCGCTACCGCGACTGCCCCGCGCCGCTATCGCGACTGCCGGTTCCTATATGGGCGGGGTTCGCCCTTAACGATCGGCGCGCGGCCGGTGCCCTTCGAGGCCTTCGCCTTCCCGCCGGCCGGGGCCGGGGGAGCGGGCGGGCGTTTGTCGAATTCCGCGAGTTCGATCCGGGCGTGGTCGAGCAATGCCACTCCGGCACCGGTGAGAGTCGTCGACTCCTGGCGACGATCGAAGAGGTCGGAACCCACCTGGGCCTCGAGGGCGCGGATCGAAGAGTCGAGTTTCGCCCGCGAGATGCCCAGCGAATCGGCGGCTCGCACGAAGTGCAACTCCTCGGCGACGGCGACGAAATGTCGCAGGTGGGTGATCTTCACGCGCAGCTCCTCGATTCCCGCCCAGCGCGACGGATGCCTTCAGGGTACGCGGATGCCACCCCGCCCGATGGAGTACGGGCTGCGCTCGAGGATCTGCTCAGACGCTCTGTCGTCAGGAGACGGAGCCGGTGGGCTCCTTCACGATCTCGTTGCCCGTCGGGACGTGCCTCGTCTGACCCGTGCCCCGGAAAAGCGAGGTTCGCGTCTCGAGGGCAGCCACAGCAGTCGTGAAGGTCACGAAAAGCAGCCACCCGAAGACGTACCCAGCGAGGATGTCCGTGAGCCAGTGCAGCGACAGGTACCCGCGAGTGAAGCCTTCGATGGCGGCGAAGGTGCCAAGGCCGATCCACAGTCCGGCTCGCCACTGGCGACTGACGGTGCCGATCAGGAGGATCACGAGCACGATGATCACTCCGTAATCCGCAAGCATTCGGCTCACTCCGCCCGACGGGAAGGTGCCCGCGTTGGCGACGGGTGGAAGATCGCGTGCGAGCAGGCGAGCAAGAAGCAACTGGCCCTCGTGCTGTACGAAAAAGGTGACCGTGATGGCCACCAGCGGTATCCACCAGCGCTGGCGATAGGCGAAGCAGAGGATGAGAGCGGCAATCACGCAGATCAGGTCGACCGTCGATCTGTCCCCGAGGGAGGTGACGTAGGTATTGAACTTGGTGAAGGCGGATCCGGGTACGACGAGGCCATGCGTCCAGGTGAATACCGGCAGATCCAGCCCCTGTTGCAGAGCCTTTGCGACTACGCCGATAGGGATCAAAACGAGGATGCTCACCACTGAGCCGACCGCCGAAGTCACGACGAATGCAGTCACAGAGCCCAGTCGCAGTGCCAGGCTCTGTCCCCAGCGGAGGGGCCCGCCCCATCGCTCAGGAATGAACCGGTGCAGTGCGATTCCAGCGCCGAGAGTCGCGACTAGCAACGCAACGAGGATCAGGGCTAAGGGAGCCATCCGGTACATCCAGTTCGGGCTAGAAGAAACCAGCAAGAGTGCTAAAACTAAGCCCAAGCGAGCGCTATCGCAAGCACCGTTGCATGGTCGTGCATCAAGAGAGGAACTCCGCCCAGTTCCGACCGTGTCGTCGTGACACCTCGATTGCAGAAGGCAGCACCGTAGGCTCGATGCATGCGCAGTTTCTATCCCGAAATCGAACCCTACGAGTCCGGGATGCTTGATGTGGGAGACGGGCAGAGTATCTACTGGGAGACCTCGGGAAATCCGAATGGAAAACCGGCTGTATTCCTGCACGGTGGGCCGGGCGGCGAGTCGCACCCCAATCACCGGCGACTGTTCGATCCGGAGAGATACCGAATCGTTCTGCTCGACCAGCGCGGATCGGGGAGCAGCCTCCCGCACGCGAGCGATGCCGGCATCGACCTCAGTACCAACACCACCTGGCACCTCGTGGATGACCTCGAGCTGCTTCGCCAATTCCTGCGGATCGATCGCTGGCTGGTCTTCGGCGGTTCCTGGGGCAGCACGCTCGCGCTCGCCTACGCGGAGACACATCCCGGACACGTGACCGAGCTCGTCCTGCGGGGGATCTTCACGTTGCGCAAGTCCGAGCTGGACTGGTTCTACGAGGGGGGCGCGGAGTCCGTCTTTCCGGATGCGTGGGAGGGTTTCCTCGCCCCCGTGCCGATCGACGAGCGCAACGCGCTCATCCAGGCATATCACCGCCTATTGAACGATCCCGACCCCGCCGTTCACGGACCAGCCGCAGTCGCCTGGTCGGTCTGGGAGGCATCCACAATCACACTGCTGCCCCGTCCCGATGTCGTATCGACATTCGCCGATCCGCATTACGCACTCGCGTTCGCACGAATTGAAAACCATTATTTCGTCAACCGTGGCTTCTTCGACGACGGGCAACTCATCCGGGATGCGAGCGCGCTCGTGGACATTCCCGGCGCGATCATTCAGGGACGATACGACATCTGTACGCCCGCTGTCACGGCGTGGGATCTGCATCGCGCCTGGCCGGAGGCAGAGTTCGTGATGGTGCCGGATGCCGGTCACGCGTTCGATGAGCCGGGTATTCTCGACGCGCTCATAGAGGCGACGGACCGCTTCGCCGGTTAGCTCGCAGTGAGCAGGCGCAGGATGTCGTCCACGTTGCGATCAAGTGCGTCCACGCTGGTATCGATGACGATATCGGCATCGGTCGGTGCTTCGTAGGGTGAGTCGATCCCGGTGAAGTCGGAAATCTCGCCCGCACGTGCACGGGCGTAGAGGCCCTTGCGGTCTCGCGCTTCGCAGACCTCGAGCGGAGTCGCGACGAAGACGAGCACAAATCGACCGACCTCCTCGGCCATCTCCCGGATCTCACGCCGGGTCGAGGCGAAGGGCGCGATAGGTGCGCAGATTGCGATCCCCCCGACTCTGGAGACTGTCGCCGCGACCCACCCGATACGACGAAGGTTCTCTTCTCGGTCGGCGGCAGTGAAGCCCAAACCGGGCGAGAGGGCCCGCCTAACATCGTCACCGTCGAGCATGACCGACCGTAGGCTAGCGGCGGCGAGTCGTTCGGCCACTGCCCTGGCGACTGTCGACTTTCCCGATCCCGATAGCCCGGTGAACAAGACAACACATCCATCGGGCGCTGGCGCGACTACCAGCGGGCGAGCGCTGTCGGCCCGGAAGTCCAAGATCTCGTCTGCCTCGAGTTGCGACAGGACGGTTCCAAGCAGGTCGTCGACGTCCATTTCTGCGGTGAGAGAGGCCAATGGCGTAAATCGCACGAGAGAACCCGGGAGCTGTTCCGCACAGGCGAGCAGCTCCTCCACAGTGCCGGCGGCGCTGTAGTCAGAGTGCGCCGAGTTCCAGGTCGTGGCGAGCCACAGTACCGGGCGCCCCGCCGCCCGGCGGATGAGCTCGGCGACCGATTCGGCGCGAGGGCTGCCGGCAAACACACCGACGACGGATGCGCGATCCCTCAGAGCGAGCCGCAACTGACGCGCGGGACCATGCTCCGCTCGTTTCAACTCGGTGAGAGTTCCGGCAAGGTATGCGACGTCGTCCTTGTGGGCGATCGCCGTCACGGGAAGGAAGGCGAGGGGCGTTGCATCCGGATCCAGCAGCACCAATCCTCCGGCTTCTGCTGCGGATCGGGCGAGATCCGCACTGACCGTCAGATGCGACTCGAATTGCCAGTCTTGGGGTTTGGCGCCCGGCAGGCAATACCCGTCGAGCGGGGCGAGGAGCCCACTGAGCACGAGTCCCAGCGCATCGAGGCGCGGGCCGGTGAGCGCAAGGCTCGGATAAACGGCGGTCGGAGTGGTCACTCGGCGTGCCCTCCAGCCTTCGGGGCACCGTCGACGTGGTCGGAGTCCCTCTTTGCTCGGCGATACTCGCGCATTTCGGCTGACGCGAGGGCGGGAAATCCGTGGTACCGACGAATCTGCATCCAGGTGATCGGCGCGGCGATAAGCACGACCCCGAGCACGATCCCCGTGAGGGGTGTGCTGAGACCGAGAAGTTTGAGCGCTGAGGCGAGGAGCACAAACGCGAGTGCCCGACGAATGAAACCTCCCGGCAGCCGGGACGACAATTGTGCTCCGATGAACGCTCCCGGAACGCTACCGATCAACAGCGGCAGTGTGATGCCGAGCTGAAGGTCGCCAAAGAGTGCATGGCCGATGGCCGCGGAAGCGACCAGCGGAACGGCCTGCGCGAGATCGGTACCCACGAGTTGGCTTGCCTTGAGGCCCGTGTACATGACCATGAGCCCGATGATGATGAGGGAGCCTGATCCGACGGAGGTCATTCCGACGATCAGGCCGCCCGCTGCTCCGAGGATGATCGTCGGCACTACCTTCACGACCACTTCTGGTCGCTCCTGCGGCAGCGGTTCGCCTTTGCCATCCCTCGAGCGGGCGCGTTCGATAAGACGCATATAGGCGCGGACGGTGAGCAGCATGGCGGTCAGCAGAAGGGCGCAACCCAAAGCGATCTTGAGCGTATTCTGCACGGCTTCGCCGTCACCGAATGCCTTAAGGATAAGTACCCCACAAAAGGCCGCTGGAACGGAGCCGATGCAGAGGAAGAGCACGAGGCGCATGTTCACCGTCTTACGACGGAGATGAACGATCGCTCCGACGGGCTTCATGACTGCGCTTGCCACGAGGTCGCTCGAAATGGCCGCAAGCGGGGGCACTCCGAAGAACAACACCAGCATCGGGGTCATGAGGGCACCCCCGCCCATGCCGGTGAGTCCGACGACAATTCCCACGCCGAACGCACCGAAGATGAGCCCGAGATCCATCTCGCGATTCTCGCATATCGCCAGTGGCCAGCGGTTTGCGGGAGAGGGTGGCGCGAATGCCGACTATGCCGGTAAAGTCGACCAAGTTAGTCGACTTTACCCGAGGAGCCGAACGCATGTCACGACCCAAGAAGACCAGCTACACCCTTTCCCTTGGCCGCCGAATGTCGATCACGATGATCGCCGCAGCACTCGTCTTGGTGCTCGGAGCATGTTCGTCGTCGTCGACTCGTGCGTCGGCGAACGCGGCGGTCGCGATGCCCTCCGAGCTGAGGTTCGGATATTTCCCCAACTTCACTCATGCCGTGGGGATCATCGCGCTCGAGAAGGGCTATCTCACCAAGCGGCTCGGCAAGAGGGTGAAAATCACGCCCGTCATCTTCAACGCCGGCCCGGCAGCCATCGAAGGCTTATTCGGCAACGCCGTCGATGTGACCCTCGTCGGTCCGAACCCGACCATTACCGGCTATACCCAAAGCGCTGGCGCCGCACTCAGGGTCATTGCGGGAGGCGCCTCCGGCGGTGCAGGTTTGGTGGTCCGGGCTGACATCGACTCTGTTGCAGACCTCAAAGGCAAAACGATCGCAACACCCCAGCTGGGCAACACCCAGGACGTCGCACTCCGCTACTTCCTGAAGACGAAGGGCCTGTCCACGACGACAGAGGGTGGTGGCGATGTGCATGTCATGCCGCAGGACAACGCGACGGCGCTCGCGGGGTTCACCGCAGGAACGATCGATGGAGCCTGGGTACCGGAGCCCTGGGTCAGCCGGATGGTGGCCGAGGGCGGTGGCAAGGAATTGGTGAACGAGAAGAGCCTCTGGAAGGGTGGCAAATTCGTCGTCACCAACACCATCGCCTCCACCGCATTCCTGCAGAAATATCCGCCGGCGATCTCGGCCGTCGTCGAGGCTGAGCTCGACGCGACCGCCTTCATCAAGGCACATCCGGCCGACGCGAAGTCGCTGGTCAATAGCTACATCAAGTCGGTGACAGGGAGTTCGATTGACCCGAAGTATCTCGACAGTGCATGGAGCCAGGTGGACTTCACGATCGACCCGTTGCCGTCCACGCTGCTGAAATCAGCTGCCCACGCGCACTCGGTAGGACTCCTCGACTCCGTCAGCCTCGCGGGGCTGTACGACCTGAAGGCACTGAATGCTGCGTTAGTAAAACGGGGCGAGGGGAAAGTGAGCGCACCATGAATATTGCGGAGTTTGGCGAACCATCGCTGACTGCCCAGAAGAGTGCGGCCATCCGCATCGACGGGCTCACCAAACGGTTCGGGCGGCGCGGGCAGCAGGCCACCGCACTCAGTGACGTTTCGATCACCGTCAAAGAGCACGAATTCCTCTGCATCGTGGGTCGATCCGGGTGTGGAAAAAGCACGATGCTGAATGTCATCGCCGATTTGGAGACGCCGACAGATGGCACCGTCGATGTCGGCGGTCGCAAGGTAGGGATGATGTTCCAGGATGCCAATCTGTTTCCGTGGCTGACCGTTGCCGGCAACATCGACCTCGCGCTGAAGCTCTCAGGAGTGTCCTCCGAGGTGCGACCGGACCGGATCCGGGAACTGCTCGACATTGTGCAGCTGCCACATGTTGCCCGCAAACGGCCCCACGAACTTTCCGGCGGCATGCGGCAACGCGTCGCCCTCGCCCGAAGCCTTGCGCAAGACTGCGACATCCTGCTGATGGACGAGCCTTTCGCGGCGCTCGACGCGATCACCCGCGACGCGATGCACGAACAGACGGAGCGGATCTGGGCAGAGCGCTCGCTCACCGTCGTGTTCGTCACCCACAACGTGCGCGAGGCCGCGCGACTGGCCGACCGTATCGTCGTCTTCAAGCCGAATCCGGGGCGGGTCGGCTCAGAAAGCCTGATCACCATTCCTCGCCCGAGGAGGATGGAGGATCCGCGCGTCGCCGGGGCCGCCGCGATGCTCCACGACCTGCTTCACACACAGGAGGCGACAGATGACTGACGAACTGGTCAGGCAAGAAGCACGCCCACCCTTCACAGAACGTCGAGCGGATGTCGGGGTCGGGGCAGGTGCGCGGCTCTGGCCCCGTATCTGGCCGCCGATCGTTGCCGTCGTCATCGTCCTCGTGATCTGGCAGATAGTCGTGGCGATGGGCTGGCGCCCGGTGTACGTCCTCCCGGCGCCGGCGACTGTAGGCGGTGCCCTGAGTGGAATGTTGGCCGATCCGAAGTTCTGGAGCGCTCTGGGAACGACAATCACCAGGGCGCTCATCGGCTTCGGCATCTCGGTGCTCGTCGGCTCGCTCATCGGCTTGGCGGTCTCGCGTTCCCGCATCCTCAGATCGGCCATCGGATCCCTGATCACGGGCCTCCAGACCATGCCATCGATAGCTTGGTTCCCGTTCGCCATCCTGTTGTTCGGGTTGAGCGAGCAGGCGATCACCTTCGTCATCGTGCTCGGCGCGGCGCCATCGATCGCCAACGGCGTTGTGTCGGGCGTCGACGACGTCTCCCCCCAGCTTCAACGGGTCGCTCACGTACTGGGCGCGCAAGGATTGCGCATGTATCGCTATGTAATGATCCCGGCCGCCCTCCCGTCCTATCTCGCCGGCCTCAAACAGGGGTGGGCATTCGCTTGGCGCAGTCTGATGGCGGGTGAACTGCTTGTCATCATCGCCGCTCGTCCGTCGCTCGGCGCCAACCTGCAGTTCTATCGAGAATTCGCCAACGCCCCTGGACTATTGGCGATCATGATCGTGATCCTGGTCATCGGCGTGGTTGTCGACTCCATCTTCAGTCGGATCGCGAGCGGGGTCAGAGCGCGTCGTGGCATGGGCATTGTGCGCCTATAAACTCGTGACCGCAGGCATCGCCTGCAAACGGGAAGGGGCAGCCGTGCAGGTGAGCGCCAGGGTCGACTATGCGATGAGGGCCGTGGTTCAGATTGCCCGGCGGCCGGATTCTGTCACTACCAAGCGTGAACTCTCCGAGCTCCAGGACATCCCGCCACGCTTCCTGGAGAACATATTGCTGCAACTCGTGCGATCCAACCTGCTCGCGGTCACCCGAGGATCGCTCGGCGGGTATTCGCTGGCACGGGAACCGGCTTCCATCACCGTCGCGGACGTCGTTCGGGCGATTGACGGACCTCTCGCCGGGGTTCGCGGGGCGCCTCCCGAGCAACTGGAATACCCCGAGTCCTCCAAACAGGTTCAAGCCATCTGGGTTGCCTTGCGGTCAAGCATGCGCAGTGTCCTTGAAGACACCACGGTCGATGCGCTCGTCACGGGAGACCTGCCTGCGGCAGTTGCCGAGCTCCTGCGCCAGCCGGGAGCGTGGACGCGTCGGTGACGGCGGCGTAGCCCACACTGGGGTAGTCGCCCTCGGCTTATCCGTGGCACAGTGGAACGAACTCGCTCTCGACGAGAGGAAGATTTGTCGATTTCAACAATAACCTCCGACATCGCTCTCGCAACTGACTTGGCTCGCAGAGCAGGGGAGCTGCTCCTCTCCATCCAATCATCCGCGCGATCTGACGAGATTGGCACGCCCGGTCTTAAAGCCAGAGGCGATGCCGCAGCGCAGGCGTACCTCGACTCGCGCCTTCGGGCCGAGCGGGCCGGCGACGCCATCCTGTCTGAAGAAGCGAAGGACAGTTCGGCGCGCCTGGGGGCCGACCGGGTATGGATCATCGATCCGCTGGATGGAACCCGCGAGTTCTCCGAAGGGCGACCCGACTGGGCTGTGCATGTGGCGCTGTGGCAAGAGGGTGAGCTCTCCGATGGCGCCGTCGCACTGCCGGGGTTGCGAACAGTACTGTCCAGCTCGGATATCCCTTCCCCGCGCACCAGGAGCGCTCGACTCCGGCTCGCCGTCTCGCGCAGTAGGCCTCCCGCGCTCGTCGAGTACTTGATCGAGCACCTGGATGCCGAAGTAGTCGCCATGGGATCGGCCGGCTATAAGACCAGCGCCGTCGTGCGTGGCGAGGTCGATGCCTACATTCACGCCGGGGGCCAGTACGAATGGGACTCGGCCGCGCCGGTCGTCGTGGCTCGAGCGGCGGGGCTATTCACGAGCAGAATCGACGGGTCGGCTCTCCGATACAATCAGCCAAACCCCTATCTGCCGGACATCGTCGTCTGCACTCCCGACATCGCAGACCTCCTGCTTGCCGCAATCGGCAATTACCCGAAGGAAGGTGCCCGTGACTGAATTCAACGACAGTCCGCGCTATGGCCTCAGCCAACTCGACTACCTCGAGTCTGAGGCGATTTTCATCATCCGCGAGGTCGCGGCGGAGAACGAGCATCCCGCGATGTTGTTTTCGGGGGGTAAAGACTCCATAGTCATGCTTCACCTCGCCGTAAAAGCATTCGCGCCCGGCCCTGTGCCGTTCCCTCTTGTGCATGTCGACACCGGCCATAACTTCGCAGAAGTGCTGGAGTTCCGCGATCGAAGGGTCGCAGAACTCGGCATCGGTCTCGTCGTGGGGTCGGTACAGGATGCGATTGACTCCGGTCAGGTTCGCGAACCGCCGGGCGGTTCCCGCAACCGGATCCAGACACCGGTTCTTCTGCAGACAGCCGAAGCGAACGGTTTCACCGCCCTCATGGGAGGGGCGCGTCGTGACGAGGAGAAGGCGCGCGCCAAGGAAAGGGTCTTCTCATTCCGGGACGAGTTCGGCCAGTGGGATCCGAAAGACCAGCGACCCGAGCTGTGGTCTCTTTACAACACTCGGATTAACCAAGGGGAGAGCATTCGTGTCTTCCCGATCTCGAACTGGACAGAGTTGGACATCTGGGAGTACATCGCCCGGGAGCGGATCGAAGTTCCTTCCATCTATTACGCTCACGAGCGAGAAGTCTTCGTGCGTAATGCGATGCTGTTCGCGGTCGACCGGCACCTGCAGCCCCGTGATGGGGAAGAGGTCTTCACGGCGCGTGTGCGATATCGTACCGTCGGCGACGCGACCCTCACCGCGGCGGTCGAATCCGAGGCGGATACTCCGGAGAAGGTCGCCATCGAAGTTGCGGCGTCCCGTATCACCGAACGAGGAGCGACTCGCGGAGACGACAAGGTCAGCGAGGCGGCGATGGAAGACCGGAAAAAAGAGGGCTACTTCTAATGGACATCCTGCGTTTTGCGACTGCTGGATCGGTGGACGATGGCAAGAGCACGCTGATCGGTCGTCTGCTCTACGACTCGAAGTCGGTATTTGAAGATCAGCTGGAAGCGGTCGAGCGCACCAGCCGTCAGCGTGGTGACGATTACACCGATCTCGCACTCCTGACCGACGGGCTGCGCGCCGAACGGGAACAGGGCATCACTATCGATGTGGCCTACCGTTATTTCGCGACTCCACGCCGCAAGTTCATCATCGCTGACACTCCTGGCCACACCCAGTACACCCGCAACATGGTGACCGGAGCGTCGACCGCTGACCTGGCGATCATTCTGGTCGACGCGCGTAAGGGACTGCTGGAACAGAGCCGCCGCCACGCGACAATCGTCTCGCTCCTCCGTGTGCCGCACATCGTGCTCGCCATCAACAAGATGGATCTGGTCGATTGGTCTCAAGGGGTCTACGAATCCATTCGAAGTGAATTCCTCGAGTTCGCTGCTCGACTGGATTTCAGCGACGTCACAGTGATCCCCCTGTCGGCTCTCGCCGGCGACAATGTGGTCAGCCGCTCCGAGCACATGCCGTGGTACGAGGGTGCTTCGCTGCTCCACCACCTCGAGCACGTTTACATCGCTAGCGACCGTAACCTCACCGACGCGCGATTTCCGGTTCAATACGTTATCCGTCCACAGAACGGCCGTGGTGACTACCGTGCGTTCGCCGGTCAGGTCGTTGGTGGGGTGATGAAGCCGGGCGACGAGGTGATCGTGCTCCCCAGCGGTCTTCCCACACGCATCCGGGCCATTGACACAGCTGATGGCGAAGTGGCGGAGGCCTACCCGCCGATGTCGGTGACCGTGCGACTTGAGGACGAGGTGGATGTCTCCCGCGGTGACATGATCTGCCGCCCGCACAACCAGCCCAACGTCACCCAAGACATCGACGCGATGATCTGCTGGATGGACGATCTACCGCTTCGACCGGGTCAGAAGTACGCGATCAAGCACACGACGCGCACTTCGCGTGCCCTTGTCAAAGAGGTGCAGTACGAGCTCGACGTCAATTCGCTCCATCGAAACCAGGGCGTCGATTCCCTCGGTATCAACTCGATCGGTCGGGTTCGGCTCCGCACGACGCAGCCGATTCTCGCGGACCCGTATCGAAGGAATAGGATGACTGGCGCATTCATCCTTATCGACGAGGTAACCAACCGTACGGTCGGCGCCGGCGTGATAAATGAAACGTAAGCAACGATGGTAGAAAGCACTGACCGGGGGCTGAAAGCTTCCATCAAGCGGGCCGGAAGCGGTGCCTTCAGAATCTACGGGTCAGCTACGTCTGGGAGTCGGCCGCTGCCAGACTTCATGCTCATCGGCACAAAGCGTGGCGGAACCACGTCGCTCTACTACGACATCCTCAAAGAACCCCAGGTGGTCACCCTCTTTCCGTCGGCTAAGTACCTTCCGAAGGCCAACGAGACGAAAGGAGTGCACTTTTTCGACTCGAATTATGGCAAGGGCGAGCGCTGGTACCGGTCGTTCATGCCGACTCGCGCGTCTCGCCGTCGGGCCGAAAAAATTGTGGGTAAACCGATACTGGTCGGAGAAGCATCACCGTATTACATGTTCCACCCGCTCGCAGCCCAACGTGCAGCAGCGATGGCTCCCGACGCCAAGATCCTCGTGCTGTTGCGTGATCCTGTGATGCGGACGTATTCGCACTGGAAGGAACGGCGCAGGGGGTCGGCGGAGCCGCTCGAATTCGAGGATGCGCTCGCGGCTGAGCAGTCCCGGCTGGCCGGTGAGGAACAAAAGCTGCGTGATGACCCGAGCTATTACAGCTACGCGCACGAGCAGCAGTCGTATCTCACTCAAAGCCGCTACGTCCGTCACCTTCGCGCCTGGTACGAGCTCTTCGGGGCAGAACGCATCCTGGTGATGGCGAGCGAGGATTACTACGAGAATCCGGACGCGGTCCTACGCCAGGTGGCCGAGTTCCTGGGGATCGACCACGCGACGTTGCCGAAGGGGGAGCACATGAACGCGGCCGGAGGGGAGGGCATTTCGGCCAAGACGCGTGCGCGGCTGGCAATGGAGCTCGCGTCTGACACCGCCGAACTCGAATTATTGATCGGCCGGAAGCTTCCGTGGCATTAGAGCGCGAAGCCTCTCGCGAGAGTGTGCGCTTTCCTGCCTCTGGGCACATCTGGGTACCAACTAGTGGCAATCGCGCTGCAGCATCGGGCGTGTCGATGCATTCTCCGTGCACTATTCCCGCGGTATTCGCCCAGCGTGTGCTGTGGTCGGCCGTGCGCATATTCGGTTCGCGGGTGCTGCCCGGGGTGAGGGGGGTATGGGACGAGCCGATTGCGCGGGACACGTGGGATCAGTTCGAAGCAGAGTGGTTTGAGACATTCGGTTGGTGGGACCGCGTTTCCCTATACAGGCGACCCCAGGTTTCTCGATCCGGATGTTCACTACTCTTGCTTCGCGACGGTCGCGGCGTCGGCTTCGTGCGCATCACCTCCGAGGCGGAGAGGGCGACCCAAGAGTTCGCCGTCATGTCGAGCGTGTGGTCGGCGCATCCTGAATCCTTCGTAATAGCTCGCCCCGTTGGGATCGGACACGGTCCTGGCTGGTCCTGGATTGGCACTGAGTCTGTGCCCAATTACCCACTCGGAGCCGTGCGGCGAGCAGCGGTGCGCGAGCGGGTCGTTGGCGAGATGGGGGATGTGCTGGAGACAGCGCTGTCTCGGTCGGACTCGACGCCGCCGACATGGCGCGGTAGCCACGGCGACTTTGCTCCGTGGAATCTCCGAACTGAACTCGGCGGCCGTGTGCGGGTCATCGATTGGGAGGACGCAGTCTTCGCCCCGCCGGGCGCCGATTTGCTTTATGGCGCTGTCACGGCTCATCTCACGTTCGGCACAGCACTTCCCCAGGAGGCCGATGGGGAGGTTGTGCGGTGGATAGAGTCTGCCGTGCAGAACAGACTCGCATCCGACGAGTCCCTCGACTCCCTGAACAATCGCATGCTCGTGATCCTGCGGGGTCTTGAGCTCCGGCTCTAGGACGCAGTCGTTGCGGGTTCGCGCTTCATCACCGGTAACGGCTCCACCATCTGATACCGTACGGGATGGCTCAGGGGACTGGGGAATCGGGTGCCGGGTTCCAACAGGAGCGAAATCGAGAGAAAGAGCATGAACGTCGTGCTCGATTCGATGACTCCGTTTTCGGTAAAGCTGCGAACGATGAGTATGACCATCAGCGGGACTGCCAGTGCGCTCAGGCTGGGAGTGCGCACGGCCTCCACTGTCGTCCACACCATCCAGATCAGCAGGAGAACTGTTCCGATGATCCCGGCTTGCGCGATGACCGAGACCCAGCTGCTGTCGAGCACCTGGACGTCACGCCAGCGTTGCTGCACCTCGACGGTCTTGGCGGCGAGGCCGACTCCGATCCACTTGGCCCAGGAATCCCACGGGGTGGACAGCACCGCTTCCCATGCCACCGTGCGAGAGCTCAGAGTGGATATCTGCTCGACCGTCTGGCCTCGCGCCAACACGGTGGAGATGGTGTCGGTGAACGCCACCAGCCCATAGGCGAAAGGGATGGCCGCAATGGTGACAATGGCGGTGGATGCAGCCAGGCGTCCGCCGCAGAGAAACGCGAGGGCGATTCCCACCACGACGACAATCAGAGCGGTTCGCGAACCGGTGGCGAACACGATGGCTACGTGGATCACCAGAAGCCCCACGTTCCACGGGCGAAGGCCTTTGTGCACGATATGCGCCGCGAGACCGATCACGGGGGGCGCGGCCAGACCGGCAAGCACGTTCGGAGCCATCTGCGGGGTGCCACCGGCCAGTCGACCACCGGCCAGTCCAGACTGAAGACCGGTGACGGCCGCGACGATGGTCACGACGGCCATCGCCGCCAGCAGGGCTGTCAGCACGGTCATCGGGGGTGCGGAACGCACGACGACGACGATAGTGGCGGCAACCAACGCGATGCGCACGGTAAGCACCACTGCGGCCAATGGTCCCCCGGCAGCGAATGCTCCGTCGAGGGAGACCAGAACGATTCCGGCCAGAAGCCCGAGACTGCGAATTCCAATCGAACTCCGCGTCGGCGAGCGAACCATCAGGAGGAAGCCGGCGCCGAAGGACAGCCCTCCCAAAAGCGCCTTCGCTATCACGACGGGATCGATCCCACCGTCGTAGAGATCGCCGATCCGCCAAGGGACGACGCTCACGACGGTGAGCGTCAGGACGGCGAACACAGCCGCCCAGACCTTTCGAGAGGAGTTCACCGCCCCTGTGGGTGCCATCACGGCTCTGGTGCATCCTTGGGAACTTGGCCGACCGACTCCGTGCCCGCGGCTGTGGCGCGCTTTGCGTTCCGGGTTCGCGCTGCGGCCGGGGCTGGGGATCGAGTGTTAGGAGAACTTCGTGGTTTGCGTGCAGCAGAAGTGCGATGCGCTCGAGGTGACGCCGATCCTGCGGGAGTTTCCGTGGGGGTGGCTTCGACCGGCAGCGCCTCCGCGGCGAGGTCGACCGGGATCGAGACCATATCCGGTTCCGACTCGGCTGGTGAGCTCGGCGATGCGGGCAAGGCAAGATCCTGAAGTTTCCGCACCGGTGAGCGCGGGATCTGGTTGAAGTCACTCGGCCGCCAGTCGGCGACAAGGTCGCTTCGTCGGTAGGGCGGCACTCCTGTCATGACGATTCCGAGCGGGCGGATCTCGAGCAGTCGAAGGCGAGCGAGAACGTGGGCAAGCTCTGCGGCGCGGGTGCGGCCATGTCGAACCAGCACGACGACTCCATCAGCGTATGGACCAACCAGCTCGAGGGTCGCAGGTCTTGTGATGGAGGTGAGTTGGGTCACAGCCAGATCGAACCCTGCGACCAGCTGCCGTACGACGGAGAGCACGTTGCGCTCAGCCACGTTCTCTTTCGGGGCATTCGCCGGAAGTCCAGGGGCAATCAGATCGAAGGACCTCAGCTCAGACCTGATCGCGACCTGGACCACAGATCGAGTCCCGGACAGTACTTCCGCGAGCCCTTCCGCCGAGGCGGATTCTGGCGCGGCCGAACTGATTCGACCATCGAAGTCCGCTTCGACCAGAACTACAGAACGGCCAGTCTTGGCGAGAGATTCCGAAAGTCCGATACGGGTATCGATGGATGCCGCCGCACGGCTGGCGGGAACGAGCGCGAGCACGTGGGGAAGCTCATTCCCGTTCGCCTGCCGAATCGTGAGCTGCGTCTCTCTGAGAGCAGCCTCGGTGCGCTCGATATTTTTCGCCCGTGATCGCGCGAAGGGCAATGCGGGCTTTGTAAGTTCACCGATCACGGGCAAGCCAGAAATTCGGCGCGCCACCCTCGATGAGCGCACTGTCGTGTCAAGGCGCGCCCAGACAATCGCGCCGATCAGGCCGAGAGCCAGCCCTCCCAGGGCTCCGAGACCAAGAATGATGCCGCGCTGGGGCGCGGATGGCGTTGCAGGGGTCTGCGCTCGGTCACGAAGCTCGAGGGAAACTGTGTAGCGGTTGTCGGATGACGAGTTCTCCAGTTGGGAGACCGTGTCAGCGAGATTCGCCGCGATCGAGTTCGAAATGGCCGCAGCGGTTTCCGGGTCTGCCGCGCTCGAGGTGATCTGTAGCAGCACGGTGGTCGGCGGGTTTGTCGCGCTCACCGAATTGGCGAGTTGCTGCACAGATTCCTTGAGGCCCAGGTCCGAGATCGTCTCTGAGAGTACGTCTGAACTGAGCGCAAGTTCGGGATACGAACTGATACGCGCAAGGGCGAACTGCGAGCGTTCCAGGAGCGTCCCCGTGTTCGACTGCACAGAGAGGAATGACGTCGACGTGGCTTGATAGCTCGGCGGGATCGAGGCGCTGACGGCCACCGAGAGGCCGAGGCCGACGAATACGCCCACGACGAGGGCGATCCATCGCTCGAGGAAAATCTGCAGATAGGCCTGTTGATCCATCCGGTCCTGTTCTCGTCGGGTAGAGCAAAGCAACCTGAAACATCGAAACTACCATTTCGATCGATATGAATGCTGGGCGAAGTCACCCCCAGACCGGGGACTCTGGGACAATGGTGACGAAGCTGCCCCGACAGCATTCTGCGTCCGCGAGTCGCACCCCTCCATCTTCCGCTTACCCGAAAGTGCATCGATGACCCATGTAGGCGAGCCGCACCAGCCGAGCGGGCGCCATGCTCGTCCTCGTCGGATGCTGCGCAGGGTACTCCTCCTCGCAGTGATCGCGACTGTGCTGGTTGGTGCCATCGCCGCAGTATTGGTGCTTCCAGGCCGGGTATCGAGGATCCCTGATAGTCCCGGTCACCCCGGTGCTGCAGTGCCGGTATCCGACACGACCGGTGCCGAGCCCGGCGCTCCGACCGTTGGATCGACTAGCTATCCGATACCCGAAGGTTCGATTTACGTTTCGCCGCGAGGGCGAAATTCCGGGACGGGTAGAGAGGCCTCGCCCTACCAGACCGTGCAACACGCGATATCCATGGCTTCGCCGGTCGAGACCATCGTGCTGCGCGCAGGGACCTATCACGAGAGGGTCACGGTTCCTGCGAGCACTCCAGTGACAATCGAGTCGTACCCCAACGAGGCGGCTTGGTTTGATGGCAGCACGGTGGTGTCGTCCTGGACCGCCGAAAGATCGATCTGGGTGTCCCAAGGCTGGACAGCGGAGTTCGATTCGAGCCCGACATTCACGACCGGCGCGCCGGAAAGCACACTGCCCTCTTTCAACTTCGTGGATCCGAAGTTTCCGCTCGCGGCGCACCCGGACCAGGTGTGGATCGACGACAAGCCACTGGTTCAGGTCAAAGATGCCAAAGCAGTGAAGTCGGGCACCTTCGCTGTCGACTATGCGCAGCAACGGCTCTACGTCGGATCCGACCCAAGCGGACACGAGGTTCGTGCCAGCGATAAGACAAAGGCGCTCGCCGTGCAGGCGGAGGGAACTGTACTGCGCGGATTCGGAGTGCGGCGTTACGCGACTCCGGTGCCAGGTTTCGGTGCGGTCAGTATCGAGGCGGCGAAAACCGCCTTGCAGGATCTCGCTATCGAGCAGAACGCGACGGCGGGACTCTTTCTCGGGGCCTCGGATATCGTCGTGCGCAATGTGACCTCCAGCGACAACGGGTTGATCGGCGTTTACGCAAACTACGCCGACCGGCTCACGATCTCTGGACTGTCGGTGACCGGAAATAATGTGCAGCACTTCAACACGGCTCCGGTGGCCGGTGGGATGAAAATCACCCGGAGTCGAGACCTGACCATCGAATACAGTTCCTTCAGCCGAAATCGCGGTCCCGGCCTCTGGTTCGATCAGTCCATCTACGATGCGAATGTCATCTCCAACATCATGGACGGTAACACCTGGCATGGAATGAGCATGGAGATCTCGTCCGCCTTCGTCGTCGCAGGAAACACCGTAGTCAACAACGGGGCGAACGGCATCAAGCTGAACGATACGGACAACGTCCAGATCTGGAACAACACTGTGGCCAACAACGGCATCGACCTGCGAATTGCGCAGGATCTTCGACGGGGAACCGACCCAACGGTCCCCGGCCATGATCCGCGGCATCCCAAGGATCCTACGATGACCTGGATCCTCGGCAACATCACTGTCTCAAACAACGTGTTTTCGGGGTCCAGTATTTCGGCCTTGGTGGCGGTGCAGGACTATTCGGGGGAGTTCACTGCCGAACAGCTGGGGGTGACGATGAGCGGTAATGCATACCAGCGGGCATCGGCATCCGATCCCCAATCACTGGTGCTGTGGGAACAGGGCCATAATGCCGCGAAAGCCTACGCGTCGCTCTCGTCCTTCCGCACAGACACCGGACAGGAGAAGCAAGGCGTGCAACTGACGAACGCCCCAGCCGCCAAGCGCAGCTGGCTCACCGCCGCACTGACCAGCGCCACGACTACAGACTCCCGGCCCGCCGTGCCCGGCACCGTGATGGCGTTGCTCGGCTGGGACTCTTCCGACCACAGGAACGGAGCGGACTAGAGGCTCGACTGCTCCCGTTGTGCTTCCGGTTTGAGGATGAAAGCACGGATCGCCAGGCCACCGGCGATCGACCCGATGGAAAGGGCGATTGGCGCTAGAGATGGCTGTAGGCCAAGGGCGAGGATCACGGCGACAGCGATTATGGAAAGGAGCGTGTCGCTCACTCTGATTGCGAAGACGAAAGCCTGGCGTCCACCCACTGCGGCCAGAGCTCCATAGGGGGTCACCGCTGAGACGGACGCCGCGTATGCGAGCCAGCCGATCACCGCCAACAATTGGGGCGTCGTGCCGAAGAGAAGCGGTCCGACGAACGGCAGCGCGACGAGGAAGACGACGCTCATGAGCGTGGTGATGCCCAGGAGTGTCCCGACCGACCGGTCGGCACGGCGAAGCTGAGAGGTCACTCCCGCAGCTTTGTTGCGTGCGTAGCTGACAAACAGAAAAGAGGTCAATCCGGAAATGATCAGCATCGCTGGCGCGACGTAGACGCGAGCCGTCTCAAGCAGTCCCGTTGCCGCCAATCCGACGAAGATGGTGACAAGCGAGCGCACGCCGGTTAGCAGTCCGGGCCGGAGAAATTGCTGGGCCGAGCGCCACAATCCGTATGCCGCGACCAGTCGATACTCGCCACGGACGAAGCCGGCCAAGAACCGCTCCGCGCGGGGGAGCAAGACGACTCCGAGGAGGATAGCGACAACCTGGCCGAGCGCGATGGCGATGAGGAAGAGGTCGAGGTCGATACGGTGCAGGAGAGCCCCCATACCCACGACGGCTAATGAGCCCAAAAAAGCGGAGAGGTCGATGGCTGCGACCCGCCAGAACAACACATTCGCCATGAGAAGGCGACGCATGAGCTCTTCAAGCCCGAAAAGTATCACGGCGACGGCGAACCACACAGCTTGTGGCCAGGTGATCAATCCCGTTACTCGCAGGACGATCGCAGAGACAATTCCCGCCACGAGGGAGAGCCCGATGGCAGACTGCTGGAGGGCCGAGCGCACCGCTGTTTCGCGCCGATCCAGCACGACGAGGGAGTCTCCGACAAAACCGGTCAGAATTCCCGCAACGAGCACCAAGACTCCGTACAGGATCGAAAAAGTGCCGAGACCCTCTAGCCCGAGCAATCGTACGACCAGAATCTGGAGCACGAAGCTGCCGAGAGCCTGCGCGCCCTGCGCGCCGATAGCGCCGACCGCGTTTCGTTTCACTCGTGCTTCCCCACCAAGACTTTCGCTGACAACAGGAAGAGCCCGGGTCGGATTGGGAATCTGACCCGGGCTCGATCCTTACAGATTACTGGGGCACGCTCGCCGTGTAATTGTCGAAGCGAACCGTTATGGGTGCATTGCTCGCTGAAGTGGAGATGTAGCTCTCCACTCCGACCGTACCTGCGGCCTGAAGCCCTGCGGAAGCGTCGGTCGCGGTCAGCTGCCACGTGGCGGGTTCCGTCGCGTTCAGTGCCCAGAGCTTTGCCTGAATCGTCGTCGGCGTGGCTCCGGTAAAGCGCACCTTGAGGTTCAAGAGATCCCCGGGGGTGTAGCTCAATCCGGCGACTGTGGTGTCGGCCAGCAGTGTCGAACCGTGCAGGATCTGTAGACCGACGACACCGTTTGGCAGTAGCCTCGCGCGACCGAGATAGAAGTCCGTTCCCACCTGACGTCCGACGAGGCCCGCCACGACCATTCCGACCAGTGGTGGCTTGTCTGAAGAGATCTGCGACTGCAGTTCCACATCTCTCACGGATACCGAGTTCAGCAGAGCGCGCCTGGTCGCCCCCGGCGTGAGTAGGAGAGCGCCGGACCCGTTGTTGATGACGAAATTGCTGTTCGACGGCGACGCCCAGACACCGCCCTTGACCGCGGTGCCCCAACCCGACGTGCTGGTCCGGTTGAAGTCATCCGAGGCCAGCATGTTCGGGTCGACCGGGGGTGTGACTACGGAGGTGGCGACGACGGTAGCGGTTTTCGTTGCTGTGAGCCCCCCGTTGTCCGTCACTGTCAGCGAGACCGTGTAGGTGCCCGCTGCCCCGTAAGAGTGGGTTGCAGTGACTCCCGTTCCGGTCGTGTTGTCTCCGAAGTCCCACCCGTAAGCGGTAATCGTTCCGTCCGAATCAGCAGAAGCGCTGGCGTTGAAACTCGCATCCAGATTCGTTATCGCCGGCGTGAAGGCGGCAGTCGGGGGCACGTTGGCCGGAGGGGTGCCGACTGTCGTAACGGTGCCCGTCTTGGAACCGGTCAGACCGCCGTTGTCCGTGACGGTCAGAGTCACAGTGTGCGTGCCTGCTGCCGCGTAGGTGTGGGCTGCGGTCGCTCCGGTGCCTGTGGTGCTATCACCGAAGTCCCATGCATAGGAAGCGATGGTTCCGTCCGGATCGACCGAGCCGGCCGCGTTCAGACTTGCAACCGAGCCGTTCACCGAAGAAGTGAATGCGGCCGTCGGAGCGACGTTCGCCGGCGGCGTCACGACGGTGCCCGAGCTCGCGAAGAAGTTGTCGTACTTCGCGAGCAATGGCGCGTTCGTGATGCTCCCCGCTACGTAACTGACGACTCCAACCGAACCCGGGACCTGAAGCCCCGCCGCACTGGAAGTGGCGGTGACTGCCCACGCTGTCGGCTCGGCCGTTCCCGCAACCCACACCTTCGCTTTGATCGTCGTCGGTGATGTGCCGGCGATCTGCGTGCGGAGCGTCAGCATCGTGCCCGGGTTGTAAGTTCCCGGTAGCACCGCGTTGGCGAGGATCGTCGAGCCACCCTGAAGGATCTGGATGGCCATGGTGCCGTCAGAGATGAAGCGCACGCGGGACTGGTAGTAGTCCGTAGCCGTGTTCCTCGCCACGATTCCTGCGTAGGCCCCACCACCGGTGATGACCTTGTCGAAGGAGAGGTCCGTAGTGATGTCCGCATCCGCCGCTGAGGTGGAGTTGAGCGTCACCTTCCGGGTGGCGCCGGCCGAGTGGGATTGGAGTCCTACACCGGATCCGACGCTCGAGCTGGATGCCGAGTTGACAGTCCACGGGCCACCCGTCACCGCGCTTCCCCAGCCAGAGTTCGCCGTGCGATCGAAGTGATCTTCGGCGATCGTCGTGTTGGCGGGTGCCGCAGCAACCGTCACCGACTGGGTGGTCGACGTGGAGCCCGACTGATTGTCGGTGACAGTCAGAGTGACTGTGTAGGTGCCGGCCACTGAGTAGGTGTGCGAGGCGGTCACTCCTGAGGCCGTTCCGGTATCGCCGAAGTCCCAGGCGTAACTGGCGATCATGCCATCCGGATCAGTCGATGCACCCGCGTTCACGTTGAGAGCGAGGTTCGACACGGAATTGGTGAATGAGGCAACCGGAAGCACGTTGGTCTTGGTGATTGTTATCACGGCCGTCGTAGTCGCGGTTCCTCCCCGATTGTCGGTGACGACGAGTCCAATCGTGTACGTGCCAGCCGCAGCGTAGTTGTGACTGCTGATCGCAGTCGTGCCATGGGCGGTGTTGTCGCCGTAGTCGACGTCGTAGCTGGCGATGGTGCCGTCCGGGTCGTTTGACGCGCTCGCGTCGACCCCCACCGAGAGTGATCCCGTCGTGTTGGTCGTGGCAACAGCCGCAATCGGTAACTGATTCGCCGCTTGCACCGTGATCGGGTGGCTGAGCACGGTGGCGCCACCGTCGTTATCCGTGAGCGTGAGCGTGACCGGATAGGTGTTCGCTGTCGCATACGTGTGATCCGCGGTGGACCCAACTCCGGTCAAGCCATCCCCGAAGTCCCAGGCGTAGCTGGCGATGGTGCCGTCAGGGTCGCTCGAGCCTGTGGCGTCGAACGACGCTGCCAGGTTGTTCGACGAAGACGTGAAGATGGCCACTGGTACCTGGTTGACCCTGACTGGAATCGCGAGGTGGGTGATCGTTGCACTGCCACCGCTGTTGTCCACCACCGTCAATGTCACCGTGTAGGTGCCCGGAGTTGCGTAGGCGTGGCTCGCGGTTGCGGCTGCCGACGGCGCTTGCGTGCTGCCGTCCCCGAAGTCCCACGCGTAAGAAGCGATGGTGCCATCAGTATCAGTGGAGGTGCTGGCGTCCAATGCGACGGACATCCCGGTCGAGATCGCCGTGAAGGCGGCTGTCGGAAGGACATTCGCAGCAAGCGGCTTGCCGAGGGTGTAGAGGGCAGAAACCGTCGAAGCGTCGAGCGCTGTGGGGAAGACCGCGAACTCATCCAACTGTCCGTTGAAGTTGTTGCTGTTCGATCCCCACGTGGTGTCGTTACCTGCACGCCAGTAACCGGAGTAGTCCTGCGCACCGGTCTGTGGGTCTGTACCGACTAGCGCTCCGTCGACGTACAGCTTCATGCCTGCTGATGACTGGGTTGCTGTCACCATGTGCCACTTGCCATCGTTGTAGGTCAGCGGGGAGACCACGGTGTTCAACTGTCCGGTGTAGGTGCCGAAGACGAGCGAGCCGTCGTTCTGCATGTACACGTGGCGGTCGTAGCTGTTCGAATTGCCGGTCTGGGAGGAGCCGAAGCCGGTGAGCTTTCCCCCGTCGGTCGTGGTCGTGTTGAACCAGATCTGCGTCGAATACGTCGTGGTGCCCGAGCTGGCTGCTCCACTCGCGACTCCGCCGTTGGTGAAGAGCGCGCTGGTATCAGCAGTCCCCTTCACTGCCCCGGGGGTGCCGAGGGTGATGTCGCCGTCGTAGATGCCTGGATTGCCTTGGGCTCCAGAGTCTTTTGCCACCGATCCGGAGCTTTCGCCCAGTCGGTAGTAGAGCGTCGGGTCCAGGTTGTAGACCGCGGCGCCATAGGCGTCTGCCGGGGCGGTCGGTTCGTTCACCGTGCGTCCCGAGAGCGTGTAGTGATTCTGGATTTGCGCTTTCGTCAGTGCGACCGGGTAGATAGCAGTGTCATCGATCGACGCCTTGATGAAGGGATCGCCCGACCATGAACTGTCACCGCCGATCCTCCAGTAGCCCCAGTAGTTCTGTCCAGAAATGACACTGGAATTGGAGGCGACGCGACGTCCATCGACCCACAGTTGCATACCCGACGTGCTGAGAGTCGCGATGACATGGTGCCATTGACCGTCGTTGTAGGTCTTCGCCGACTGAACGACCTGCGAGCTATTCGGGTAGACGCCGAAAAGCAGGTTGCCCTGAGCGTTCATATAGACATGCCTGTCATAGCTGCTCGAGGTTCCGGTGTTGCTGTTCCCAAAGCCGACGATCTTGCCACCGGTGGAACTGGTGGTGTTGATCCACGTCTCGATCGAGAATGTGTTGCTGCTCCAGACCCGGCCACTGGATGCGACGAGACCGTTGCTGGTGCCGTCGAATGTTGCCGCGGTGGTGGAGTCTCCGATGATCGAGCCCGGGGTGCCGTAGGACACTCCTGTGCCGGAGGTGCCCGTGTAGCGGCCGACGCTATCGGTCGCAGATGTCGCACCCGCGGCATCACCCAGCCTCCAGAAATCGGTGGGTTGGTCGGTGATCACCTGCGATGCGTAGGGACTGAGGCTCGTTGCGGTCGCGACCGTGCCAGAGACCGTCGTACCCCAGGCTGAGTTGCCGAATGCATCGGTGGCTCGCACTCGGTAGGTGTGCGTGGAGCCCGGAGTGAGGCCAGTGTCGATCCATGAAATGGTCGGCTGATTCCAGAATCGAGAACTGACGGTGGTCGTGTAGGCCGCGGTTGCGGTCTTGCCATCGCGGTAGACCTGATAGGTCAGCGACTCGTTGTCGCGATCCCAGTCAGCCGGCCAGCTGACCGTCATGCTCGTCGAGCCAGCGGATTGCAGCGTGGGCATCAGGTCGTTGCCCGACAGGCGCGGGCCGTCGAGGTTCGGGGCGACCGCCTTGGTGGCGAAGCGCACGAGACCCTGTTGAGCTTTGCCGTTGACAGTCGTGAACTCGCCGCCATAGAGCACGTAGGTCGAGCTTGCGGCGACGCTCCAAGGACCCTGGTACTGGCCGGTGAATGTGCCGAGGTTGATGTCTGGGAACCAGTTCAGAGCTGTCGGGGAAGTGTTTCCGGCGAAGTCGAAGTACCCGTTGGGGTCATGAGTGATCGTGCCGGTGGGCTCTTTGGAGAAGGCCAGTGCGCGGTGGAAGGTCCAGGGGTCAGTCTGGGGGAAGCTGCCGACGTTTCCGCAGTAATGCGGGTGTCCTGCGATGTAGACAGTCTGGTCCTGCACCGCAACCGAATACTCATCGCCGTGGCAATCCTCGATCCACTTCAGGTTTCCGTTCCAATCTGAACGGAAGGTTCCTTCGAGGTTGCCGCCGTCGCCGAAGACGTAGCCCGTTCCGTAGATGCTGTCGGCATCGCTGGAAAGGCTGAAGATGGCTGCGTGCGCGCCGCCGTCCCGAACCACAGTGTTAGCGCCGAACGGAAGGTTGTCGCCCGTCGACGCGTCGACCAGGCCCAGGCCGTATCCGGGCGAGTCGGACCCGTTGATCGCGATGAATGCCCCACCGATGACGACCTTTGAGGTGTCGGGAGAGACCTGCATCGCGAACGCGCGTCCAGAGCTCAGGATGGGATTCCAGCTGGTGGCTACACCCGCGGACGCCGAGACTGCGGCGGTTCCGACTCTCGAAGTTCCGGCCATCGCCGAGAAGTTGCCGCCGAGGTAGACGGTCGAGTTGGTGGCGGCAACCGCATAAGTCGTGGCATTCGCCGAAGGGTGGAACGTGGTGCTCATCGCACCGCTGGGAAGATCGAACGCGACAACGCGGTTGCGCGTCACGCCGTTGACCGTGGTGAAGTCGCCCACGGCATAGAGGCGGGTTTTGTCGGGGGAGACGGCGATCTGGCGTACCTGACCGTTGAGCGTCGGCGCCCACGACAACAGCACCCCTGTGATCACGTCATAGGACAGTAAGTAGGACCGGGGGGTCTCGTTCGAGCCGGCTGCCGACCCGTACGGGCGAGCGGAAGTGAAGTTGCCCGCAACGTAGGCGACATTGCCGACGACTGCCTGGCTCCACACGACCCCGTTGATCTGGGGGGTGGCCAAGGCGTCAGACGATACCGTCGATGGGTCGGTCGGCACTGGAGGAGCAGTATCGGCTACTGCGGGCGAGGCGACTGTGAAAAGTGCAGCGAATACGGCAAGGGTCGTCGCTGCGGCGAAAAAGCGGCCGCGCGTCGACACAGGGCTGGGTTGACCCATTGTGTCCTCTATCGGGTATGCGGCAGTTTTCGGGATCTGCCGACGTAGCACATCGTAACCGAGAGTCATGTCCCCGGACAGCCCACACACGA
Source organism: Glaciihabitans sp. INWT7 (assembly GCF_014217685.1). Lineage (NCBI taxonomy): Bacteria > Bacillati > Actinomycetota > Actinomycetes > Micrococcales > Microbacteriaceae > Glaciihabitans > Glaciihabitans sp. INWT7. The sequence continues at coordinate 3,084,395 of NZ_CP043653.1, read as the reverse complement.
CCCCCGAAGGGGGGTATTTAATGCAGCGAGCGATTCGGATCGGGGTTTATGTCCCGGGATGGGTCATAATCGTCGCCGTCACTGCGCTGTGACCGCCGAAAAATTAGCGAAACTGACCGTCACGGGCGCGTTGGTGGCTACGGCGGAGAGGTATGTTTCGACTCCAACGTATCCCGCCGCCTGCAAGCCGATGGTCGAGTCGGATGCCGTCAGGGTCATCGCCGCCGGTTCAGCGGAGCCCGCGAGCCATAGCTTTGCCCCGAGTGAGGTGGGAGCAGTACCGGTTGCCACAATCCGCAGGGTGAATCTGCCGCTCACCGAGTAGGTAAGCCCGGGCACTGTCACGTTCCCGAGCACCGTCGAACCCTGCATGATCTGGAGACTCACAGAGCCGTCGGATTGGAAACGCGCGCGGGCTTGGTAGTAAGTAGCTCCCACCTGCCGCACCACAACCCCGGCGTAGGTTCCACCGCCCGTAGCCATCCGATCGATAGAGATGTCGGCGATCGCATCTGTGGATGAGGACGACACTGAAGTCAGAACCGCGCGTCTCGTTGTGCCGAGGCCGAGGACCAGCTGCCCGGATGTTCCATTCACCGACGAGTTCGCAGCACTGGAAACTGTCCAAACCCCGCCGGTTGGAGCGGACCCCCAGCCGCCGGCGACGGCGCGGGTGAAGTCATCCTGCGCAATCATCCCTGGTGGTGGTGGTGGTGGTGGTGGTGGTGGTGGTGGCAGTGGTGAGACCACGACCGTCCGGATCGTCGTGCCCGTCGCCCCTGCGTTGTCGGTGACAGTCAGTGTGACCGTGTAGGTGCCCGCCGCTGCGTAGTCGTGGCTGGAGGTCGAGCCCACCGAGGAAGCACCGTCGCCCCACGTCCAGGCAAACGTCGAAATCGTGCCATCCGGGTCAACTGACCCTCTGCCGTCTACTGAGACCGTGCGCGCGCTGGCAGCAAGGGAGAACGTCGCTGTGTGCGGATGGTTGACGACACCACCGCTTCGGAGCGAATAATGCTGCGCGATGCTCGCGGGCGAGAGGGTTGTGCGATAGATGGCTACTTCATCCAGCGTGCCCGAGAAATTCTGATTTCCCGAGGGCACGGAATCGCCACCGATCTTCCAGTAGCCCCAGAAACCCCTCGCGTAGTTGGTGGTACCCGATGCGACAAGGGAGCCGTCCACGTACAGTCGCGTTCCGTCCGTGCCTAGAGTGCCGACCGCCTGATGCCAGTTACCGTCGTTATAGGAGACAGGGCTGGAGATTGTTCGCATTGCAGAGTCGTACACGGACCACGCCACCTTCCCTCCCGTGAGATATAGCGACTGGTCGTAGGTGCTCGAGTTGCCGGTAACGCTCGCGTTGTCACCGAATCCGATCAATTTTCCGCTGGCGGAAGTGGTCTTGAACCACGTCTCCACGCTCGTCGAATCGTCGGAATACACCTGTTGCGACGTGACGATCCGGCCGTTGGATGTTCCGTTGAACTGTGACGCGGGATTTGGATCGCCCGCTATGGCTCCCGCGACATTTCTTGTCACGCCAGAACCCGCGATGCCGTCCACCAGCTTGATGACCCCGAGAGTCTGGGTGGTATTGCCGACCGGGCCGGACAGGTTGCTCGCAGCGGTCCCGCTGGTTTCACCGAGGCGATAATAGAAGGTCGGACTGTCGTTGGTTACAGACTGGGAATACGCGCTGTAGGTGCCGCTCGTGCCAAGGCCCTGGTTCACGGTGGTCGTGCTCTCCACATTGCCGAAGGGGTCAGTCGCGGTCACACGGTAGGCGTGTGTGGAACCGGCTGCGAGGCCCGAATCGACCCAGTTGATGGAGGGTTGCTGCCAGAAACGAGACAGGCCCGTCGTCGTGTGAACGACGGAGCCGTCCCGGTACACACGGTATGTCAGCAGCTCGTTGTCTTGGTCGATGTTGGATGGCCAGCTGATGCGCACGGTGCTCGCCGAGTACGACGCGGTGCTGAATGGCCAGCTCGCGCCGCTCAACTCGGGTCCCCGCTTGTTCGGGGCGACTCCGGGAACGGCGAACCGGGAGAGGCCTTGCTGGCCAGCACTATTCACCGTCGTGAACTCCCCCGCGTACAGCACGTACTCGGTGTTCGATTGAACCGTCCAGGCGCCCTGGTTCTGTCCGGTGAAGGATCCGACATTGATCGTGGGAAACCAATCCAGCTGTTTGCTCGTCGGCTGACCTTTTTGCACGTCTGCTCGAACGACCCCGGAGGGCGTCTTCGAATAGGCGATGGCACGTTGGTTCAACCACGTGGGATTGTTCTGTGGAAACCCACGGGACTTAACCCCGGTTCTTGGACACGCTGATTCCAGCACGATGCTGGGGAAGCGAGAATTCAAGAGATGGCTAGGAAGAGTTACACGGACGAGTTTCGTCGGCGGGCGGTGGATTTATACGAGTCCACGCCTGGTGCGACGGTGAAGGGCATCGCGGCTGATCTGGGAATTTCCCGTGGTGCGTTGAAGGAATGGGTGGGCAGGCTCGGCTCCGAAGTAACGGTGCCCGGGACTGCGTTCCTCGGGTCTGCGAGGCGATCCGAGTCGCACGCTGGGAGGGTTGTCCGGTTGGAGGCGGAGCTGGCTGCGTCTCGCGCTGAGGCCCGCAAGCTCGAAACGGAGCGAGACATTCTCCGTCAGGCGGCGAAGTATTTCGCCGGGGAGACGAACTGGTGACCCGCTTCCAGTTCGTCGAGGATCACAAGGGCGCCTATGGCGTGAAGCGGTTGTGTGAGGGTGTCGAGGTGTCTAGGTCATCGTTCTACGCGTGGCTGGTCGCCGCGCCCGCTCGGGCCGGCAGGGCTGCCGCGGACGCGGCATTAGCCGCAAAGATCCGGCAGGTGCAGGACCCGGTCCAGGGTGGTGATCGCGCTTACGGTGTCCCCAGAGTCACTGCCGACCTGAACGAGAACGCGGCCGGCGGGCAACGGGTCAACCACAAGCGTGTGGCGCGCGTGATGCGCCAGGAAGGACTGGCGGGGATTCGGTTGCGCCGCCGGGTGAAGACCACAATCCCGGACCAGTCGGGCAGGAAGTTCCCCGATCTGGTGGGCCGCGACTTCACCGCTGAGAGCCCGAACCTCCGCTACGTGGGCGACATCACCTACCTGCCCATCGCTGACGGCACGAACCTCTACCTCGCCACGGTGATCGACCTGTGTTCCAGGAAGCTGCCCGGCTGGGCGATGGCTGACCATATGCGCACCGAGCTTGTCGAAGACGCGTTGAGGGCCGCCTGGCATCAACGCGGCTCGCTGCGCGGTGCGGTCTTTCACTCGGATCATGGGTCGGTCTATACCTCGAAGGACTACGCGCGTCTCTGCACGGGCATGGGTGTGACTCAGTCGATGGGCGCGGTTGGCTCCAGTGCGGACAACGCCCTCGCGGAGTCGTTCAACGCGTCGCTGAAACGCGAGCTCCTCGACGGTGTCCCAACATTTCCCGACCAAGCGACCGCCTACCGGGCCGTGTTCCGCTGGGCGACCCGCTACAACACCCGTCGCCGGCACTCCGCGATCGGCAACATCAGCCCCGACGCATACGAAACCATCGTGTCCGCTACGCTCACGAAAGCGGCATAAACCGAAACGACACCGTGTCCAAGAACAAGGGCCAAGGCCCCACCAACCCACTGGCACTGGTGCGAGTGTCCGGTGATGTACACAACACCACCGCTCGAGGACGCGCTGTAGTTATCGCCACGGCAATCGGCAAGCCAAATCAGGGTGCCATCCCAGGAGCTGCGAGCCGTGCCCTCGGTGTTGCCGGTTCCGCCGAAGTTGTATGCCGAGGCGTAGACGCTGTCCGCATCCGACGACAGCCCATAAATGGCCGCCTTCGTGCCGGCGTTCCGCACGACCGAATTAGTCGCCCACGGCAGTGATGCGCCGGTTGTGGTGTTGACAGCGCCCAACCCGAATCCCGGGTTTCCGCTTCCGTTAAAGGTGGTGAAGCTCCCGCCGAAAACGACTTTGCTCCCGTCCGGCGAGACCTCCATGCCGTAGGCGCGACCACCTTGGAGGTTTGGCGCCCACCCGGTGGTTCCCCCGGTCGTCGCCAGCGCTGCGGCTGCGTGTCCCGGTCTTGCAACTCCATTCGCTGAAGTCAGGTTGCCCGCGAAAAACACCGTCGCCGCATTCGCAGTGACCGCGTAGAGAGATGCGTTGGCTGCTGCGGCGAAACTCGTCACGATGGCGCCGGTTGCCATGTCGAAGGCGACGATACGGTTTTTAGCTACTCCGTTGACGGTCGTGAAAGTGCCGACCGCGTAGAGCCGGGTGCCATCAGGAGACGAGTCGAGGGCGCGTACCTCGCCATTGAGTACCGGTGCAAAGCTGGTCATCACCCCTGTTTGCAAGTTGTATGCCATCAAGTCTGTGCGCGGGACCTCGTTCGTGCCCGGGGCCGATCCTGCTGGTCGGGCCTTGCTGAAGTTGCCGCCGACATAGACGGTGTTGCCGACGATTTCCTGATCCCAGACAACCCCGTTGATCTGCGCAGTGGGCAGCGAATCCGCCGAAACAGTCTGCGGATCATTCGCACTTGCCGGGGCCGTGTCGGCGAGCGCGGGCGCGAGGCCCACCATTGCGGTTATGACGAGAGCGACTGCGGAAGCCATGGCTGTGAAGGATGCTACGTGGCGCTGCGTGACGGGCATGGGCGAGCCTCGTTCCCATAAGACCGGCACCTTGCGAACTGGACCGTTCGTTCCGCGAGCGGACTGATGCAGGAATGCCAATACGTTAGCCGCGCGAGCCTCGGTCTGTAAATACTTCTGTCCCCCTTTTGCGGGGTGTTAGAGCGGCAAGGCCCCCTGGAAGACCACAGGCGCCACTTTGACTGAGTAGTCGACCTCGAGACGCACATCGTTCCGTTGGTCTTTGGGAATCGAGAAGATGTAGATTCCAGTGGCGGTACCCCCGACCGCGACGCTTCCTGGCATATCGACCCCACCGGGCTCGCTCAGCTCGAGCGCTGGCGTTCTGTCGGCTCCGTAGTATGCAGTCACAACCGTGGTGCCGAGTGACTCAGCGGTTGCCCCGGTATTCGTCACAGTGACCGTGAAACGCACTGACGGGCCCGAAATCTCGCCCGGGGTGTTAGCGACGCCATCCACGGCCTCGAACTTGGTGATCTGCGCAGTGAGTCCCGGCTTGATGGTGCCAGGACTGGCTATTGGAGCCGCCGTCGGTGAACCTGAGGGACCCGGTGAGGGGCTCGACTCCGGCGTGCTGCTGCGGCTTGGCTCCGGGCTCGCACTGGTCGAGCTGGGCGGCGGGGAGCTCGATCCTGACGGAGCGCTCGAATTGCGGGAGGTCGACAAAATGGCGATCACGACGATGATCGCCGCGAGCAAAACTGCCGCGATGATCTCGAGGACCGCTTTGCGTCGTGTCGTCCACTTCCGCTCGCGGTCAAGCGGGGCGGGCCCTCGCGACGGAGTTCCGGGCTTCTCGTTCGCCATCGGGGGCTCCTGGGGTTCGAATGGGGGTAGAGAACAGCAAACACTACAGGGGCCATCCGAGTCTCCCCCTCGTTGTGGGGAGCGTCGCCGCATGGGTCACTCACGTAGAATTCATCTCTCCCGTCGATGCTGACGAAACCGGCCGCTATACCCGACTGCTGCCGACACAGACTGGAGTTGTAGCCCCTCATGAATTCCCGAAGACCCGCCGTCACCAAGATGCGAACCGTGCGCATCCTCGGCACGCACGGGGTGCCGGCCAACTATGGGGGCTTCGAGACTGCGGCCGAGAACGTGGGACTATTTCTGCGGGACGAGGGCTGGCGCGTCATCATCTACTGCCAGGTCCCGCGCTCCGGTGCGATGTGGGAGGACGTTTGGCACGGGATCGAGCGGGTCAATATCCCGGTGGCGCGCGAAGGGTGGCTCGGCACCGCGCAGTTCGACCTCAAGTCCATCTTGCACGCTTCGAAATTTGGTGACGTCTGCTTGACCTTCGGCTACAACACGGCCGTGTTCAACGTAATCCAGCGGATAAAGCGCATACCGAACGTGATCAATATGGATGGCATCGAGTGGTCGCGCGCCCGCTGGGGCAAGGTCAAGCAATCCATTCTCTGGACCAACGAGCGGATCGCGTGCTGGGTGGGGAACGACCTCATCGCGGACCACCCCGTAATCGAGGATTACCTTGCCACCCGCGCCCGCCGATCCAAGCTCACCACGATCACTTACGGTGCGAATGCGATCTCTGAGGCATCCATTGCGCCGGTGACGGCTCGCGGGCTGGTACCGGGTGAGTACCTCACGCTGATCTGCCGCCCGATTCCGGAGAACACGATTCTCGAACTCGTGGAGGGATTCTCTGCTGAACATCGCGGACACAGCCTGGTGGTTCTGGGCAACTACACCCCTGCTACAGACGAGTACCACCGCTCAGTCATGGAGGCAGCCAGCGACGAGGTAGTCTTCCTGGGCGCGATCTATGACCCCGGAGACCTGGCGGCAATTCGGTTTCATGCCTCCGGCTACCTGCACGGCCACACGGTGGGCGGAACGAATCCCTCGCTGGTGGAGGCGATGGCCGCAGGCAATCCGGTGATCGCCCACGACAACCCTTATAACCGCTGGGTCGTCGATCAGGGTGCGCTCTACTTCCGGACCGCCGAGGACGTTGCTTCTGCGGTGACCCGCTTGCTCGGTGATTCTGCCCTCCGAGCCGAGCTGGGCTCCGCGAGCCGGGCACGGCACGCGGCGGAATTCACCTGGGAACGCATCGGTGGCCAGTATCAGGAACTTCTGAATCGCCGCGTCGATCCGCGGTTATTGGCAACATCTGACACAGACCTCTGGAAGGGAAGCAAGTGATACGCGTCGGAGTAGTAGGGCTCGGAAAGATGGGTCTGTCCCACCTTGCGATGATCAAGGCTCACCCGGAGGTGAGGGTCGATGCGGTGGTCGACTCGACCGGGTACATCCTTAACGTGCTTTCCAAGTACACAGGGCTGCAATCCTTCACGGACTTTGAATTGATGCTCGAGAAGGTCGAATTGGATGCGCTGCTCATTGCTACCCCCACCCGCTTTCACGGTCCGATGGTGAAGGCGGCGTTGGAAAAAGGCCTCAACGTCTTCTGTGAGAAGCCGTTGACGCTTACCTCCAAGGAATCGACGGAGTTAGCAGAGATCGCGGACGCCAAGGGCCTCGTTACCCAGGTGGGGTACCACAACCGATTTGTTGGAGCCTTCCGAGAGGTGAAAGCTTTGCTCGAGGCCGGTGCGATCGGCCGTGTTACTCACATACTCGCAGAGGCATATGGACCCGTGGTACTGAAATCCAAAGGGTCGACCTGGCGCAGCCAGCGCACGGAGGGCGGCGGATGCCTCTACGACTATGCCGCGCATCCCGTCGACCTGCTCAGTTGGTATGCAGGTGCTCCGGTCGGAGTCGGTGGCACGATTCTCGGTAGCATCTTCTCCGAAAACACGGAGGACGAGGTGTTCAGTACGCTCTACTACCCCGAAAACGTGAGTGCACAGCTGTCGGTCAACTGGTCCGACGAGTCTTATCGGAAGATGACCACCCAAATCACGATCAGCGGCACGGCGGGCAGAATTCACGCGGACCGCCAAGAAGTTCAGGTCTTCCTTCGCGACACAGCCCCGGATATCGAGGGCTACGAGAAGGGCTGGAATGTAAAATACACGACTGAGCTCACCGAGAATGTCTGGTTCTATCTGCGCGGTGAGGAGTACAGCGCCCAACTGGACCACTTCGTCCAACGCGTCGAGAATCATCAACTCGATGACATCAACAGTTTTGCCAGCGCTTCGACGACTGACCGCGTGCTCGAGCTTCTCACGATTGATGCTGCAGCCGGACCAGCGACGAGGGATGACGGGGTTGTCGTCGCAGAGAAGCCAGGCGTGAAGCGCGGGCTGTTCGGGCGTCGCTCATGACCGATACAACGGAGACCACAGCCATGGATCGCCTGCTTTTCGGAGATAACCAGTTCTTCGGCGTGAACCACATGTCAGAGGAGAAGGCTCGAGCTCAGGCGATGCGATTCCAGGAGCTCGACGCGGTGATGGCGGTGCTTGACGACGCCTATGACGCCGGCATCACCACCTTTATGTGCACCACACACGAGCGCATCGCGCAGGTCGCCGACCGGGTGCGAAATAACCCGGAACGATACTCGGAGTTCACGTTTTTCCCGGGAATGCCTTACGCACACAAGTATGCCGACGCGGTGACCGAGAACGGCATGATGGGTGCCGTGCGAAAGTTCCTCCCAGAGGAAGGCATCGTTAATGCGATGCTCCGCGGTGGTGCCTCGCTGGCGCGGAAGGATGTCGAGGGCCTGATCACGCTTCTCGTTGACGCTGAGATGGCGATGTTCCGCGACCTGAAAACCCCGGTCATCTGGCTCCAGAACGTGGTGGTGGATCTGCTTCTCGGGCTCGGTTTCGACGATGCTTTCACGATTTTTGCTAACCATGTGAGGAAGCGGTACGGGGCAGAGCCCGGTTTCATCACGATGAATTTGCCGATGCTTCTCACGAGGTTCGAGCGGCTCGGTATCGAGAATCCGATCGTCTGCTCGAACATCAACAAAATCGGCTTCCGGATGTCTGGTGGCATCGAGGGATATCACGAGGTATTGGAGAACCATCGATTCCGGGCGGTCGCGATGTCGGTCTTCGCCTCCGGGGCTATTCCGGCTCGAGAGGCGATCCGGTGGATCAGTGAGCAGCCCAATATCGAGTCGATAGTCTTCGGTGCATCGAGCAAGGCGAACATCATCAATACCAAACAGCTGGTCGACGAGTTCAGCCACTGACCGTTCGGTGATGTAGGTCGAGGGTGGTTCCGCTGAGCCATTGGTGTCCCGGCACCGCTGCTATCGACGCGCCTTCTCTGGGGTAGAGGCGCGCTTGCCCGACACGGTCGAATCGATCAGACCGACGATATCTCGGGCATAGCGTTTGCTGGAGAAATTGTTCAGGGCACTCTGTCGCCCGCCCTGTGCGAGGGAGGAAGCGAGTTGAGGTGTCGAGTAGATCTTCTCGACAGCGTCGGCAAGTGCGACAGGGTCACCGGGGGTCACCAGGAGCCCGGAGGTGCCGCTGACGATCGATTCGGTGTGGCCTAGAGCCCGTGAGGCCACAATGGGCCGACCCGACAGCTGAGCCTCGATGACGGCGTTTCCGAATGGCTCCCTCAGTGAGGGAGCCACAACGATGTCCGCGGCGTCCAGCGCGCTCCAGATCGGCGACACGTAGCCAGAAAAAGAAATGCTTCCGGCTACGTCGGCGTGCGCGGCCCGATCGCGAAGTGCTTTCTCGAACCACTCATAGCCTTCGAAGGGAGTGCCGCAAATGTCAAGGCGGGCATCGATTCCCCGTCCTCGAAGAATCGCGACCGCCTCAATGGCGACGTCCGGCGCCTTGCGAGGGGAGAGCCGGCAAACGATTGCCAGATTAAGGGGACTGTTCTCCACGATCTCACGACGAACTCTCGGTGCCGGGGCTCGATCCACACCGTTATAGATGAGGTGGGACCTGCCTCTGAGCCCTGGGACCGATCCAGTAGTCGCATCTCGGGTCGAGCGACTGATGAGGATGAGTGCGTGCGCAAACAGCAGGGGGAAATTCAGAGCGAAGCGAATGGCGCGACTATCTTCCGTCTCGGCCTCGTGAACGTGCACGATCACCTTGCGGCGCGCCAGCCTGGTAGCCAGAATCCACCAGGGAAGGGTGACGGTGTTGACATATACGAGGTCTGCGCCCGTCGACATGATCATAGAGCGCATTCGCCCCAGAGCCAGAAGGCCGTCGCGCGCAAGTGTCAAGACTCCGATAACGGATGCGTTCGCACGCCTGAGCACAGGAAAGTCGACGATGTGGACCTCTGCTCCGCGCGCCTCCATCTGCGGCACTAGCCGACCACCGGCTGGCAGGGCGACAACCACTCGCCAGCCCTGACCGACCATGGCGGAGATGCTCTCGAGCATCTGGAGATCGGAGCCGTAGACGTCGGCAGACGGATTGGCGACCAGTATTGTACGCACAACACCCAGAGTAGTTTCTGGGTTCGCCGATGCGTGAATCAGTATGCCCCCACCGGCGCGATGATTACTTTCACGGTTCGCCACATGATCATCAAGTCACCAACGACGGACCAGTTCTCCACGTAATAGAGATCGAGGCGCACACTGTCTTCCCAGCTCAAGGTCGATCGACCGTTGATCTGCCACATTCCGGTGAGCCCGGGTTTGATGTACAGGCGACGGCGCACACGATCTTCATACCCGTCCACCTCGACAGGGAGGGGCGGACGTGGGCCTACGAGGCTCATGTCGCCGATCAAGACATTCCAGATCTGCGGGAGTTCATCAAGCGAGTATTTACGCAGCACGCGCCCGAGTTTGGTCACGCGGGGATCATTTTTGATTTTGAAGAGTACACCGTTGCCTTCACTGGCATCACGCAGTTCGGAGAGGCGTTCGGGCGCATCGGCAGTCATTGATCGGAACTTGAAGATCTGGAACGGCACTCCGTTTCGGCCGACGCGCTGCTGAGTGAAAAGCGCAGGACCGTCGCTCTCGAGTCGCACGAGGATGCCGATCACCACGAGGAGAGGGGAGAGCACCACCAGTGCGATCGTCGCGAGAACGATATCCATCACTCGCTTTGTGACGTGTTTCCCGCCGTCGAACTGCGGGATCTCGACGTGGATAAGCGGTAAGCCATCGACCGGTCGAAAGTGAATCCTGGGTCCGGCGACATTCGCCAGGCTCGTCGCGAGAATCAGCTCGAGCGACCTGCCCTCGAGCTCCCACGCCAGATCCTGAATGAAATCCCCCCGGCGTGTCGGCTGCCCGGCGACGACGATGCCGTCGCACTCGATCGAGCCGGCGAAGTCAGCCACCTTGTCGAGTCCGCGGTGCACGCGGATGTCCCGCAGCACTCCGTCGTCTGCCTCAGTGTCGTGCTTGTCAATGACGGCGCCGACGACCGAATAGTTCGCACTGGAGTTACGGTCGATCTGGCGGATGACCTTGATCACGTCTTTGCGTTTGCCGACGACGACCACCCGCGATAGGAAATGGCCGAAGGCTCGCTGTCGAATCAGCCATTTCCGCCAGGACCAGCGGCCGAGGAGAAGTCCGATCGTGCCTAGCGGGGCAGCGACAACGAAGAACCACTGAGCGCTCATGATCCCGCCGACCACGAACACCATCGCGAGGGTTCCGAAGAAAGTGAAGCACGCGGCTACGATTCGCCGGTATTCGTCTTGGCCGATTCCCACTACCTTGAGGTCGCGTGAGCGGAAAGCGTCGAGGCTGATCGCCCATAGGGCTACGACCGCAACGGAACCGAGCCCGAAGCGGAGAAGCGAACCGTTCTCAGCGAACAGGTCGGGTTCGAACAGAAGACGCATCACGTATCCGAGAGACACCGACGCGAGAATCACAATGGTGTCTGTGACTCGGAGGCGAGTGCGATACGCACGTGCCCAGGCGACGCCGGAAAGCGAACGCGGGAGCATTCGCTGTCGCTCGGGAAGCGCGTGGAGCCGGGCGCTTCGACGGGCTGTAAAACTTTTAACGGGTCGGGGGACCGTCAATTCATTCATCGGGTACTGTCCTGTAGTTCTTCGGGTCTTACAGGGAACCGCGTATGAGAACCGCCGGGTAGCGGGGGACATAACGAACAACAAACGGGACGACCGGGTAGTCGTCGCGAAGGAAAGACTGTCGGGATAGTCTCTCAATGCGGGTGGCGCCCTCACCATCGAGGGATACCAAAAATATACACCAAAGCCTTTTTCTACGTGACCCCCATTGGGGTCACACGTCGCTGGCCCAGTCGAATTCTTCGAGCGGTTGCCATCGCACTTCGCTCCGCGCCCACCGTGAAGGCACGGTTTGCGAAGCTAGGACGTTGGTCTCTCGTGACCCGCCGGCACGGCGGATTCCGCAGCCTCGAGTTCCTCCTCGCGATCGCGGGAAACCCCGCTGAGTCGCAGGGTCGCGAGGAACCCGAGCACGAGGAATCCGGCGGCCGAGAAGGCGGAGAACCGGGTGGCGTCGCTGAAGGCGATGCGGGCGTCTTCTGCGATCGAGGCACTCTGCTTCTCGAGACCCGGGATGGCGGCCCCGGCGCTGTCGACCACGGCGTTGACGATCTGGGTGCGCTGGGCCTCCGGCAGCTGCGACAGCCGCGAGTCGAGGGCGGTTCCCGCCGAGGTGAAGAGGATCGTGCCGAGGATGGCGATTCCGAGGGCTGATCCGATCTGGCGTGCTGTGCTCGAGGTGCCGGATCCCTGTCCGCTCGCTTCGATCGGCACGTCCTTCAGCACGACGCCGGTCAGCTGCGCGGTGGCGAGACCAACTCCGAAGCCGTAGACGAAGAGGAACGGCACAATCATGAGCCAGGTCGCGTTCGCCGAGATAACGAATCCGAGACCGCTGACGCCAATGATCTCGGCGAGCAGGCCTACGCGCACGATGGTGACCGGGGAGACCCGGTTGCCGAAAGCACCCGCGAAGCCGCTCGCGACGAAGGAGCCGATGGCGAGGGCGAGCAGCACGAAACCGGTCTGGAGGGCGTCGTAGCCCAGCACATTCTGCAGCCACAGTGGGAGGGAGAGGATGATGCCGAATTCGCCGAGGGAGACGATGAGCGCGGCGATGTTTCCGTTGCGGAATGAGGGGATGGAGAAGAGGCTGAAGGCGAGAAGCGTCGTCTTGCCCACCCGCTGGCGATGGAGTCCCCAGAGCACGAAGGCGGCGCCGGCAAGGATCGTCACGGCGAAGACGAGCGGGATGATCGAGAGATCGAAGGGCCAGGTCCAGTTGCCGATCGTGAGCGGCTTGTTCACCAGCCACCAGCCGTAGGTGCGGCCCTCGATCAGCCCGAAGACCAGCGTCGCGCTGGTCACGATGGAGAGGATCGCGCCGACGACATCGATCCTTCGCACGTCGGTGGCCTTCGACTCGATCACGAAGAGGAGAGTGCCGACGATGATCAGGATGCCGAATGGGATGTTGATGCCGAAGGCCCAGCGCCAGGAGAAGTAGGTGGTGAGCCAGCCGCCGAGCAAAGGGCCGACGGCGACCATTCCGCCGATCGTCGAACCCCACACGGCGAAGGCGATTCCGCGCTCTCGGCCGCGGAAGGTGGCATTGATGATCGAGAGGGTGGTCGGAAGCACCATCGCACCGCCGATGCCCTGGATCACCCGCGATCCGATGAGCAGGTCGCCGGTTTGCGAGAACGCCGCGAGGATCGACGCGAGCGCGAAGATGGTGACGCCGATGATGAGCATCTTGCGTCGGCCGTAGCGGTCGGCGAGCGTTCCGAACACGAGCAGCAGGGCGGCGAACACGAGCGTGTAGCTCTCTTGCACCCACTGCACCTGCGTGGAGGTGATGCCAAGATCCTTGATGATCGACGGGATCGCCACGTTCACGATCGTCGAGTCGACGATGATCAGAGCGACGGCGATGCTGATGAAGACGAGCCCGGCCCACCGGCGGCGGGAGGAACCCTGCGCGACCTCGCTCATGCGGACACCGCCTTCGGGCTCGAGGCACTTCGGGTGGTGCGGATCCGCAGCGCCACAGTGACGATCACGACGACGGCAACGGCGACGATGGCGGCGATCCCTGCCGGAGCGGAGAGCAGGTCTCCGGTGAGCCGGGCGACCGCCACCCAGGCGAGCCCCCACGACAGCGAGACGGCCGGCGCGAGCCGTCCGTTCCCGCGGATGGCGACGAGAACGCCGACGAGGCCGGCGACCGCCACGATCACCACGGCCCAGGCATCCGCGCCGAGGCCGAAGCCGCGGAATCCGGAGGCGACGAGAAGGGCCGTGATGTTGGCGGCGGTCGCCACACACACCCAACCCAGGTAGAGCCCGACAGTGCCGTCGGCGACGATCGTCTCGACCAGGTTCTTCGGACGTGAGGCGAGAGTGATGCGGAATGCCCAGACCAGCACCACGAGCAGCCCGGCGATGATCGGAACGCTGGCGGCGAGGAATCCGAACTGGATGCTGAGGATCCAGGCCGCGTTGAGGATCAGGGATGCCGCGATCGGGTAGCCGAGTCGGCGCTGCCGCTCGTCGGCACGCTGTTTGGGCAGGGACTGCCAGACCGCGTAGGCCAGCAGCCCCGCATAGATCGGGGTCCAGATGGCGAAGGCCGGGCCCCCGGGGGCGATGGGGGTGGCATCCGCCGCGAGAGCGCCGCCCGCGGCATCCTGGATCGGAGTGCCGCCCGCCGCCCCCGATCCGATGAAGGCGCCGACCACGGCGACTATGGCACTGACCAGCACGACGGCCTGTCGCACGGTATCTCGCGTCTCGTTCACGGTGATCTCCCGAATCATCAGCTAGCTTACTAATTCACGATAGCGTTAAATGATGGCGAGGGAAGTGGCGACGCGATGACTGATCCGGTCGGAATGCAGGGCTGGCCGACGGGCCGACTGCTGTCGACCGCGGCGCGGCTCGTCGAGCATGCGTGGGTGGAGGCACTCGAACAGCTCGGACTCAGCCACGCCGGCCTCATCGTGCTGCATGTTCTCGGCTCCGGGCCACGCAGCCAGACAGAGCTCGCCAAGTCGGCGCGGGTGGAGGTGCAGACGATGTCCCGCACCCTCGAACGGCTCGAGCGGGAGGGCTACATCGCGCGAGAGAAGCATCCGGATGACGGACGGCGCCACGTGGTAACGCGCACCGCAGCGGGCGAGGCGGCCTGGGAGTCGGCGAGGACCCTCGAGGCCGACCTGTTCCCGAGCATCGCGGACAACGCCGGCATGCGCGCTTCCCTTCTGGAGATCATCCAGGCGACCGCGGCTGACCGTTGGGACGTCGAGTAGCGCTCACCCACCCGGGGTGGATCGGATCAGGCCCCGGGCTGAGCGGCTTCCTGCTCGGCGATCTTGCGGTGCACCTCGTCCATGTCGAGACCCTTGACGGCGTCGATGACTTGGTCGAGGGCGGGCGCGGGCAGGGCTCCGGGCTGCGAGAACACGAGGATGCCGTCACGGAAGGCCATCAGGGTGGGGATCGAGGTGATTCCGGCGGCGCTGGCCAGAGCCTGCTCAGCCTCGGTGTCCACCTTGCCGAAGGTGATGTCGGGATTCTTTTCGCTCGCGGCCTCGTAGATCGGCCCGAACATCTTGCAGGGGCCGCACCAGTCGGCCCAGAAGTCCACGAGGGTGATTCCGGATGAGGACACCGTTTCTTCGAAGGCATCCGTGGTCAAAGTGAGAGTAGGCATGTGGAGGCCAACCGCCTAGGAGGTGTTGGCATTCCCGCACAGCTTCCGACTGTGGATTTCTACAACGGATGTCATGCAGCCGTCGTGCCTTTCGTGCGGGCCGCACCACCTCTTTTGCAGTCGGCCGCGAGGCTCGTACCGTCGATGCAGGCCGTCGAAGGCCGCAATTCCTGACGAAAAGACGATCCCATGACGAACCTCGCTGACCGCATCACCGCAGAGTCCCGGCCGACCACCACTTCCGCCGCCCGGGACGGCGCCATCGATACCGCCTGGCTCGGAGAGTACCTGCTCGGCACCTGGGCGGAGGCTCGCCGCGAGTCCCGCGAGCTCATGAAGGACAGCGCGTTCCATCGCGACGACAGCCTCGCACTCGATGCCCAGCGCACCCGCGTGCTCGGCCAGCTCAAGCTGCTCGTCGACTCCGGATCCGTGCTCAAGGCCTTCCCGTCCGGTCTCGGCGGTAACGACGACCACGGCGGAAACATCGCCTCCTTCGAAGAACTCGTCACCGCCGATCCCTCGCTGCAGATCAAGTCCGGCGTGCAGTGGGGCCTCTTCGGCGCGGCCGTTCTCCACCTCGGCACCCTGCGCCACCACGAGAAGTTCCTGCCCGGCATCATGAGCCTCGAGGTGCCGGGCGCCTTCGCGATGACCGAGACCGGGCACGGATCGGATGTCGCCGCCATCGGTACGACGGCCACCTACGACGAGGCCACGGAGGAGTTCGTACTCGACACTCCGTTCCGCGCGGCCTGGAAGGACTACCTCGGCAACGCCGCCCTGCACGGCATCGCGGCCGTCGTCTTCGCGCAGCTCGTGACCAAGGGAGTCAACCACGGGGTTCATGCCTTCTACGTGCCGATCCGTGACGAGAACGGCTTCCTCGACGGCATCGGCGGTGAAGACGACGGGCTGAAGGGCGGACTCAACGGCATCGACAACGGTCGTCTCCACTTCCACGGGGTGCGCGTGCCGCGCGAGAACCTGCTCAACCGCTACGGCGACGTGGCCGCGGACGGCAGCTACAGCTCTGACATCCAGAGCCCCGGCCGACGCTTCTTCACCATGATCGGCACCCTGGTGCAGGGCCGCGTCTCGCTCGACGGGGCTTCGGTCGTCGCCTCGAAGCTCGCCCTCTTCATCGCCATCACCTACGGATCGCAGCGTCGCCAGTTCACCGCGGCCGACCCCACGAAGGAAGAGGTGATCCTCGACTACCAGCGCCACCAGCGACGCCTGCTGCCGAAGCTCGCCACGACCTACGCCATGTCGTTCGCGCACGAGAAACTGCTCACCGCGTTCGACGGCGTCTTCTCCGGAGCGCGGGCGTCGGATGCCGACCGCGAAGATCTCGAGACCCTGGCGGCCGCGCTCAAGCCACTCAGCACCTGGAGCGCGCTGGAGATCCTCCAGGAGGCCCGCGAGGCCTGCGGCGGCGCCGGATTCCTCGCCGAGAACCGTCTCACCCAGTTGCGCGCCGACCTCGACATCTATGTGACCTTCGAGGGCGACAACAACGTGCTGCTCCAGCTCGTGGCCAAGCGGCTGCTCACCGACTATTCGCGCAAGTTCAAGAATGCGGACGCGGGGGCCATGGCGGGCTATGTCGCCGGCCAGGTCGGCGCCGCAGCGGTGAATCGTTCTGGGCTGCGCAAGTTGGCGCAGAACGTGGCCGACTTCGGCTCGACGGCCCGCTCGGTGGGGTTCGTGCGCGACGCGGCATCCCAGCGCCAGTTGCTCACCGACCGGGTGGAGACGATGGTCGCCGCGCTCGCCGGACGGCTGCGTGCCGCACAGAAGGCATCGCCGGTCGAGGCGGCGGCGCTCTTCAACGCCAACCAGAACGAACTCATCGAAGCGGCCGCCGCCCATGCCGAACTGCTGCAGTGGGAGGCGTTCACCGAGGCTCTCGACGGAATCACTGACGGGAAGACGAGCGAGGTGCTCACCTGGCTCCGCGACCTGTTCGGTTTCAGCCTGATCGAGAAGAACCTCGCCTGGTACCTCATCAACGGCCGACTCTCCGCGCAGCGAGCTGCGGCCATCACCGACTACATCGATGACCGCCTGCTGCCGCGATTGCGCCCGCATGCTCTCGACCTCGTGGACGCCTTCGGTTTCGAACCCGAACACGTGCGGTCGGCGATCGCGTCCGGGGCCGAGCGTGACCGGCAGCACGAGGCCGCGGAGTATTTCCGCGCTCGCCGTGACGCGGGCCTCGACCCCATCCCGGAGAAGTCGCTCAAAAACAAGCGGTAGTCCGGCGCGGCAGTCCCCGGTAGCGTTCGAGCATGACGTTCAACGACAACGCCGACATTTCTTCCGGCAAGGCGAGCAGGCGCGGTCGCACCGGCATGATCGCGGGCGGTGGCGGGGGTGTCGCCCTGATCGTCGTGCTGTACATCGTGTCGCAGCTCACCGGGTTCGACGTCAGTGGGCTGGTCGGCGGGGGCGGCGCGCCATCCGGCGGATCGAGCGCCGACAGTCTCGACCAGTGCACGACCGGCGCGCAGGCGAACTCCGACATCGACTGCCGCATGAAGGCTGCCGCGGCGTCGCTCGAGGCGTACTGGTCCGAGGAATATCCGGCACTCGGTGGCTCCTATTCCGCACCCCAGCCGATCGCCCTGTTCAGCGGATCCACGAACACGGGATGCGGTGGCGCGTCCAGCGCGACCGGCCCGTTCTACTGTCCGGCCGACGAGACCCTCTACATCGACACGTCGTTCTTCGCCGACCTCCGCGACCGCTTCGGATCGAGCGGCGGACCGCTCGCCCAGCTCTACGTCGTCGCTCACGAGTGGGGCCACCACATCCAGAAGCTCGACGGGGTGCTCGACAAGCCGCACAGCGACACCGGGCCGGGATCCACGAGCATCCGCACCGAGCTCCAGGCCGACTGTTTCGCCGGCGCCTGGGTGGGAGCCGCTTCCACGACGCCCGATGCGAACGGCGTACCGTTTCTCAAGCCGCCGACGACGGCAGAGATAGCGGATGCCCTGAGCGCGGCATCCGCGGTGGGTGACGACCGCATCCAGGCCGCCTCTGGCCAGGTGAACCCTGAATCCTGGACGCACGGGTCGAGCGAGCAGCGCCAGCGCTGGTTCACGACCGGGCGTACCTCCGGCGCCCAGTCCTGCGACACCTTCGCGCCGAGCACCGCGCGACTGTAGCCGTCAGGCGCGAGCGACCGGCTCCTCGTCGGTCACGGCCGCGAGCTCCACGATCTCCAGCGACTCCGCGACAGGAATGGCGGCGGCGACCGCGGCATCCACGAACTCCTGGGTGCCCTCGATACGGGGGTCGAGCCAGTCGTCCCACAGGTCGCGGGGGAGCGGCACGGGATTTCGGTCATGGATGTGATCGAGGGTGTGCACCGAGTCCGCGGTGAGGATGGTTGTCGTGAGTGTCCAGACCGCTGGATCGTCGTCTGCCAGCGAGTGATCCTTCCACCAGGAGTAGATGCCGGCGAAGGCCATCGACTTGCCCTGTGGCACCCTCAGGTAGAACGGGGTCTTCTTCTTCGTGACCGGATCGGTCTGCCACTCGTAGTACCCGGCAGCCGGAATGAGGGCGCGCTTCGATCGGATCGATGCTTTGAACGAGGCCTTCTCGGTGATGCCCTCGCTACGGGCGTTGAAGGTGGGCACCTTCATCTTGAGCGTCTTCGACCAGCCGGGAGTGAGCGACCAGCGGGCCACCTCGAGACGGCGGGTGGGCTCCGGTGCGTCTTTCATCGACTCCAGCACCACGGCCACCGGGTCGGTGGGGCGGATGTTCCAGCCCGGCCGCCAGTCGCGGAAGTCGCCGCCGACGGCCACGAACTCCTCGATCAGGTCGTCGGTGCTCTTGTCCATCGCGAAGCGTCCGCACATGCGCCCATTGTGCCGCGCACCGCGGACAATGGCCAGACGGTCGCCGTCACAGGCCGATCGCGAGCCGGATGCCGAGGGCGATCATCACGACGGCGATGCTCGCGTCGAGCACCCGCCAGGCCGACGGCCGGGCGAAGACCGGGCGAAGCAGGCGTGCCCCGAAGCCCAGGGCCGAGAACCAGAGCACACTCGCGATCATCGCGCCCCCGACCCACCACCAGCGTTCCGCCGGCCCCTGCTGCGACGCCACCGAACCGAGGAACAGCACGGTATCCAGGTAGACGTGGGGGTTGAGCCAGGTGAGGGCGAGCACCGTGGTCACTGCGACACCCAGCCCCGTCGTCGCTGCCGCGGAAACCGGTTCGGCCACCAGGGCCCGGGGTCGGATGGCCCGGCGCGCGGCGAGAAGGCCATAGGCGATGAGGAAGCCGGCCCCGAGCACCCGGATGATCACCAGCGCGATCGGCGCCGCCCGGATCAGCGCCCCGAGCCCGAGCACCCCGGCAAGGATCAGCACCGCGTCGGACAGCGCGCAGATGGCCACCACCGGGAGGACTATGCGTGTGCGGCCCTCAATGCCGAGCCGCAGCACGAAGGCGTTCTGTGCTCCGATCGCGATGATCAGCGAGAGACCGGTCGCCAGTCCGAGGAGGGCCGGAAGGATCGTCGTCGCCAGGGTCATGCCCTCACGCTATGGTGTGGGCCAGCTGTAATCCAACTACTCTTTCTATTGCTGCATAAGCTGGGCTAATGCATCTGTTTTCGCTCGATCAACTCGACACGCTGCTTGCCCTCGTCGATACGGGCTCCTTCGATGCGGCGGCAGCGCGGTTGCACGTCACCCCCTCGGCCGTATCGCAACGGGTGAAGGCGATGGAGCAGGCATCCGGTCGGGTGGTTGTGCGGCGCACCTCGCCCGTCACGCTGACGGAGGCTGGCGATGTGCTGCTGCGCTACGCACGACAGGTCGACCTCCTCGAAGCCGACACCCTTCGAACCCTGCGGGTGGACTCCGAGCCCGGACGGCCATTCCAGGTATCGCTCGCGGTGAACGCCGACAGCCTCGCTACCTGGTTCCTCGATGCGCTCGCCGGTCTCGGTGAGTCGCTCGGCGTCGTGTTCGATCTCCACCGCGAAGACCAGGAGCGCACGACGGCGCTGCTGCGAGCCGGTACGGTGATCGCGGCCGTGACATCCACCAGGGAGGCCGTCCAGGGCTGCGTGACCGAGCCGCTCGGCGTCATGCGGTACCGGGCGGTTTCGACCCCCGCATTTCGTGAACGTTGGATGCCTCGCGGGTCCGCTCCGGTCACGCTCGCGCATGCGCCGGTCGTCACCTTCGACCGCAACGACGACCTGCAGGCGGCATTCCTGCAGGAGTACTGCGGCCGTTCCGCGACGGCCTCCCACTACGTGCCGACCTCCGCCGACTTCGCCCGGGCGATCACGCTCGGGTTCGGCTGGGGACTGCTGCCAGAGCAGCAGTGCCTCGAGCCGCTCAGCGAGGATGTGCTCGTGGAGCTGGCTCCCGGGCATCCGGTTGATGTTCCGCTCTACTGGCAGCGGTGGAATCTGGCTTCACCTCTGCTCGATGCCGTGTCGGCGGCGGTGCGTGACCGGGCAGCGATCGAACTGCGCCAGTAGGGCATCTCGGGACCAGTCGACTCCCTACTCGACTACTCGTTCCGCCTCAGGGTGAGCACGCTGTCGACGATCGCGTGCGTCGTGCCATCCGGGGCCCCGCCGACCCTTTCGATGAGGGCGCTCGTCAGCACCGACCAGTCCTGAGGGTCGAGCGTCGAGTCGGTGAACAGGGTGGCATACACGTCGTCGGGCGTAGGAAGGTCGAGTCGTGGATGCGTGTGGCCGCTGTCGTCCAGTCGCGGCCAGTGCGGCGCACCGGAGTGGCCGACGATGAGCAGCGTTCCGCCGGGGGCGACTGCGGCGGCCGCGCGTTGCAGGATCGACTCGCGGGGAATTTCGACCTCGGAGTGCAAAAAGCACGAGGTGACGAGGTCGAAGGTCGTGGCGGGCTGCCACTCGGCGAGGTCGGCAGCGATCCAGGTGATCTCGTCGCCGGGCTGCTGGGCCGCGGCACCGATCGCCAGAGCGGTCGGAGAGATGTCGACGGCCGTCACCGCCCACCCGTTGTGGGCGAGCCAGAGCGCATCGCCCCCTTCGCCGCTCCCCAGGTCGAGAGCGGTGCCCGGGCGGATGCCGGCGACCTCGCGTTCGAGGGAGGCGTTCACGTTCCCACTCCAGGACCTGCCGTTCTCCCGGTAGCGATTCTCCCAATACTCGGCCGCGCTCATCGTCATGGTGACAGTGTGGGCTCCGCGGAGGAAGGGGGGAAATCGAGTTGCTGAAACGGCAAAGGCGCTCTGCAGGCACAAAAAAGGCCACCCGCAGTAGAAGCCTGCAGATGGCCTTCGTGGCTCCGACGGGCGTCGATCCCGTGACCTCTCGATTTTCAGTCGAACGCTCTACCAACTGAGCTACAGAGCCTTAGCGTCTAACGATAGACGTAATAAGGCACGGCCGTCTGGCGAGAGATGACCGTGCCTTGCGACCCTGACCGGACTTGAACCGGCGACCTCCGCCGTGACAGGGCGGCGCGCTAACCAACTGCGCTACAGGGCCTAGCTATTCGCTGCATTTCGGATAGTGCTGTGTGACCCCAACGGGATTCGAACCCGTGTTAACGCCGTGAAAGGGCGCCGTCCTAGGCCACTAAACGATGGGGCCGTGAAGAAAAATCCTCCATAGCTGCCGAGGGTCAAGCATAGGGGAGCCCGGCCCCATTTCCAAACCACACCCGCAACCGACTGCCCTGGGCGGAAGCATCCGCTCGCCACTCCGCAGTGTTGCGTGCATTCGGCACCCCTCGGCGGTAGGTTCAACGTGCAGTCGAGACTTCGGGGAAACATGGCACACACCAGCGGGCACAAGCGCACGATTCTCTCCGGCCGCGGGCAGCGCGCGACCCGGTTGATCGCGACTGTCGCCATGCTGGCGGTGCTGGCCACCGGATCGATCCTCGGACAGGCTGGAGCTCCGGCATTCGCCGCGGACTACCCCAGCTGGGATGACGTGCAGGCGGCACGCCAGAGCCAGTCCGCGACGTCGGCCGAGGTCACTCGCGTGCAGGGACTGCTCGCCGGATTGCAAGCCGCCGCGGATTCGACGCAGGCCGTCGCGGTGCAGAAGGGCGACGAATACCAGGCCGCCCAGCAGAAGTACGACGAGGCCGCGTTCAAGGCTGAAGCGTTGAAGAAACAGGCGGATGCCGCCCAGGCGAAAGCCGCGAAGTCGAAGCAGCAGGCCGGCCAGCTCGCCGCGCGGCTCTCCCGTTCCGCCGCAAACGACCTCTCCACCCGGCTGTTCTTCAGTGGCGGGGATTCGAAGGCGTACCTGGCTCAGCTCGGCCTGGAGAGCATGGTCAAAGACCAGTCCGCCGGCATCTACGAGAAGGCCGTGCAGGACCAGAACACGGCCCAGTCGCTGACCGACCAGGCGGATGTCGCCAAGGCCGCCCTCAAGATCCTCGCCGACGCCGCGCAGAAGGCCCTCGCCGAGGCGACGACCGCAGCGGAGGCCGCGGCAACCGCCTACACGGAGCAGAGCGACAACTCGGCTCGCCTGCAGGCCCAGCTCGCCACCCTCACGACGAACGTCGACCACCTCGAGTCCGAATACGTGGACGGCATCAAGGCGCTCTGGGGTGAACTCGCCGGGCTCGGCGCGGGCAAGATCTCCACCACGGGCTGGGTTCGTCCTGCGGGCGGTCACATCTCGAGTCCCTTCGGATTCCGCATCAACCCCTTCACCCACTCCTACGCGCTCCACGCCGGCACCGACCTCGCCGCGAACTGCAACTCGCCGATCTTCGCCGCCCACGGCGGCACCGTCGTCTACGCCGGGCCGAACGGGGGCTACGGCAACTTCGTGCTGATCGACAACGGCGACGGGATCTCCACCGGATACGGGCACATCGTCAACGGCGGCATCCACGTGAGCGTCGGCCAGCCGGTAGGCCCGGGACAGCCCATCGCGGCGGTCGGCAGCACCGGGCATTCCACCGGATGCCACCTTCACTACGAGGTGCGGCAGAACGGCAATGCGATCGACGCCGTGCCGTTCATGCGCAGCAACGGGATCGAACTGGCCAACTGAGCCCCGCAGGGCTCGGTGTGACTCACGCCGAGCCGCTCCTCCCGACTCCGAGAATCGACCGGGCGGGAGCACTTTCCGGCACGGGCGGCATCCACGGGAGTGGAGGGGCCCACGCCGCACCCGGGCAAACACTGGCCATCCCGCAAGCGGGTTGTTAGTGTGACTGCTGTTAACAGTGTTACTGGAGTGACTCAGGAAACTCGGTGTCACAGAATCGAGGACTGATGGCAGCCAACACGGGCGGCACCGCGCGGCGCAGCACTCGACGCCCCCTCGGCCGGCTGAGGCGCTGGACGGCAGTGGCGGCAGTTTTCTCGGTGTTGGCGAGCGGCTCCATCGTCGGATCGAGCACTGCGGCCTTCGCCACCACCTACCCGAGCTACGCCGATGTGCAGAACGCCCAGCGGAGCGAAGCGGCAAAGAAGGCCGAGATCGCCACCCTCAACCAGCTTCTCGCGACCCTTCAGTCCGCCGTCGATTCGACCCAGGCTGATGCCGTGCAGAAGGGGGCAGCCGCGGAGGCCGCCCAGGCGAAATACGACGATGCGGCAGCCAAAGCCGTGAAGCTCAAGAGCCAGGCGGATGAAGCCCAGGCCCAGGCCGACCGCTCGAAGCAACAGGCGGGCGAGCTCGCGGCCCGGCTCGCGCGGTCCGGCGGAAGCGATCTCAGCAGCACCCTGTTCTTCGACAGCAGGAACGCGAAGAGCCTCCTCTCCCAACTCGGCCTCGCAAGCATGGTGAAGGACCAGTCCGCGGGCATCTACGAGAAGGCGATCCAGAACCAGAATGTCGCCAGGGCCCTCACCGACCAGGCCGATATCGCGAAAGAGGCGCTCAAGGCGCTCGCGGGCCAAGCGGAGAAGGCCGCACAGGCGGCTGCCGATGCCGCTGTCGCCGCCGCTGCGGCCCTCACCGAGCAGCAGGCGCACCAGGTCGAGCTCGACGCCCAGCTGGCCATCCTCGTGACCAATACCACCCAGACGGAAGCGGACTACGCGACCGGCGTCGAGGCGGCTCGCCAGGCTGCGGCGGCCGCACTCGCCGCGCAACTCGCCGCGGCACCGCGGGCGGGTCAGATCTCCTCGGCGGGCTGGGCGCGCCCGGCCGGCGGCCATATCTCCAGCCCCTACGGTTACCGGATCGACCCGTACAACGGCGTGTACGCCCTCCATGCGGGCACCGACCTGGCTGCCGGATGCAACACGCCGATCTATGCGGCACACTCCGGAACGATCGTGCTCGCCGGTCCCTACGGCGGCTACGGCAACTACATCCGCATCCGCAACGACGGTGACAGCAGCTACGAGACCGCCTACGGTCACATCGTGAACGGCGGAATCCTCGTGCGCATCGGCCAGCATGTGGAGGTGGGCCAGAACATCGCCCGCGTCGGGAGCACCGGGATGTCCACGGGGTGCCATCTGCACTTCGAGATCCACCACAACGGCGGAACCCAGGATCCCGTGCCGTTCATGCGTTCGAACGGTGTCGAGCTCGCCAACTGATGCAATCAGAGGGGCCGCGGGAGGTCCCACCCGTTCGTGGGACTGGCGCGGCCGCCGACCCCTTGCTACTGTGACAGATGTTAACAGTGTTACTCATGTGACTATTCAGGTGTTCGCGGGGGGATCTGCGGAACGACTCGGGGACTGATGAAATCCACTTTGTTCGGCCACCGGGCTGCTTCGGCGCCCACCGCAGATGCCGCGGAAACGCGTGACTCACGATCCACTATCGGCACGAGGGCCTTTCGGGTAACCGCGATCGCGGCCGCCCTCGCCATCGTGGTCGCGGGCACGATCCTGGGCCAGACCGGCCAATCCGCCTTCGCTGCGGACTACCCGACATGGGCGGATGTGCAGGCGGCCCGCAGCAGCGTGAAGGCCAAAGAGGCGCAGATCGCCCAGCTGAATGCGCTGCTCACCGGGCTCCAGGCCCAGGTGGATTCCACCCAGGCCATTGCGCAGCAGAAGGGCGCCGAGTGGCAGGCCGCCCAGCAGAAGTACGACGAGTCTTCCTTCAAGGCCGACGAGCTGCAGAAGCAGGCGGATGTCGCCCAGGCGAAAGCCGCGAAGTCCAAGCAGCAGGCGGGCCAGCTCGCCGCGCGACTCGCCCGCGCGGGAGGAAGCGACCTTTCCGCACGACTCTTCTTCAACGGAGGCGAATCTAAGAGCCTTCTCTCCCAGCTCGGTCTCGCCAGCATGGTGAAGGACCAGTCGGCGGGCCTCTACGACAAGGCCACGCAGGACGGCAACTCCGCACAGGCGCTCACCGACCAGGCCAATGTCGCCAAAGACGCCCTCAAGGTGCTGGCGGCCACGGCGCAGAAAGCGCTCGAAGAAGCCAACATCGCTTCAGAGAAGGCCGCTACCGCACTGAGCGAGCAAGAGGCCAACAAGGGCAGGCTCGAGGCCCAGCGCGACATCCTCGCCACCAATTCCACCACCACCGAGGCCGGCTACAACGAGGGCGTGGAGTACCGCGCCGAGGAAGCCAAGAAGCTCAAAGCCGCGCAGGAGGCCGCCGCCGCCAAGGCAGCTGCCGACTGGGCCGCCGCGCATCCGCCGTCGTCGGGAGGCAGCGGGGGAGGCGGATCGAGTGCGAGCCCGAGCGGATGGGTGCGGCCCTCGGCCGGCCGTGTGACCAGTCCCTTCGGATGGCGCATCAACCCCGTCAGCCACAAAGAGGCGCTGCATTCCGGAACCGACCTCGGTGCCAGCTGCAATTCGCCGATCTTCGCGGCCCATTCCGGAACGATCACCTTCGCTGGCCCGAACGGCGGTTACGGCAACTTCATCCTCATGAACAACGGCGACGGCGTGTCGACGGGCTACGGCCACATCGTCAACGGCGGATTCCTCGTGCGGGCCGGCCAGCAGGTGCAGGCAGGCCAGCAGATAGCGAAGGTCGGCAGCACGGGTAATTCGACCGGGTGCCACCTGCACTTCGAGGTGCGTCCCGGGGGTGTGGCGATCGATGCCGCACCGTTCATGGCCGCTCGCGGAGTGTCGTTCTAAGCGTCACCCCGAGCGATGGTCGAGCCCGGCACGATGGTCGAGCCCGGCAGTGCCGGGCCCGAGCAGCGCGTCTGACTAGTGGGAGCCCTCTTCGGCGAGTTTGGTGATGCCGGCCTGCACGATGGCTTCGGCTTCGGCCGCGTTGCCCCAGCCCTCGGTCTTGACCCACTTGCCAGGCTCGAGGTCTTTGTAGTGCTCGAAGAAGTGCTCGATCTCCTTGCGCGTGTACTCCGGGATGTCGTCGACATCCTGAATCCACGACCAGCGCGGGTCCTTCGCCTGCACGGCGATCACCTTGGCGTCTGAACCGCCGTCATCCGTCATGTTGAAGACGCCGACCGGGCGCACCTTCACGCCGACTCCCGGGAAGAGCGGGTAGTCGAGCAGCACGAGCACGTCCACCGGGTCGCCGTCGAGGCCGAGGGTGTTCTCGAAGAAGCCGTAGTCGGTCGGGTAGACGAATCCGGTGAACAGCACCCGGTCGAGGAAGACGCGACCGGTGACGTGATCCACCTCGTACTTGTTCTTGCTGCCCTTGGGGATCTCGATGATCGCGTCGTAGCTGGCCATGGGGGCGCTCCTCGTGTTCGGTGGATGACGCAATAACGTTATCGGATGAGCACACGCCCCCGCCTGACTCCCGCGATCGCCGACGTGCGCTCCGCGGTGCGCAGCGCGCTCGTGCCGCTGATGACCCCTGTCGCCCAGATGACCCGTTTAGCCCAGTGGAGCGCGGAGTCCCAGGCGGCCAGGCCTGGGCGGCGGGAGCCGGGAACGAGCGTGAGGGTCCTTGTGGCGCTCAGCGGCGGCCCGGATTCGCTCGCCCTTGCCGCCGCAACCGCGTTCGAGGCGAAGCGACTGCTCAACGTCACTGCCGGTGCGGTGATCATCGACCACCGCATCCAGGAGGGTTCGGCGGATGTCGCGGCCCGCGCCGCCGAGCAGGCACGGGCGCTCGGACTCGACCCGGTGCTGGTGAGGACCGTCACGGTCGGAATTGTCGGCGGACCGGAGTCGGCGGCCCGGGACGCCCGGTACGCGGCGCTCGCTGAGGTGGCGCGCAAGTCCGGGGCATCCGCGGTGCTGCTCGGGCACACCCGCGACGACCAGGCCGAGTCCGTGCTGCTCGGTCTCGCCCGGGGAAGCGGGCTGGGCAGCATCAAGGGGATGGCTCGGGAATCGGGCCTCTACCTTCGACCGCTGCTGTCCGTCGGCCGGGAGACCACCGTGCGGTTCTGTGCCGATTCGGGCCTCGAACCATGGCTCGATCCCCAGAACGACGACGTGCGCTTCGCCCGGGTGCGGGTGCGGAAGATCGTACTGCCGATGCTCGAACGGGAGCTCGGACCGGGCTTCGCCGAGGCGCTGGCTCGCACCGCAGACCTCGCGCGTGAAGACACCGATGCGCTCGACCGGTTCGCCGCCGACCAGCTCGAGGAACTGGCCGACCACGCCGAAGCGGGCATCTCGCTCGCGGCGCGCGCGCTGGAGCACGATCCGCCGGCCCTGCGGCAGCGGATCATCCGCGCAACCGTGCTCGCGGAGTTCGGGGTGAGTCTCAGCCGGTCGCAGACGCTCGAGGTGTCGCGCCTGGTGACCGACTGGCACGGGCAGTCGGCCGTCGCCCTCCCGGGCATCAGCGTCGAGCGGGTCGGCGGGCTGTTGCACTTCCGCTCGACGCGCACAGAGCCCGGCCGATGAAAGAATGGGGCCATGGAATACAGCGACATCGCCGATGACCTCGAGAGCGTGCTCATCACCGAGCAGGAGATCCGCGACAAGATCGCCGAACTGGCCCGCCGCATCGAGGCGGACTACGCCGGCGAGCGCCTGCTGCTCGTCGGGGTGCTCCGCGGCGCCGTGATGGTGATGGCCGATCTGGCCCGGGAGCTCACGCTGCCGATCGAGATGGACTGGATGGCAGTGTCGTCCTATGGCTCGGGCACCGAATCATCCGGCGTCGTGCGCATCCTCAAGGACCTCGACACCGACCTGCACGGCCGGAAGGTGCTCATCGTCGAGGACATCATCGACTCCGGGCTCACCCTGTCGTGGCTGCGGGCAAACCTCGGCACGCGCGGCGCGGATTCCGTGGAGATCTGCGCACTGTTGCGCAAGCCGGCCGCGGCCAAGCTCGCCGTCGACGTGCGGTACGTCGGGTTCGAGATCCCGAACGCCTTCGTGGTGGGTTATGGGCTCGACTACGCGGAGAAGTACCGCAACTACCGGGACATCGGAGTTCTCGCTCCTCACGTCTACGCGTAGCCCCGGGGCACCGATACCGCCGGTGGCACTCCTCCCCGACCAGCGGTGGCATGGATTACGCCCACGGCAAACACGCAGCGGCCACCCAGTCCTGCTCGGGTAGCCTTGGCGACACATTCTTCGTCAGAAAGGTGCCGGGCGTGAGTCCCGGAACACTATGGACTTCAAGCGTTTTCTCCGCGGCCCGCTGATCTACATCCTGCTGGCGGTCATCGTCGTGTCGGTCGGATTCAGCCTCCTGAGCGGATCCGGATTCAAGGAGATCACCACCAAGGACGGTCTCGCCCTCCTGCAGGACGACAAGGTGGCCTCGGCCAAGATCGTCGACAGCGAACAGCGGGTGGATCTCACCCTCACCACCGCGGGTGCCGACGGCAAGCAGGTGCAGTTCTACTACGCCACTGCCCGTGGCGCCGACATCGTCAAAGCCGTCGACTCTTCGGGAGCCAAGTACGACGACCAGGTCGACAAGGGCAACTGGCTCTCATCACTGCTCGGGCTGGTCATCCCGTTCATCATCATCGGCCTGATCTTCTGGTTCCTGCTCTCCAGCATGCAGGGCGGCGGATCCAAGGTCATGCAGTTCGGCAAGTCCAAGGCGAAGCTCGTGTCGAAGGAGAGCCCCAAGGTCACCTTCGCGGACGTCGCGGGTGCCGACGAGGCGATCGAAGAACTCGAGGAGATCAAGGACTTCCTCAAGGATCCGGCCAAGTTCCTCGCGGTCGGCGCTCGCATCCCCAAGGGTGTTCTGCTCTACGGCCCTCCCGGCACCGGGAAGACCCTGTTGGCCCGGGCTGTGGCCGGCGAGGCCAATGTGCCCTTCTACTCGATCAGCGGGTCGGACTTCGTCGAGATGTTCGTCGGCGTCGGCGCGAGCCGGGTGCGCGACCTCTTCTCGCAGGCCAAGGAGAACTCGCCCGCGATCATCTTCGTCGACGAGATCGACGCCGTCGGCCGCCACCGTGGCTCCGGCATGGGCGGCGGCCACGACGAGCGCGAGCAGACCCTCAACCAGCTTCTGGTGGAGATGGACGGCTTCGACGTCAAGACGAACGTCATTCTGATCGCGGCCACGAACCGCCCCGACATCCTCGACCCCGCTCTTCTGCGCCCCGGTCGTTTCGACCGCCAGATCGGCGTGGATGCTCCCGACCTGCTCGGTCGCAAGCAGATCCTCGAGGTGCACGGCAAAGGCAAGCCCCTCGCCGCCGGAGTCGACCTCGAAGTGCTCGCCCGAAAGACCCCCGGGTTCACCGGCGCCGACCTCGCGAACGTACTGAATGAGGCCGCGCTGCTCACCGCACGCTCCAACGCCCAGCTCATCGACAACCGGGCCCTGGATGAGGCGGTCGACCGCGTCATGGCCGGCCCGCAGCGGCGCACCCGCGTGATGCGCGACCAGGAGAAGCTCATTACGGCGTACCACGAGGGCGGTCACGCTCTTGTCGCCACGGCGATGCGCAACACCGACCCGGTCACGAAGGTCACCATCCTTCCGCGGGGGCGTGCCCTCGGCTACACGATGGTGCTTCCTCTCGAAGACCGCTACTCGATCAGCCGCAACGAACTGCTCGACCAGCTCGCGTACGCGATGGGCGGCCGGGTGGCGGAGGAGGTCGTGTTCCACGATCCCACCACCGGTGCGTCCAACGACATCGAGAAGGCGACCTCCACCGCGCGCAAGATGGTCACCGAGTTCGGCATGTCGTCGAACATCGGATCCGTCAAGCTCGGTTCCGGATCGGGCGAGATGTTCCTCGGTCGCGACATGGGCAGCCAGCGCGACTACTCCGAGCGACTCTCCGAGCAGGTCGACGCCGAGGTGCGCACCCTGATCGAGAACGCGCACAACGAGGCCTGGGAGGTTCTCAACGAGAACCGGGACATCCTGGACAAGCTCGCGACGGCGCTGCTAGAAAAGGAGACCCTCGACCACACCGAGCTCGCCGAGATCTTCAAGGACGTGAAGAAGATGCCCGAGCGGCCCCAGTGGTTGTCGAGCGCCAAGCGTCCGGTCTCGGCGTTGCCTCCCGTGCTCGTTCCCCAGAAGGCGCCGATCGACGCCGGTGTGGTGGACGGCGGAGTCACCTCGGAGCCGGCCAAGAAGGCGCGCGAGCCTCGCCCGCGCAAGCGCCCCGACATCGCCACGGCGTAGTCCGTCCGCCTTCGCATCCCTCTACGCTCGTACACGTGAGTATCGATACCGCGCGGATCGAGGCCGCCGTGCTGGAGATCCTCGCCGCAATCGGCGAGGATCCGGCACGGCCCGGCCTCGCGAGCACGCCGAAGCGGATCGCGCAGTCCTACAGCGAGTTCTTCGCCGGGCTCGCGCAGGATCCGCTCGACCACCTCGCCCCCAGCGCGGACTTCACGGCGGACTCGCCGGAGATCGGTGAGGTCGTGCTGCTGCGGGACATCGAGTTCCGCTCCATGTGCGAACACCACCTGCTGCCGTTCACCGGGGTCGCTCATGTCGCCTACCTGCCGAAGGACCGCATCGTGGGGCTCGGGGCCCTCCCGCAGGTCGTCGAGACGCTCGCCGCGCGCCCCCAGTTGCAGGAGCGCCTCACCGAGGAGATCGCGGATGCGCTGCAGGCCGGGCTCGATGCCCGCGGCGTGCTCGTGGTGCTCGACGCAACGCACGGCTGTGTCACGTCCCGCGGCGGACGCCAGACCCGCAGCACGACGGTCACCCTCGCGAGCCGTGGCATCCTCTCCCAGCCCGTCGAGCGCGCCGAGATCATGGCGCTGATCGGAGTGCCCGCATGAGTGGTGAACTCGTCTCCCTTCGCCCGTACCGCCCGATCGGCCTTACCCGCCCCCGCATCATGGGCATCGTCAATGTGACCCCCGACTCGTTCAGCGACGGTGGCGACTACCTCGAGCTGGATTCCGCGGTCGCGCACGCCGAGGAACTTGTGGCGGCTGGAGCACAGCTCGTGGATGTCGGCGGAGAGTCGACCCGCCCCGGTGCGGAACGCGTGTCGGCCATCGAGGAACAGCGCCGTGTTCTGCCGGTGATCGAGGCGCTCGCCGATCGCGGCATCCCGGTGAGCGTCGACACGATGAATGCGTCCACCGCCCGGGCGGCGGCCGAACTCGGCGCAGTGATCATCAACGACGTCTCGGCGGGACTGGCCGATTCCGGTATGGCGCGGGTGGTCGCCGAGACCGGGCTGCACTTCATCGCCAGCCATTGGCGCGGACCGAACGCACCTGGGGACACGAGCCGGCCGAGCACCAACTACGGAAACGTGCTGCGTGATGTGCGCAACGAGCTGAAGAACCGCGTCGCCGAACTCATAGTCAACGGGGTGCGCCCGGATCGCATCATCCTCGACCCCGGCATCGGGTTCGCGAAGACCGCCGAGCAGAACTGGCAGCTGCTGTCCAATATCGCCGCCCTCAACACCATCGGATACCCGGTGTTGATCGGGGCATCCCGCAAGAGATTCCTCGGGGCGCTCGTGCCTCCGGATGCGCCCACCGCCGCGCGCGATCCCGCCACCGCGACCATCAGCGCCCTCGCTGCGCAGGCCGGGGTGTGGGGAGTGCGTGTTCACAATGTGGCGGCCACCAGGGACGCCCTCGACGTGTGGGAGGCGATGCAGCCATGAGCGATCGAGCCTTGTCCGGAGACATCATCCGCCTGACCGGTCTGCGCATCTTCGCTCACCACGGGGTGCTGGATTTCGAGCGCGAGAACGGCCAGGAGTTCGTCATCGACCTCGAGATCGCCGTGGATCTCGCGCCGGCCGCCGCCTCCGACGACGTGACGAAGACGATCCACTACGGCGAACTCGCCGAGGCGGTGTACGCGGCAGTCCAGGCGGACGCGGTGGATCTCATCGAGACCGTGGCCGAACGGGTCGCCGCGATCGCCCTGCGGTATGAGCGCGCCGACAGCGTCACGGTCACCATTCACAAGCCCGCCGCACCGATCACCGTGCCCTTCGGCGACGTCTCGGTGACCATCACCCGCAGCCGCCCGAGCGGGTCACCGTCGTGAGGCGTCGGATCGTGCTCCCTGCCGTGATCGCGCTCGGCTCGAACCTCGGGGATCGCGAAGAGAACCTCCGCGCCGCCGTGCACGACATCGCCGCCCTCGAGGGGGTCCACGTGACCGCGGTATCGGGCATCGTGCAATCGCAGGCCGTCAAACCGACCGGAACGGATGCCGAAGCCCCCGCCTACCTCAACGCGGTGATGCTCGTTCAGAGCGCCCTGCACCCGGAGGCACTGCTGGCGGAGCTGAATCGCATCGAAGCCGACCACGGGCGCGTGCGGGTCGAGCGCTGGGGCGACCGAACCCTCGACCTGGACATCATCGACTTCGGCGGGCTGGAACGAGACTCAGAGGATCTCACGCTGCCGCATCCGCGGGCCTGGGAGCGGGCCTTCGTGGTCGTGCCGTGGCTGCAAGTGGACGCGGAAGCGTCGCTGCGGGGGCATGGCCGCATCTACGCGCTCGCCGTCGCCGACTCCGAGGATGTATGGGGCTACGACGCCGAACCGCTGTGGGATCGATCATGAAACGGCAGCTCCGATGAAACGACAGCGCCCATGAAACGCACGAATGCCGCGACCCTCATACTGCTCGCCCTGATCGGCGGCGTCGGAGGTGGACTGGTCGAGGCCGCGCTCGCCGCGTCCGGGCGCCCGATCGTGCTTCCGCCACTCACCCTCGGGATCGCTCTTCTTGCCATCGGGGTGATGGTCGTGGTGCTTGCCCTGCCGATCCGACGGCTCACCCGCGGCAAGGCCTCCCAGCCGATCGACCCGTTCTACTCGACCCGGGTGCTCGTGCTCGCCAAGGCGAGCGCCTTGGGCGGCTCGCTGATCGCCGGCTTCGGCGCCGGAGTGCTGGTCTACCTCCTCAGTCGCTCGGTGGTGCCCGGCCTCGGTTCGGTCGCGCAGGCGATCGTCACCCTCGTCGGGGCCGCCGGCCTGCTGGCGGGCGGGCTGATCGCCGAAAACATGTGCACGATCCCGCCGGATGACGAAGATGACGACGAGGGCGGCCGCACCGTGAGGGTTCGGCCGTAGGGTGGGCAGCATGGATCGACTCGAACTCCCCGGTGTGACCTGGCGGCGCGTTTCTCCCCGGCTCGTCTGGGTCGAACTGGTCGGCGGCGCCGGATTCCTGCTGGTGGTGCTCGCGGCGGGTGTGGTGATGTTCCTGCTGCAGGTCTGGATTCCCGTGGTCGTGCTCGGAGTGCTCGCGACCATCTCGATAGTGAACCTCGCATTGACCCCGCGGCGAGTCCGTTCCATCGGCTACCAGCTGCGAGAGGATGACCTCCTGTTCCGCCGCGGAATCATGTGGCAGCGCTTCGTCGCGGTGCCTTACGGGCGCATGCAGCTCGTGGACATCAACCGTGGCCCGATCGCCCGCGGGCTGGGGCTCAGCGAGCTGAAGTTCGTGACCGCCGCCGCGGCCGCGGGTGTGACGATCCCGGGTCTCCCGGAGGCGGAGGCCGAGGAGTTGCGCGACCATCTGGTGTCGGTTGCGGAGAGCCGCCGGGCGGGACTGTGAGCGAACCCGAGATCTCGGTGCCGGCGGCTGCGCCGGCGGCGGTGCCGGAAGTAGTCGCGCGGCTCACCGACGGCGAGTGGCATCGGCTCCATCCGGCCACGCCGTTGCTCAAGGGCGGCTTCGCTCTGATCGTCGTGCTGGGTTATGTGGTCAGCAATCTGCGCGAACGGCTGCTCGGCATGTTCCTTCCGCGATTCGATGACGGCGGGGACCCGGTGGACTACGTCGTGAGCCACGGCATCATCCTGCAGGTGCTCGGGGGCGTCGCGCTGCTGCTGGTCGTGCTGATTTCGGGCTTCTATGTCTCGTGGCGCATGCACACCTTCCGCATCACCGACGAGGTAGTGGAGGTGCGTTCGGGCATCCTCTTCCGCACCAACCGCAAGGCGCGGATCGACCGCATCCAGGGCATCAACATCGTGCGTCCCTTCATCTCGCGGCTGTTCGGGGCGGCGAAGCTCGAGATCAGCCAGGCGGGAAACGACGCAAATGTGCATCTCTCCTACCTCAGCTCGGCGGCCGCAGACGACCTGCGCCGGGAGATCCTGCGCCGAGCCTCTGGAACCCGGGCGGCCGAGAGGGTCGCCGCTGTGGCGACGGGTTCCTTCATCGACCGGAGGGTGAACGAACTGCTCGCTCCCGAACTCGATCCGGATGCCGCCCCGCCAGAGTCCGTCGTGAAGATCCACCTCGGCCGCCTGTTCGGGTCGATGTTCCTCGGCACCGGAACGGTGATCGCGGTGCTCGTGGTCGTCGGTGCCACGATCTGGATCTCGCTCAGCGGCGACTTCTTCGTGCTGTTCTTCGCGCTGCCGAGCATCATCGGATTCGGCGGGTACTACGCCCGCAAATTCTCCCAGTCGCTGCGCTACACCATCGCCGGAACACCGGATGGCGTGCGAGTCGGGTTCGGACTGTTCTCCACCAGCAACGAGACCCTTCCGCCGGGCCGCATCCACTCCATCGAGGTCAGCCAGCCGCTGCTCTGGCGGCCGGCCGGTTGGTGGCAGATCCGGGTCAACCGGGCGAGCCATACCTCGAGCCGCGGCTCGGCGAACCAGGCGAACACCACCATCCTGCCCGTGGGCAACCTGGCCGATGTCACGGCGGTGCTGAAGCTCATGCTGCCGGACTTCATCGGAGACGAGACCAGCCGTTTCATCGAGAGCGGGATGACCTCGAGGGGCGCCGACGGATTCACCAACTCGCCGCGGCGCGCAGCATGGTTTCGGCCCTTCTCCTGGAGACGAAACGGATTCGCGACAGTGCCCGGATCGCTGGTGCTGCGAAAGGGAGCGACCTGGCGTCGCCTGATCATCGTGCCGCAGCCGAGGCTGCAGAGCGTCGGACTGCATCAGGGGCCCCTGCTGCGACGACTGCGCCTCGCCTCCGTGCACCTGCACACCGTTCACGGGCCCATCACCGCCGAGCTCGGCGCCGTCGACCAGGGCGCCGCCCTCGCGTTCTTCACGGAGGTGTCCGAGCTCGCCGTGCGCGCCGACCAAGCCGACACCTCGCACCGCTGGCGATCCGGGGAGCTCCCCGCATGAGCTTCGATTCGGTTCCCGCCGCAGACCGCGAGGAGGATGCCCGGCGCCGGTCGGGTCGTCTGGGCATCGGGATCATCGGAGCCGGTCGGGTCGGCCCGGTGCTCGGCGCAGCGCTCGCGGGGGCCGGACATGCCGTCGTCGGGATCTCCGCGATCTCGGAGTCCAGCCGCGAACGCGCCGAGGCGATGCTGCACGGCGTGCCCATTCTCGACGTGCCATCCATCATCGAACGCAGCGAACTGGTGATCCTCGCGGTGCCCGCCGCGGAGCTCCCGGCGCTGGTGGCCGGGCTCGCCTCCACCGGAGCGTGGCAGCCGGGGCAACTGGTGCTGCACACCGCGGCCGAATACGGAACGGCGGTGCTCGCCCCCGCCGTCGCCGCCGGGGTGATCCCTCTCGCCATCCATCCCGCCGTCTCCTTCACGGGCACCACCATCGACATCGCGCAGCTCGTCGGCGCGTACTTCGCGGTGACCGCGCCCGGCCCGGTGCAGCCGATCGGGCAGGCGCTCGTCGTGGAAATGGGGGGCGAGCCGATCATCATCGCGGAGGACGATCGCTCCGCCTATGCCGAGGCGATCGCCACGGCCACTAGCTTCTCCAGCGCGATCGTCGACCAGGCGACGGATCTCCTCGCCTCGATCGGCATCGAGATGCCGGGCGCCGTGCTCGGTCCTCTCGTGCGATCCTCCGTGGAGAACGCGCTGCGCCGTCGGGGGTGAGCGCCGTGGGCGCTAGCATCGAGGGATGCCCATCGCCGTAGCCGAGACCATTTCCGAGCTGCGCACCATCACCGCGGAGGCTCGCGCCACGGGCAAGCGCGTCGCCCTCGTGCCCACGATGGGCGCACTCCACGCCGGTCATCTCGCGCTCGTGCAGCGGGCATCCACGATCGCCGACGTCGTGATCGTCTCGATCTTCATCAACCCCCTGCAGTTCGGCCCGAGCGAGGACATCGACCGCTACCCGCGCACCCTGCCCGACGACCTGGCGCAGCTGGAACCGTTCGGCGTCGCGGCGGTGTTCGCGCCGAGCGTCACCGAGATGTACCCGAGCGGCGCGAGCGACACCCGCGTCACCGCCGGCCGCATCGGTTCGCTCTATGAGGGCCGCACCCGCGCCGGCCACTTCGACGGCGTGCTCACCGTCGTCTCCAAGCTGCTGAACATCGCGCGGCCCGACGTGGTCTTGTTCGGCCAGAAGGATGCCCAGCAGGTCTTCCTCGTGAAGTGCATGATCGTCGATCTCGACCTCCCGATCGAGGTCGACGTCGTGCCGACCGTTCGCGAGCACGACGGTCTCGCCCTCTCCAGCCGCAACCGGTTTCTCGACGCGAAGGAGAAGCGGGCAGCGCGGGGTCTCTCCCTCGCGCTCGAGGCGGCCGACTCGTCCGCCGATCGCGGCATCGACGCTGTGCTCGCCGCCGCCCAATCGGTGCTGATGGGGGAGCATCTCGTCGAGCTCGACTACCTCGTGATCGTCGACCCGGGCACCTTCCTCCCCGTCGACGACGGCTACCAGGGGCGGGCCGTCGTGCTCGTCGCCGCCCGGGTCGGCACCACGAGACTGATCGACAACGAAGAGATCTTCCTCACGGGCATCCACTCCTGAGCGGCCTCGCCATCCCTCTCGCGGCGGGGGATACGAGTTCACCAATCGCTCGCGGCGGCGAAGTGCCGTCGTGGAGAGGGTTACACCTCCCGCCGCGAGGTGATGTGCCCGCCGCGACCGGGCGCCTCCCCCGCCGCGAGGGCAGCTCGCCGTGCACGTAAACTTGGGCGAGCCGCAGACCCTCAGGAGCACATCCCGCATGACCGACCAGACCCCCTCGCCAGCAATCTCCGACGAGGGACCCTCTGAAGAGGAGCTGTCCGAGCAGACCCGTGTGCGCCTCGGCAAGCGCGACCGCCTCATCGCCTCCGGAGCGGAGGCCTATCCCGTCGGGCTGCCGATCACCACCACGATCCCGGCGGTGCGCGCCGAGTACGAGAACCTCGAGACGGATGCCGCCTCCGGTGTCACCGTCGGTCTCGCCGGCCGCGTGGTGCACCTCCGCAACACGGGCAAGCTCTGCTTCGCGTCGCTGCAGTCCGGCGACGGATCCCGCATCCAGGCCATGGTCTCCCTCGCCGAGGTGGGCGAAGAGTCGCTCGCCGAGTGGAAGGACCTCGTCGATCTCGGCGACCACCTCTTCGTCTCCGGAGAAGTGATCTCCAGCCGCCGCGGCGAACTGAGCGTTCTCGTGAAGGAGTGGAAGATCGCCGCGAAGACGCTGCGCCCCCTCCCCAACCTCCACGTGGAGCTCAACGAGGAGACCCGTGTGCGGGCCCGGTACCTCGACCTGATCGCCCGCGAGGGTGCGCGCCGCATGGTGCGCGAACGCTCGGCATCCGTCGCCTCGCTGCGCAAGACCTTCGCCGACCATGGCTACATCGAGGTCGAGACCCCGATGCTGCAGACCATGCACGGTGGAGCATCCGCTCGCCCCTTCGTCACCCACAGCAATGCCTTCGACACAGAACTCTTCCTGCGCATCGCGCCAGAGCTCTTCCTCAAGAGGGCGGTCGTCGGCGGAATCGAGCGGGTGTTCGAGATCAACCGCAACTTCCGCAACGAGGGCGCTGACTCCACGCATTCGCCCGAGTTCGCGATGGTCGAGGCATACCAGGCCTACGGCGACTACAACCAGATGGCCGACCTCACCCAGGAGATGATCCAGAATGCCGCACTCTCGATCGGCGACAGCCTGGTCGTGACGCTGGCCGACGGCTCAGAGTACGACTTCGGCGGGGAGTGGGACCGCATCTCCATGCTCGACTCGCTCAACGCGGCCTCCGGCTGGCAGATCACGGCTCACACTCCGCTCGACGAGCTGCGCGGCTATGCCGACAGCGTGGGCGTCGAGGTGGGCCAGCCCACCCCGGGTAAATACATCGAGGAGTTGTGGGAACACTTCGTGAAGCCCGGTCTCACCCGGCCCACGTTCGTGATGGATTTCCCGGTCGACACCTCCCCGCTAGTGCGCGATCACCGCACCGAGGCCGGCCTGGTCGAGAAGTGGGACCTCTATGTGCGCGGCTTCGAGCTGGCGACCGGCTACTCCGAACTGGTCGATCCCGTGATCCAGCGCGAACGCTTCGTCGAGCAGGCGAAGCTCGCAGCCGCGGGCGATCCCGAGGCGATGCGTCTCGACGAGGAATTCCTTCGCGCCCTCGAATACGGGATGCCGCCCTCCGGGGGCATGGGCATGGGCGTCGATCGCCTGCTTATGGCTCTCTCGGGCCTCGGCGTGCGCGAGACCATCCTCTTCCCGCTGGTCAAGTGATGAGCTCCCTCGAACCCCAGGATCCGAAGAAGCCGTCGCACACGCGCCTGATGCTCTGGATCGGTGTTGCCGGAGTCGGGGTCTATTCCATCATCCAGGGCGTCATCGGCATCATGCAGCATGGCTGACGTTCGCCCAGCCTCACGACGTATCCTGTTCAGGTGATCCAAAACTTCTGGGCCAACGCCGCGTACTCGTTGATCCCGACGATCCTGCTCGGGCTGATCTTCTGGCTCGTGATGCGTTCGATCTTCCGTGCGGACCGCACCGAGCGCAAGGTCTATGCCGAGATCGAGGCCGAGGAGAGAGCCCGCTTCGATGCCGAGAACGCGGCCGCTCCCCGCTCGGCTACTCGCGAGCCCTGAGCCGCACGTTCGGCAGCTCCGGCGCCGGCAGTGGGCTGCCCGCGTAGCCGCGCACGGTGCCGAAGCGGCCGTCCTTGTTCTGGCCGCCCACGACATCCGCCTGCCAGTCCTGGCGGAATGCCACAATCTCCTCGTGGCTGCGGCCGATGAAGTTCCACCACATCACGATGCTCTCGCCCAGCGGTTCGCCGCCGATCAGCAGCAGGCGGGCGGGCGCGTCGCCCGCCTCCAGGTGCAGGATGTCGCGGCCGACGCCGACGGCACCGAGGTGTGACACGGGCACCGGCTCGCCGTCGAGCAACAGGTCGCCGGCATCCACGAGTACGGCGTGTTCGAAGCGCGGATCGACAGGCAGGTCGAGGGATGCTCCGGCCGGCAGGTCGAGCTGGGCGCCGACCAGCCCGCTGAAGACTGTCGCGGGCGAGCGTTGCCCCACCAGTGAGCCGATGAAGACCCGCACGGTAGTGCCGTCGAAGTCGACCGGCGATGGTGCGAAGTGCTCGAAGAATGGTGCGTGGTCGCGGCTGTCATCCGGCAGCGCGATCCAGAGCTGGGCACCGTGGAGAAGGGCGGTGGTGGCTGTCGAGACCTCGGAGTGGGCGATCCCGTGCCCCGCCGTCATCAGGTTGAGCTCGCCCGGCCGCACGAGCGCGTGGCTGCCGACGCTGTCCCGATGCTCGATCTCGCCGTTGCCTTGCACTCCGGCGAAGAGCCAGCTCACGGTCTGCAGACCGGTGTGCGGATGCGGCGGCACGACCATCCCGGTGGTCGCCGCCACGACATCGGGCCCGTAGTGGTCCACGAAGCACCAGGCACCGATGAGCGATTTCCTGCGCTGCGGGAGGGTGCGGCGCACGGACATGGCGCGGGGTCCGCCGAGGGGAACATCCCGAGGCTCGAGGATCTCGATCCCTCTCGACGCTCGGGGTGCCGGATCCTTGAGCAGCTCGGCCGGATGCTTTTCGAGGTTGCTCATGCGGGAATGCTACGCGGGTCAGTTCAGCTCCGTGGCGGCTCGATTCGCGCGGCCCCAGACGACGTTGAAGAGCAGCATCTGGAATAAGGTCACGTAGTACAGCGCGGTGGCCCACCCCAGGTCGTAGTTCGTGAAGTGCACCGCCGATGCGACGATCCATTCGGCCACGGAGACGATCAGCGCCAAACCTCCGACGACGGAGAATAGCGAGCGGGCGAGCGCGCGATCCCGTTCGTCCCGGTACTCCAGCGCGTTGAGTCGAGCGCGATCGCTCGACTCGCTTCGTCGGGCGAGCCGAGACTGAACGACAATCCCGACCGCGAGCAAGAGGGTGAAGGCACAGGCCACCCACGACTGGAACGCCGCCGCGGCGATCGCGGTGGCGAGGAACACACTCACCAGGATGATGTTCGGTGTCGACAGCGGAAGTTCGCGGCGATTAGCCATGGAAGATCTCCTCGATGGTGCCCTGGAAGTAGCGAGCGATGGCGAAGGCCAGGGGTAGCGACGGATCGTACCGTCCGGTCTCGATCGCGTTGATCGTCTGGCGAGAGACGCCGAGGGCGGTGCCGAGGGCGGCCTGGGACAGGTTCACGCCCTCTCGCAGTTCCCGCACGTCGTTGTCCATGGTGACAAGCTTCCTTTACGCATTGTCCCTGTGTCAAGGGTCCTTTACCTTCGTAAGGCTTGCGGCGGCGTGACTGGCCCGCCCACACCGAAGGCCCGGATGCGCAGGGCATCCGGGCCTTCGGTGACGCGAGACCGAGGTTAGACCTACGCGGGTGACGCCGCCGTGCTCGCTGTCACCGAGGTGGCGGCCAGGACCGGTACTCGCACCGGAGTGATGTCGGACGTGACCTTTGAGGCCGTCGAGTCGACGGCATCCAATTCTCCGCGGTCGATCGTCGTGGCCAACGGCTTCTCCTGCACGAACGCGAGGAGCACCGCGGCGACGAGCACGAGTGGCACCAGGTAGAGGAAGATCGGCGCGAGCGACTCGTTGTAAGCGCCGACGATGATGTTGCGGATGCCCTGGGGCAGTGCGTTGACAACCGCCGGGGTCAGCGAGTCGGTGCCCGATCCGCCCGCCGCTCCGGCCGGGAGGTTCTCGGCGAGGCTCGCGGTGAGGCGGGACACGAAGAGACTTCCCACGATGGCCGACCCGAGGGAGGAACCGATCTGGCGGAAGAAGTTGTTCGACGCGGTCGCGGTGCCGACCTGTGCGACCGGGAACGAGTTCTGCACGACCAGGATCAGGATCTGCATGCTCATGCCGAGCCCGAGTCCCATGATCGCGAGGTAGACGCAGATGATCCACACGGCGGTGGTGGCCAGCAGGGTCGAGAGGAGCGTAAGCCCCGCGGCGACCAGCACGGTTCCGATGATCGGGATCGCCTTGTACCGTCCGGTCTTCGACACGATCTGGCCCGAGACGATGGAGGACAGGAGCAACGCGCCCATCATCGGGATCATCAGGAAGCCGGCCTGCGTCGCGCCGACTCCGGTCACCATCTGCAGGTAGGTGGGCATGTAGGCGAGGGCCCCGAACATCGCGACTCCGGTGATGAGCCCGGCGGCGGTGGTCAGATTGAAGTTGCGGTTCTTGAACAGGTGCAGCGGGATCACCGGCTCGGCGGCCCGGCGCTCGATCAGTACGAAGGCCACGGCCGCGACGACCGTGCCGGCGATGAGGCCGATGATGATGGGCGAGTTCCAGTCGTAGGTGTTGCCGCCCCAGGTCGTGAACAGCACGAGGCAGGTGGCCGCGAGGGCGAGCACTGACATCCCGGCGTAGTCGATCTTCGGGTTGCGGGTCGTGCCCTTCGGCAGCTTGAGGAAGAAGACGGCGGAGGCGATGGCGACCGCGCCGAGGGGGATGTTCATCCAGAACGCCCAGCGCCAGCCGGGCCCGTCGGTGAAGAATCCGCCCAGCAGGGGGCCTGCGACCGAGGAGACGGCGAAGACCGCGCCCATGATCCCGGAGTACTTGCCGCGCTCGCGGGCCGGCACGACATCCGCGATGATCGCCTGGGCGAGGATCATGAGTCCACCACCACCGAGGCCCTGGATGGCGCGACCGACGATGAGGGCCGTCATCGAGTCGGCCAGGCCGCCGACGACGGATCCGGCGAGGAAGAGCGCGATGGCGATGATGAAGAGCGACTTGCGCCCGATCAGGTCTCCGAGCTTTCCGTAGACCGGCATCACGATCGTGGAAGCCAGGATGTAGGCCGTGGTCACCCAGAGCATGTGGCTGACGCCGTCGAGCTGACCGACGATCGTCGGCAGCGCGGTGGAGAAGATGGTCTGGTCGAGCGATGCCAGCAGCATCGCGACCATGAGGCCGGCGAAGACCAGCAGCACGTTGCGTTTGGCGGTCGGGGTGACCGTGGTGGTTGTCATGAAACTCTCTCCAGTACTGTGCGGAGCAGGTCGACTGCCCGGGTGTAGTTCTCGTGTGGGTCGCTCGAGGTGTCGCGCGGCCATTTCTTCATTGCGACGCGCATCGCCGCAAGGCAGACGCTGAGCAGGATCTGCGCAGCCTCCAGTCGTTCCTCCGGCGTATAGCTCGCGAATTTGTGTTCGGTGCTGAGCCAGTCGCCGACGACAAGGCCGAGACGGTCTTCCATCGCACTCACCCGCATGATCTGGCGGGTGAGCAGCTGCGGGTATTTCTCGAGCACGCGCCGGCGCAGGTCTCCCGATTCGTCGACGATGGTCGAGTCCACGATCACCGAGTACACGAGGGATGCCACGTCGTGCAGCACATCGTCGGTGCGGTTGTCCGACAGGTGGGCGATCGCCTCTTCGCTGACCTCGCCGGAATCGATGCCGAGCACGGCATCCTCCTTCGACGCGAAGTAGTTGAAGAAGGTGCGGGATGACACGTTGGCACGGTCGCTGATGGCGTCGACCGTCGCGTGCTCGAGCCCGACTTCGAGCGCGAGCTCCGCCGCCGCGGCGTAGATCGTGCGGAAGGTCGCGGCGCGCTTGCGCTCGCGGATCCCGACGTCTGCTATTTCGTTCATGAATGCATTCTTGCACACTCTGCAAAACAACGCAATCTGCAAAATTGCGGGCGTGCACTGCTTCAGTGAACCCCGAAAATGCAGGAGAATCGCCGCGGATTGGCCCTCACGCCGCCAGACGCATCACTTCGTGGCGAATCTCCTGCGTTTTCGTTGGCGCGCCGGGGCGGGTTTCAC
Source organism: Glaciihabitans sp. INWT7 (assembly GCF_014217685.1). Lineage (NCBI taxonomy): Bacteria > Bacillati > Actinomycetota > Actinomycetes > Micrococcales > Microbacteriaceae > Glaciihabitans > Glaciihabitans sp. INWT7. The sequence goes on along the minus strand of NZ_CP043653.1, from coordinate 3,040,817 downwards.
GTCACGACGAGCAGCTCCCCGACCTCGCACTCCAGCGCGCTGCAGATCGCCGCGAGCGTGGAGAACCGGATGGCTCGGGCCCGGTCGTTCTTCAGCACGGACAGGTTCACGATGCTCAGCCCCACCAGCTCGCTGAGCCTCGTTAGCGTCATCCCCCGTTCAGCGAGAAGCTCGTCGAGCCGGCAGTGGATTCCGGTCTCTTCCTCCATCAGACCAGCCCTGCGGTATCGCGCTGCAGTCGCTCGCCGTAGCGGAAGGCAGCCGCGAGAACCAGCATCGCCAGGCCAACCCAGATCGGCCAGAAGTCGACCTGCACGTGGGGAGTCGGGCTTGGAAATCCGATTATCGAGGTGATGCTTTCCCAGGTGACGACGTTCTGGAACTCGGCCGAACCCAGCTGAAGTACCTGGGTGGATGCGAGTGACTCGCCCACCCCGGAGCACAGCTGCCATCCGAGACCGCCGACGATGACGGTGATGCCGAGCACTCGGATGCCGCGGGTCACCGCCGTGTGGAAGGGGTCGCTGCGGAGGAGGGTTGAACACAGTGTCAGGACGACTATCGCGATCATGACGACGGTCGCGCCCTGGAGTAGTGCACTGCCGGCGAGCCACGTGCGGGCAGCACCGTCGAGTCCGGAGACCTGCACCTGCGCCGAGGTGAAGCCGCCACCCGTCACGTGTGCACTGGGGCCGGACGTGATGGCGGCTCCGGGCGGCAGTGTTGGCCAGAACTCGTAGACGGGAAGGCTGAGCGATACCGACGGTTCGAGGAAATCGGCCAGCACGGTGTACCCGGTGAAGAGGATGCCGCCGAGAATTGATAGGAATGCGATCACGCGCGTGAAGCCGATCACTCGCAGCCAGCGGGACTCCTGCCGCGCGCGGCGGTAGTTGGGACCGAAGGCCGCGGCGGCGGATCGGGCTGCCGCCGTCACTCGCGCCGCTCGAGAGGTGATTTCCGGAGGCTGGGTCACTAGACGAGCCCCTCGGTGTCGCGCTGCAGGCGCTCGCCGTATTCGAAGGCGAGCCCGACGAGCATCAGGCAGGCGCCGATGCCAAGGGGCGTGCCATCCACGGTGCCGATAATCGGCCAGAACCCGCTGACGATGCTGCCGCCGTTCAGCTGGTCGGCGGTCATCCACGCCGCGAGAAGCCCGAGTCCTCCGGAGAGCAGCCCGCCGATCAGCAGGATCGCACCCGAGATCGCCACGATGAGACTGAGCGATTGCCGGAACGCACGTCCGCGAAGCAGCCGCCAGGCGAGCAGGGCGACGGATGCCGCGATCGCGGCCTGGGTGAGCACACCGGCGACGCGCGCGATCGTCGCGAGCGCGACCGTGCCAGAGTCGAGACCGGAGACCACCATCGAGGCCGAGTCGTAGCCGCCGCTCACGATGGCGGCGGATCCGCGATCTGCCGCTGCGGGAAGGGCGTGGTCGAGCGCCAGGGTGAGTGGTGTCGTGCCTGAGGTGAGTGAGGCGATGACACCACCCAGCCCGAAGGCGAGCGCGAAGAGCCCTGCGGCCACGGCGAGGGCAAGGAATCCCCATACGGTGGCGCGGCTCACGGCGACGAGCGGCCCCTTCCCTGCGAGTTGGTCGACCTGCGACATGATGCTCTCCTAACGATAATCGATAACAACGATAATCGTTAAGCTAGTGGGACCGAATCTCCGTGTCAACCACGGGACGACATCGTGCTCGGCAAGAGGCACCCAAACGGGGGCGAGTAATTGTCACGACCGTTCACTAGCGTGGAGCGGGAGGGGGCTCATGAAGCGCATTGTACCGGCAGTCATTCTCGGCGTCTTGGTCGTGATCGCTGTTTCCGGTTGTTCTTTTGTGCGGGATTCGACCTCCGTGTTGGGTGCAATGGTCGACGATGCCGCGTCAGAGGCGATCGTCCAGCGTCTCGAAGTGGCGCTCGACGCACTGCCCGGCGTGGAGAAAGCGACCGCAGACTTTGACGCATTTGGAGTTTCGGGTCGGGAAGCGACAGTCGAAGTAACCGCGGCGGATGCCACAGCCCGGCAGCTCGTCACGATCGCCCAAACCGTGCGCCTCGCCTTTCGCGACCCCAAACTCAAAGTCTCGCGCCCAGTTGCGACTGTCTCGGTGGCAGGCGGCTCGCAACTCGTCCAAAGTGCCTTCGCCATGTCACGGGCCGACCTCACCGCCGACGTGACCTACTGGGTGCGACTGATCGGCATCCTGAAGACTCCGCTCAATATGGAGTTGACTGAAGAAAAGGGCGGATACGTAAGGGGAATCGGGTCACCAAACACCGCCGGTCCGTCAGCGCGAGAGGTGCGCGACCTGTGGCCAAGAGTCTTGGCTCTTGCCGATACGAGCTCGGCCGCAAGTAAGGCTCTCGACCTGCCCGGACTTCAGATTGGCGGAGTGCTGCCCCAGATCGAAGTGCTCGACCTCTTAGCCGACGTCGACCCCGCTCTCGGCCCAGCCGTCGGCTTCGTTTCGCGACCGGGAATCGCACCCATTACCAACCTCTGGCTCTCGATCGGGTCGGCGCCCGGCAGTATCACGGCATCGACCGACTGGCCACAGATCGTCGGCGCAGCGCGATTGGCGATCGCCTCCGGGCTTCCGAACTTGCAGTTCAGCTACCTCGCGAATCCAGACTCGACGGTGTCCCAGGGTGCCGTCTTCTTCGGCCCCTGCCCATTTGGCTCTACAGTTCAGGACGGCGATACCGCCTTTGCCGCCGCTCTGCGAGCCGCCGGTGTCACCCTCCCCGATGGTTCAGGAGCCGGCCGGTGCGATCTTCGATAGATGCCGTCACGCCTAGGGCGAACAGAGGCAGTAAACGCAGGGTCTGCTGGTTACTCTCTCTATAACGGCGCCACACCTGCATCGGTGCCAGAGGAGTAAACCATGTTCGAACGTTTCACAGACCGAGCCCGCCGGGTCGTCGTTTTGGCGCAAGAAGAAGCCAAGATGCTGAACCACAACTACATCGGCACCGAGCACATCCTGCTCGGTCTCATCCACGAGGGTGAGGGCGTCGCTGCCAAGGCGCTCGAGTCGCTCAACATCTCCCTGGACGCCGTGCGCGAGCAGGTCCAGGACATCATCGGCCAGGGTCAGCAGCAGCCGACCGGCCACATCCCCTTCACGCCGCGTGCGAAGAAGGTTCTCGAGCTGAGCCTGCGCGAAGCGCTGCAGCTCGGTCACAACTACATCGGCACCGAGCACATCCTGCTCGGTCTCATCCGCGAGGGAGAGGGTGTTGCGGCCCAGGTGCTCGTGAAGCTCGGCGCCGACCTCAACCGGGTGCGCCAGCAGGTCATCCAGTTGCTCAGCGGCTACCAGGGCAAGGAGCAGGTCGCTGTCGGCGGCGAGACCCAGGCCGCGGCCCAGGGCGGAAGCCAGATCCTCGACCAGTTCGGGCGCAACCTCACTCAGGCAGCGCGCGACGGCAAGCTCGACCCGGTCATCGGGCGCGAGAAGGAGATGGAGCGGGTCATGCAGATCCTGTCCCGTCGCTCCAAGAACAACCCCGTGCTGATCGGTGAGCCCGGCGTCGGCAAGACCGCCGTCGTCGAGGGCCTCGCCCAGGCGATCGTTCGCGGCGACGTGCCGGAGACCCTCAAAGACAAGCAGCTCTACACACTCGACCTCGGCTCGCTCATCGCCGGAAGCCGCTACCGCGGTGACTTCGAGGAGCGCCTGAAGAAGGTCACCAAGGAGATCCGCACCCGCGGCGACATCATCACCTTCATCGACGAGATCCACACCCTCGTCGGGGCCGGTGCCGCAGAGGGCGCCATCGACGCCGCATCCATCCTCAAGCCGCTCCTCGCGCGCGGTGAGCTCCAGACCATCGGTGCCACCACTCTCGATGAGTACCGCAAGCACTTCGAGAAGGATGCCGCTCTCGAGCGTCGCTTCCAGCCCGTGCAGGTGCACGAGCCCTCCCTCGCCCACACCATCAACATCCTCAAGGGGCTTCGCGACAAGTACGAGTCGTTCCACAAGGTGTCGATCACGGATGGCGCCATCGTCGCCGCCGCGAACCTGGCCGACCGCTACGTAGCCGACCGTTTCCTCCCCGACAAGGCGATCGACCTGATCGATGAGGCGGGCGCACGCCTACGTCTCTCGATCCTCTCGGCCCCGCCGGAGCTTCGCGAGTTCGACGACAAGATCGCCGTGGTCCGTGGCTTCAAGGAAGGCGCCATCGAAGATCAGGACTTCGAGAAGGCCGCGTCTCTCCGTGACGAGGAGAAGAAGCTCCTCGGCGAGCGACTGCGTCTCGAGAAGCAGTGGAAGAGCGGAGAGGCCGGCTCGACTGGCACCGTCGATGAAGGCGTGATCGCCGAAGTCCTCGCCGCGGCCACCGGCATCCCGGTCTTCAAGCTCACCGAAGAGGAGACCAGTCGTCTCGTCTTCATGGAGAAGGCGCTTCACCAGCGCGTCATCGGCCAGGAGGAGGCCATTTCGGCCCTGTCCAAGACCATCCGACGCACCCGTGCCGGACTCAAGGACCCGAAGCGTCCGAGCGGCTCGTTCATCTTCGCCGGTCCGACCGGTGTCGGTAAGACGGAGCTCGCGAAGGCGCTTGCCGAGTTCCTCTTCGATGATGAGAACGCCCTGATCTCCCTCGACATGTCGGAGTACGGCGAGAAGCACACGGTCTCGCGACTGTTCGGTGCGCCTCCCGGGTTCGTCGGCTTCGAAGAGGGTGGGCAGCTCACCGAGAAGGTGCGCCGCAAGCCGTTCTCCGTGGTGTTGTTCGATGAGATCGAGAAGGCCCACCCCGACATCTTCAACTCGCTCCTCCAGATCCTGGAAGAGGGACGCCTGACGGATGGCCAGGGTCGCGTCGTCGACTTCAAGAACACGGTGATCATCATGACCACCAACCTCGGCACGAAGGACATCTCCGGCACCCCCCTCGGGTTCACCTCCTCCACCGACACCGCAACCGGCTACGACCGGATGCGCGGCAAGGTGGTCGAGGAGCTGAAGAAGAACTTCAAGCCGGAGTTCCTCAACCGAGTCGACGAGACGATCGTCTTCCCGCAGCTCAGCAAGGACGAGCTCCTGCAGATCGTGGATCTGTTCATCAAGCGTCTTTCCGACCGCCTGCTGGACCGCGACATGACCGTGGAGATCACCGTGCCCGCCAAGGAGCACCTGATCAAGGTCGGGTTCGACCCCTCGCTCGGCGCCCGGCCGTTGCGCCGTGCCATCCAGCACGAGGTCGAGGACCAGCTCTCCGAGCGCATCCTCACCGGCGACCTGAACGCGGGAGACCACGTGCACGTCGATTACGTCAACGACGAGTTCGTCTTCACGACCGGCCGCCAGCCGGGTCGCGATTCGCTCGAAGCGGAGATCGCGGCGCTGGAAGCCTAAGCACTGCTGACGAATGAGCCTGTCGAGATCTCGGCAGGCTCATTCGGCGTTTAAGCTCTACGGATGACCTTTTCTGTGCGAGCAGCCCGCACCAGTGACGTGCCGTTCATCCAGGCTCTCGTCGAACCGCTCGTGCAGCGTCGCATCCTGCTCGGTAAGGATTCCGTCGTCTTCTACGAGGCGATCCAGGAGTTCCGCATCGCGGAAGACGAGACCGGCAACGTCATCGGCTGTGGTGCCCTGCACGTGATCTGGCAGGACCTCGCCGAGGTGCGCACTCTCGCCGTCATCGACGAGTGGCTTCACCGCGGTGTCGGCCACGCCCTCATGGGGCAGCTGGAGGCGGATGCCCGCGACCTGGGCCTCACCCGCCTGTTCTGCCTCACGTTCGAGGTGCCGTTCTTCACCCGGCACGGATTCGAACCGATGACGGAGGAGCCGATCGATCCGGCGGTGTACCTCGAGCTCGTTCGCTCGCCCGACGAGGGCGTCGCCGAGTTCCTCGACCTCGCCCGGGTGAAACCCAACACCCTCGGCAACACCAGGATGATCAAGAGAATCTAGGGTCTACCCCCGAATGAGGGTCGTCACTTAGTCTTTACCGAGCGTTCGCTTTCACGCCCTCCTACGGCCACCCGAGGACCGTTGGCTGGGATACGCGTGCGCTGATCACGCAGCTGTGTTCACTCGGGGAGGGCAATGATGACCGCATATTCAAGATTCGTGCGACGGATCGGAATCGGATTCCTGGCGGTGACCGCCCTCGTGGTGGCTCCGCTCGCGGCGCTGCCGAGCCAGGCGAACACCGCCGGCACCGGCGTGGTGATCAACGAGGTCTACCTCAGTGGGGGCAGCGCTGGAGCGGCATACTCCAACAAGTTCATCGAGCTCTATAACCCCGGTGCCTCCAGCGTGAGCCTCGCCGAATGGTCCCTGCAGTATCGCCCCGCGACCAGCACGGGTGCGGCATCCGGTGTCGTCGCGCTGTCGGGGTCGATAGCGCCCTCCGCGTACTTCCTCGTGCAGGGCGGCAGCAACGGCGTGAATGGCGCGCCGCTGCCGACCCCGGATGTGGTCGGCACTCTCAATCCGAGCGGCTCGGCCGGCACGATCATCCTCTCCAACTCGGCCTCTGCCCTCACGCTGCCGGCGGGCTCGATCACCGGCAACCCCGCTGTGGTCGATCTGCTCGGATACGGCACCTCCAACACCTTCGAGACGGCGGATGCCGCAGCTCCGGCCGGCAATACGGACGTGAAGTCGCTCGTGCGCACGGCGTTCGCCGACTCCGACAGCAATGCCAGCGACTTCACGCTCACGGCGACGATCACGCCGAAGGCTGGCGGGCCGAGCGACCCGGGCGGTCCCACTGATCCGCCCGTCGCGCTGTCGATCGCCGAGATCCAGGGCACGACGGACGTCAGTCCCCAGGTCGGCAAGACCGTCGAGACCACCGGCGTCGTGACCGCCGCCTACCCCACCGGCGGGTTCAACGGCTTCTACCTGCAGACCGCCGGCACCGGGGGAGCGCTCGACCTCGACACCCACACCGCATCCGACGGCATCTTCGTCTACTCCCCGAGCACGGTCGCCAGCGTCGAGATCGGTGACCACGTGAAGGTCACCGGGGCGGTGAGCGAGTTCAGCCACCTCACCGAGCTCTCCGTGGCATCCGCCGCCGGGCTCACCGAACTCGACAAGTCCGGGATCGTCGCACCGGTGCCGACCACCGTCGGCTTTCCGGCCACGGATGCCCAGCGCGAGTCGCTCGAGGGAATGCTCGTTGCACCGCAGGGCGCCTACACCGTGACGGACAATTACTCCACGAACCAGTACGGCGAGATCGAACTGGCTCACGACACGAGCCCCCTGCTGCAGCCCACCGCCGTTGCTCCGGTGGGCACGGCCGGCTACCTCGCCGCGATGGCCAAGAATGCGGCCATCAGCGTGACTCTCGATGACGGGGCGAGCACGAATTTCCTCTCCGCGGCGAACACCGGCAAGCCACTCCCGTGGCTGAGCCTCGCCTCCCCCCTGCGGATCGGCGCACCAGTCACCTTCACGCGGCCGGTGATCCTCGACTTCCGCAACAGCCTGTGGAAGCTGCAGCCGACGGCCGAACTGACTCCCGCCGACGCCGCCGCTGTGCAACCGGCAGTCTTCGCAAACACGCGCACGACCGCGCCGAAGAAGGTCGGCGGCACCCTGAAGGTGGCCACGTTCAACGTGCTCAACTACTTCCCCACCACGGGGGAGAAGCGTGTCGGATGCACCTACTACACCGACCGCGAGGGCGTGCCCACGACAGTCAACAACAGCGACGCTCCGGGCTGCGGCGTGCGCGGCGCGGCTAACGAGGCCAGCTTCCAACGCCAGCAAGCCAAGATCGTCACGGCGATCGGAGCGCTCGGCGCGGATATCGTCTCGCTCGAAGAGATCGAGAATTCCGCGAAGCTCGGGCAGGACCGGGATGCCGCGGTCGCGACTCTCGTAACGGCCCTGAACGCGAAAGGCAAGATCTGGGGCTACGTTCCCTCGCCCGCGACGGTTCCCGCGGCGGCCGATGAGGACGTCATCCGCACCGCGTTCATCTACCGCACGGCTGCGGCCAAGCCGGTCGGGTCATCCTCGATCTTGATCGGATCGCCGGCGTTCGCCAACGCGCGTGAGCCGCTGGCCCAGGCCTTCCAGCCGGTGCGGGGCAAGAAGGGATCGACCTTCCTGATCATCGCCAATCACTTCAAATCAAAGAGCCCGGGCGCAACCACCGGGGACAATGTGGATGCCGGCCAGGGTGCCTACAACGGCGACCGCACCCGGCAGGCGCAGGAGCTCATCGCCTTCGCCGAGCAGCAGAAGAAGGCGGCGAAGACCGACAAGGTGCTGTTGGTCGGTGACTTCAACTCCTACGAGCAGGAGGATCCGATCCTCACGCTCGCGGCCGCCGGCTATGTCGATCAGGTGACGAAGACGGGCAAGCAGACGTATGCCTTCGATGGCATGGTCGGCTCGCTCGACCACGTCTTCGCGTCGCGTGCGGCCGATCGAGCCGTGTCCGGTGCGGATGTCTGGAACATCAACTCCGTCGAGTCCGTCGGCCTGGAATACAGCCGCTTCAACGCCAATGTGACGAACCTCTACGAGGTGAGTGCGTACCGGTCGAGTGACCATGACCCGGTCATCCTCGGCCTCGATCTGCCGACCAAGGGTGGAGGCCACGGTGGTGGAGACGATGGCCACCACGGCGGGCATGACGGGCATGGTGGGGGCGGCCACGGCGGCTGCGGTCATCGCTTCTTCTAGAGTGCTGCGAGCCGGTCACACGCCCCCGCAAATGCCGGGCAAATGGGCGCGCGCTGGCTACCCTTAGCCCATGTCGACGTTTCGAACTCCTGTCGGCCCGCAGCCACCGAAGGTGTACTGGCGTCGCCGCCTGATCCTCGGTCTCGGCGCGCTCGCAGTGATCGTGATCATCATCCTGATCGTGGTGCGCCCGGGAGCGGGAAGCCCGAGCCCGTCCAACTCGGCGAAGCCCGGCGCATCCCCGTCCGGGACGCCGAGCGCCGCAGCGTCCGCTCCCGCCGCCGGGGCCCCGTGCGTGCCGGCCAAGGTAAAGCTCGTGGCAGTGACCGACAAGACCACCTACGCGTCCACCGAACAGCCGCAGATCAGCATGTCGATCACCAACACGGGCAGCGTCGCCTGCACGATCAACCTCGGCTCGACCCAGCAGGAGCTCATCATCACCAGCGGCTCCGAGACCATCTGGGACTCGAAGGACTGCCAGACGGCGCCCGTCGACACCCCCGTCACGTTGAAACCAGGCGAGGTCGTGCCCACCCCGCCGATCGCCTGGGACCGCACCCGCTCGTCCAAGACCACCTGTGACGCGAGTCGTCCCCCGGTGACCGCCGGTGGTGCGAGCTACCACCTCGGCGTGAAGGTCGGGGCGCTCAGCTCCAAGTCCACCGTGCAGTTCCTGCTCAACTGAGTGTGTTCGGCAGTCACCTAGGCTGACGGGATGTCCATCCGCCCGGCAGCCCCCGGATCGATCGGGGCTGCGCTCCGTCTCGGCGGTGTCCTGCTCGACGGCGGACTCGGTACCCAGCTCGAGACGCGCGGGCACGATCTCTCGTCGTCACTGTGGTCCGCACGGCTGTTGCTCGAGAATCCGGGCGCGGTTCTCGACGCTCACCGGGAGTACTTCCGAGCCGGAGCGGATGTCGCCATCTCCGCCTCCTACCAGGTGAGCCACGACGCACTCGCTTCAACCGGGCGCGATGCCGGCGCGGTGGACGACCTGCTTCGCCTCAGCGTGTCACTGGCTTCGCAGGCGCGCGACGAGATCCGTCCGGATGGCTGGGTCGCGGCCTCGGTCGGGCCCTTCGGTGCCTCCCGCGCGGACGGATCGGAGTACCGCGGAGACTACGGACTCACCGTCGGCGAGTTGCGCCAGTGGCATCGCCGCCGGCTGCAGGTGCTGATCGACACCCGGGCCGACGTGCTCGCGGTCGAGACCATCCCGTCGCTCGCCGAGGTCGAGGCGATCGTGAGCGAGATCGATGGCACCGGGATGCCCGCCTGGATCTCGGTCACGTCGGCGGCTGGTCTGCTGCGCTCCGGGGAGTCCCTCGAGAGGGCCTTCGAGATCGCCTCCGACATCGAAGAGGTGATCGCCGTCGGCGTCAATTGCACCCATCCGCGCGATGTCGCCGCTGCGATTGTGGCCGCACGGCGAATGACATCGGTTCCGGTGATCGTGTATCCGAACTCGGGCGAGGACTGGGACGCTGTCGGGCGTCGTTGGACGGGGGAGCCAGGGCTTTCCGGATCCCTGGTGCAGGAATGGATCGCACTCGGCGCCGGGGCAGTCGGCGGCTGCTGCCGCATCGGACCGGCGCAGATAGCATCGCTCGCCGCGGCGACGGCGAGCTAGCGTCAGAACGCGGGAACGTCCGCCTGCTGGGTTGGTGCGGCCGCGAAGGCCTTTCGCATGGCCTCGCGGAGCAGACCGTGGTCCGCATCGATCACCGTCGTGTAGCCCAGCCGACGCGCCTCGGCCACGCGCTGCTTGGCTTGCGACACGGCGCGGATCTCGCCGGCGAGGCTGATCTCCCCGATGGCGGCGAGCGATGCCGGCAGTGCGATGCCGCTGTGAGCGCTGGCGATCGCCAGCGCGATAGCGAGGTCCGCCCCCGGCTCGGTGAGCTTGATGCCGCCCACTGTCGACACATAGACATCGCACTCGCTGAGTTTGAGAGCGGCTCGACGCTCGAGCACCGCGAGAAGCATCGCGACCCGCGAGGAGTCCACTCCGTTCGTCACCCGCCGGGGATTGGGAGCACTGGACTTGACGATCAACGCCTGCACTTCCACGGGCAGGGCGCGGCGCCCCTCCACCGCGACCGTCACACAGGTGCCGCTGACGGCGACCTTTCCGCGGGAGAGGAACAGCCCGCTCGGGTCTGCGACTTCGGCGATACCGTCCCCGGTCATCTCGAAGCAGCCCACCTCGTCCGTCGGTCCGAAGCGGTTCTTGTGGGCCCGGATGAAGCGCAGCGAGGTCTGCCGGTCGCCCTCGAACTGGCACACGACATCCACCAGGTGCTCGAGCAGTCGGGGACCGGCGATCGAGCCGTCTTTCGTGACGTGACCAACGAGCAGCACCGGCAGGTTGCGGTCCTTCGACACGCGGATGAGAGTGGCCGCCACCTCGCGCACCTGGGACGGGCCGCCGGCGAGTCCATCGACCAGCGACGACGACACCGTCTGCACCGAGTCGACGATGAGCAGGTCGGGCTTCACCTGGTCGATCTGGCCGAGCACGGTGGCGAGATCGACCTCTGCGGCGAGGAAGAGCAGCGGCTGCAGTGCGCCGGTGCGCTGGGCACGCAGGCGCACCTGGCTCACGGACTCCTCGGCGGTCACGTAGAGCACGCGCATGCCGTTCGCGGCAGCCTTGGAGGCGACTTCGAGAAGCAGGGTGGACTTGCCGACCCCCGGCTCCCCGCTCAGCAGGATGGTGGCACCCGGCACGATTCCGCCGCCGAGCACCCGGTCGAATTCGGCGATGCCGCTCGGCCAATGCGCCACCTCGTCGGCGCTGATCGCGACGATGGATTTCGCGGTGCGATCCTCAGTGAGGGTGACGGCTCGCAGTCGACCGCCCAGCGGGGGAGGCGAGTCCGCCGCATCCACGATGGTGCCCCAGGCCTGGCATTCGGCGCAGCGGCCGGCCCATTTCGGGGTGGTCCAACCACACTCGGTGCAACGGAAAGTGGACTGGACTCGTGCCATGATCGACAGCCTAAGCGAGGCCGCCGTCACCGGCGTCGGCACCGTCGCGCTCGGTGGACAGGTCGATCTCGTCGATGAGGGGGAGGAACGCGGATGCCCACACCCGGTAGCCGCGATCGTTCGGGTGGAAGAAGTCGGCCGCCACCCGGTTGAGGGCGTACAGCGCCGCCCCCTGTCTGCGGGTGCGGGCATACAGGGGCGCAACGGGGAATCCGTGTTCCTCGGCGAGACGGTGCACAACGGCATTCGCCACCCGCACATTGCGTTCCGCTGATCCCAGGTAGAACGAGGGCACTTCGGCGACGATCGAGCCGACGGGCAGGGAGGCGAAGATCTCGGTGAGCTCGCGGGTGAAGCGGTCCCGATCGAAGGCCGGCATGTCGTTGGCACCGACCGCGACCGTCACGACGTCGGGCGAGAGTCGTCGCAGCGGGGCCAGTTGCACGGCGATCGCCTCGCGCAGCCGGGCGCCGGAGATGCTCAGATTCACGACGCGCACCGAGCGCCCGGTGCGCTCCCGCAGATGCCGGGCGATCAGTCCGACGTAGCTGCGCCCCGGTTGGCTCGCGCCGACCCCCTGCGCGGCCGAGTCGCCGATCGCGACGTAGAGCAACTCGCCGCCCTTCGCCCGCTGCTCTTTCCACCACCGGGCGTTCAGGTGCAGGGTGCGGGCAAGCCGATCGGCGCCGGCGCGCTGCCGGCGCACCGCGAGATGCCGCACGACGACGGCGATGACCACCAGGGCGGCAACCGCGACGCCGGTCACGATCCAGGAAAACGCGGTCACGGTTCCACTTTAGGGGAGGTGATCCGTGACCGATCAAGCGGGTGTACTAGGATCATCTGCGGAACCGTGTCCGAGCGGCCGAAGGTGCAACTCTCGAAAAGTTGTGTGGGTGAGAGCCCACCGTGGGTTCAAATCCCACCGGTTCCGCCAATAGAAATTCTGGTCTGAGCGCTATTTTCTTTTCCGCAGTCGCGCGGTTGCCCACAACACAACCAAGTCTCGCCCGCGACTCTCGCGGACTCGGTCGCGCCGCAGAGCCAGAAATCCTGCACGCGCAGTTTCGTCGATCCGGGCCTCCCGCTCCTAGCCCGCCGGCCCAGCAAGAATCGTCTGGATGCCGGCAACCTGCCCGTCCCGGATTGTCAGGATGTCGAGCCCTCGAGCAACAGGCGAACCGGGCGGGCCGAAGGTCCACGCGAGTGCCGCCGTCTCTCCGCCGAGATATCTAGGTCCGGCATCTTCGAATGAGAACTCGGCGGGCGCTCCAGCGAGGAGTGCTTCGGCGGCGTTGTCGACCGCATCCCATCCCGTATGAATGCCCTCAGGGTCGCTGAAAGTGACGTCTTCTGCATAAAACCTCTCGATTGCTGCGCGTCGCCTCTCGCGATTTCGTTCCCCGAAAATTTCGTGCAGATTGGCGTGAAGCAGTTCGCTTGGCGTGGGCATCTTGTCTCCTTGATGTGTTCGTTGAGGGTCAGGGTTCGACAGAGTTGTCGGCATTTCTCAGCGATGCCTCGGCCGCACGTCCGCCGGCTGGCCTACGGGTGATGAGCATCACTGAGCGCACCGCGACCGCGACAACCAGCGCGGTGCAGGCAATCACCGCGACGACTGTTGCGGCCTGCCAACCCGAGAATTGAACGAGTGAGAACCACTCGATGCAGTAAGCAGCGGTGGCCGCAACAGGAAAGGTGAACGACCAGAACCCGAGCGTGAAAGTCAACTTTCGGTAGACACCGATGAGAAACAGCTGGATCAGAATCATGAGAATAAGGACGCCGAGCAGGCTCATCGATACCGCATCGGCCATGAGACCTTGCATGGTGAACCACGCGGTTCCGCCCACCGCTGGCGGTGCGAGCATGATCGCCATGGTCGGCGCGAGCGCGCCGGGCAAAGGAGTCAGAAAGGTCAGCCGCGCCAGCAGCACTGCGATGATCACGACCGAGAAAAACATGCCAACAGCGAAGGCACCCATCGAAAGATCGATGAGCCCTACCTTGAACGATGCGCTTGCGGCGATCAGGCTCGACCCCGCCGTGGGCAGGAGATAGGCGCCGTGTACTGACTCCGGCGCGAGAGGGCTGGAGATCCAGAACGACAACAGCCATCCGGCGAAGAGTGCAGCGGCGACGATTGAGAGTGCGACGAGCACGGTTCCGCCCGCTGGCCAGAAGGCGTGAAGGTGGGCACCAAGCAGCATTCCTGCGGCTGGCATGATCGAAGCGATCGGACCCTGAGCGGGATGCTTCAGCTGAGACAGCAGCGTCGCGCGACTTCGCACACCCCGAACGGTGTGGGCGACAATCAACCACACCCAGGCACCCGCCGCGATCGCCCAAACCACCTCCGCGAGTGCGGGGTGCCAGGACAGCGCGGTCGATGCGATAGACCACACTGCTGCGAGTCCGGCCAGGCCGAACGAAATCGCAAACGTGTTCAACGGGATTCGTTGAACGCGTGCTTCGGGAAGACTTCGCGTCACGATGGCCTCTCGCCCATCCGATCAAGTTCGAGTACCGCATCGACGAATGCCTGCGGTTTTTCCTGAGCGAGGTTGTGCCCTGCGTCGGCAACGACGTGGTGGATGTGCGATCCCGCCAGGTGTTTCGCGTAGCCGGACCCGTCGGTTGCCGGAAAATTGCCGTCTGCCGAGCCATCCAGCGTGATTACCGGAACCGCGATCGATGGCAGTTCGCTCAGCCGAAGCTCGAGGTCTGCATAGCGGGGGTGGCCAGGCGCCAGCCCGAGACGATGCCGATAGGAGTGAATGACCACCTCCACATAGTCAGCATTATCGAAAGCCCGGGCGGCCCTGGCCAGCTCCTCGTCGGTGAACGACCAGCGAGGAGAATTTCTCGTCCAGATCACTCTCGCAATCTCTTGGCGGTTCTCCTCGAGACCTGCCCGACCCCGCTCGGTGGCGAAATAATAGAAGTACCAGAGACCCGCCTCGATGTGCGGATCGATCGGCCTGACCGATGCGGCAATGTCTTGGATCAGGTACCCGCTCACCGAAACGAGCCCCGTGCATCGCTCTGGCCAGAGAGCTGCGGCGACGCATCCGGCTCTCGCTCCCCAGTCAAACCCGGCGAAGGCGGCTCGTTCCACATCGATGGCTGTCATGAACTCGACAAGGTCGGCGCCGATCGCGGCCTGCTGGCCCGAGCGCCCGGCATCGTCGAGGGCCACCGTGCCCCCATGCCCGCGAAGGTACGGCACGATCACCCGCCGACCAGCTTCGACGAGAAGGGGCGCCACCTCGCCGAAGCTGTGAACGTCGTACGGAAAGCCGTGCAGCAGAATCACTGCGTCGGCGTCGCGCGGTCCCAGATCGAAGTATTCGATGTTCAGCGTGTCGGTCCTCACACTGAGCCGCGAAGCATCCTCGAACACACCCATCTTTCCGCCCCTAGTTCTCGGGCGACTCGACGAACGAGGCGATGGGTTCACCAATCTTCACGACGTACGTCGAGAGCATGTGACCGGTTCCTGGCCCGAGATCGAGTGCGTTGTGAGGGGTATCTGGCGGGATGAGAAATCCGTCACCGGCGTGCAGTTCGAGCGTCGGTGAGTGGGCGATCTTCATCTCCACGGTTCCTTCGACGATGTATCCGACTTCCTCACCGGGGTGAGTGTGCCATCCCGATTGCACCCCGACGGGGATCTCGGTCAGAACCTGCACGATCTCCCTGCCCGGAATGGACGACGAGTGGTGCTGCACCTCGGTGCGCTTGAGGGTGCCCGCGAGTGCGTCGTGCGGGTCTGCGGACGTGTCATCCATGATCGTCACTTCTTCTCTAGTTCTGGGATGACCGCGATGCAGTCGATCTCGATTCCGTAGCCGGGCAGGTTGGCGCCGACCGCTGTGCGTGCGGGTAGTCGTGAGCCGAAGGCGCGCCGATAAGCGACGTTGAACTCGGGCAGGTCGTTCAGGTCGGCGATGAAGACACCGCATCGCGTGACATCGTCGAGGGTGGCCCCCGCAGACTCGAGCACGTGTGCCAGATTCTCGAGCGCCACCTCGGTCTGCACACCGATGCTCCCGCCGACGAGCTGCCCATCGCGAGTGGAGATCTGGCCGGAGACGAACACGAACCGTCCTCCCGCTATCACCGCCGTCGAATATGGCTTGTCTGCCGAATTTGCCACTCGCGTTATCTCCACGGTCTTTTCTTCTGCTCGGCCGGCCCGGTCGCCCGTCTAAGCCTGCGACGTCGCTGCGGCGGCTTGCTTGATCAGGTCGACGACCTGACCGGCTTCAGGAATGCCGACCGTGTGCGAGCCGCCCACGAGCTCCACCGTCTTGCGGGAACCTGCACGCTCGGCCATGAATCGATGCATTGCCACAGGGATGTTGCGGTCTTCGGCGCCGAACAGGAACCACGAAGGGACCGTCTTCCAGGCGGGCTCGCCTGATGCTTCACCGAAGGCGGACTGAAGGATGGGGCGCTGCGTCACAGCCATCACGCCGGCAACTTCAGCCGAGGAATCCGCCGCGAACTGGGAGTGGTACTTCTCCTGCATGATGTACAGGTCCGTTCCGCCGGGTACCTCAACGGTGGTGAGGGTGTCCCCGAGTGTCGAGCCAGGCATCCTGCCCGCGAGGTCACCGGGCGTCTCGCCGGCGACGGGGGCGAATGCACCCACGAAGACGAGCGCTTTCACGTTCGGGTTGTCGGTGCCGCCGCCGCTGATGATCGTGCCGCCGTACGAGTGTCCGACGAGCACGATGTCGCCAGAGACATCCTTCAGCAACGAGCGGAGGTATTCCGAGTCGAATGTGACACCTCGAAGGGGGTTGGCCACCGCGATGGCGGGATATCCGTCTGCCAGCAGGCCAGAGATCACGCCTTCCCAGCTGGATGATTCGGCAAACGCCCCGTGAACGAGTACGACTGTTGGCTTGCTAGACGGTTGCGTGATGCTCATTTCGTGGTTCTCCTCACGGATGGGGTGCTCGAATCCGGGAGGACTGCGCACCTGCGGACGGTTCAGTCCTGCCAGTTTCGGCCGCATGGGCCGCTGGAAAACCCATGCCAGCCGCCTATCTTGTTTCACGGTCGCAGGTAGCAGTGCCCCCTGCTAGCAGGGGGCTAGGTGACGACGCACGGAAAACGTGCGCTGATTGTCGTTCCACTTCCGTCGATGCTGTGCACGGTCAGCGACCCACCAAGGGCATCAACCCTGTCGCGCAGGCCGGTGAGACCCGAGCCGCGCGACGGATCGGCTCCGCCGATACCGTCGTCAGTGACATCCACAATCAAGATGCCGTCGCGATAGTCCGCGCCCACGCGAACTTTCGCATCCCCACCGTGCTTGCTCGTGTTGGCAAGAGCTTCGGACACGACGTAGTAGGCAGCCACCTCGATAGCGCTGGGCAAGCGTGGCACGAAACCCAAATCGACTTCGGTAGGAGTGCCGGTATGACGCGCGAGAGAGCGGAGGGCCGGCGGGAGGCCACCATCGGAGAGGATCGCGGGGTGGAGCCCTCGCGATAGCTCGCGAAGTTGCTCCAGAACATCGTTCAGCTGCTCGGTGACGCCGACGATGTCGTCACGCTGCGCAAGCCCTGACGGCAGTGAGGTTCCGACCGAGCTGAGATTCACCGCGGCGGTGATGAGTCGTTGCTGGATACCGTCGTGCAGGTCCCGCTCGAAACGATGACGCACCTCGTCGGCGGTCTTCACGATTCGCGCGCGAGACTCGATCAGCTCGAGTCGACTCTGAAGATTCGCGAGTGCGATCGCAATCAGGTCTGCGAACCGCACCATTCGCTCTCCAGTATCGGCGGGTAATGGCTGCGGCCTACCGGATCCGACAATCAGCGCGCCCCACAGCACGCCGTCCACGGTAATCGGTGCGCCGACAGCCGAGCTCATTCCAGCCCCCCGCTGCACTTCAGCGATTTCGCCGTCCACTCGTGTGTAGTCGTCTACCCGAGCCGGGCTGCCGGTCTCGCGCACCTGACACGTGACGCTAGTGCCGCGGGTACTCAGGCGCGCGCCCACGGGGATGTTTCCGCCCAATACTCCCCAGCTGGCCACGAAGGTCGCCATGTCGTCGGGCTCGAATCGCGCCATCTTCGCGCCCTCGACGTCAATCAACCGACCGAGTTCCTCGGCGATCGTGGCAAAAATATGGTCGGGTGGGGTGCCCCTGGCTACGAGTTCGGCGACCCGGAACAGAGCCGTCTGTTCTGCCGCAAGTTCTTCGAACGCCGCCCGGGCACGAGAGTTCGAGATCACCGAAGAGATCAGATCGGTGAAGGCGACAAGCCGGGATTCGGTGCCGGCCGGAAGAGCTTGCCCACTAGTGGAGTGCACCAGAATCGCGCCCCACACCGCGTCGTCCACAGCAATGGGTACTCCGACAGAACTTGCAATGGCGAATCGATGTCGCGTGACCTGGGAACTGGCGTCAAAGACGACGCTCTCGACCCGCGTGGGAGCTGCGGTTTCGACAATGACCTGGGCTAACTCGTCGTCGGCCAAGGCCCACCGGTTGAGGTCGATGAGCGTGTCATCCGCTTCGCCCCAGGCCGCCACAACCTCCGGGTGCGCGCCAGAGGTGAACTGCAAGATCTCAAGAAAATTGGCGGGTATCGCGGAGGACACGTGGCGAGCTACCGTCTCCAGCACCACTCGTGGCGATGCTCCGTGAGCAACCAACCCTGCTGCGGCTCGCAGGGCACCCAGTTCTGACTCGAGAATTTCGGCTGAGGCCTGCGCCATCGGTCGCTCCTCTTCAATGACTGCTCCAGTGACAGCGTATTGTTTCGAACCAAGTTGACCCCCAAACTGGTCGAATGTCGAGTAGTGAAAGCGCCGGCCGTGGACGCGGAACCCGAGTGATCATCGCCGACGACGACGTCTTGCTTCGTGCAGGGCTGGCGAGCCTGCTCACAAGCGCGGGTTTCGAAGTGGTCGAGCAATTCGGGGATGCAGAGAGCTTGCTCGAGGCCGCCATCGAACACGGGCCTGAGTTGCTGATCATCGACATCCGGATGCCTCCGACCCACACCCTCGAGGGGCTGCGAGTTGCCCAGGCCATCCGGCGGGCTTTGCCCTCCGTAGGAATCATGGTGCTCTCCTCCTACGTCGAGGTGGACCACGCGATCACGCTGCTCACCGGCGGATCAGGCATCGGTTATCTGCTCAAGCAACGGGTGTCTGACGTCGACGAGTTCGTGCTCGCATTGGAGCGCGTCGCAGCGGGGGAGTCGGTAATCGACCCGCAGCTCGTGCAGGAGCTGCTTATTGCCCGCCGCACAGTCGACCCCCTCCTCGAACTGACCAGTCGCGAGCGCGATGTTCTGTCGTTGATGGCACAGGGCCGCTCGAACCTGGGGATCGGCCAGGCCCTGCATGTGTCGGAGGGCACCGTCGAAAAGCACGTTCACCACGTACTTCAGAAGCTTGGATTTGCTGACGGTGAGCAGACCGACCATCGGCGGGTGTTGGCGGTGATCGCCTTTCTCGAGCGCGCGTGATCAACTCGGCCGAAATGCGATTGTTTGCCCACATCGTGAAGAGCGGTTACGCGAACGTGGGTTCACCTGCCACCGGTTGCGCCCGACGAATGCCCCCCACTGTGATAGCGGGGTTTTCCTCGCGAGGCGTGCTTTCAAGACACCGACGGACTAGACGGTCGACCGGTAGACCTCGATCTCCCAGTCGCTGGCGAGGGCCGCGATGGCGGCGACCGCCACGAGCACCGGCGCGACTACGGCGGCGACCACCCCCGCGTTCACTGGAATCTCCATCACGGTGTGACCCGCGCCGTCTTTCACGGTAATCCGCCGCACGTTGCCCTCGTGGAGCAGCTCCCTGACCTTGGCGACCATCGCCTCGCCCTTCACCCGCAGCTTCTCGGCGAAGGGTTCTTCCGGTGGTTCCGTGCCGTTCTGGGTGCTCATGGTGATGTTCCGTTCTGCCTTGATGGGAATGGTGACTCCCATCCAACAATGCCCGTCAGACAATCGCCAGGGGCGAAGGTCCCGCCCTGGAGTGCAGTCTCAGACCCCGGGAAGATATCACCGGAACCGGAAGCTCGTAATCTGATCCGTCCCGCTGCTCCGCCCGACTCCTGAACGTAGGCTTGCGGCCTCTGGAGGCAGCGATGGAGCGCAACGAGAGTTCGGGACGAGCACACCTCCGGTCCGGGCGCGACTTCCCGAGCAACACCGCTCCCACGCTCGCTCGCAATCCGGCCGTTCAGCAGACCACCACCTGGACCTCCACCCGGTTCGACATCGTCCTCGCCCCGGAGCGGGCGTGAGGGAATAGATTCCGGATCTATGTGTTTGCATATATATAAATCACGGCGGAAGGAATCCATCCCATGAGCTCAATCACATCGGGCCTACACCACGTCACCGCTATCGGTGGCAATCCCCAGAAGAACATCGATTTCTACATCAAGGGCATGGGGCTGCGCCTCGTCAAGAAGACCGTCAACTTCGACGACTCGAAGACCTATCACCTGTACTACGGTGACGCCGCCGGAAGCCCGGGGAGCCTGATGACCTTCTTCCCCTGGAACGGAGTGCCCCAGGGCGTCATCGGCAGCGGCCAGTCGACGACCACCGCCTTCTCCGTGCCGCAGGGCAGCATCGGTTGGTGGAAGCGTCACTTCTCCGACCTCGGCATCGATTCCTCGGCGGTGGAGGTGAGCCCCGATGAGGAGCGGCTCTCGCTGCGCGACCCCGACGGGCTTCAGCTCGACCTCGTCGCGTCGTCTGTCGCCGATCCGCGGAATCCGTGGGACTCGGCATCAGTACCAGCCGAATACGCCATTCGCGGCCAGCACTCGTCGGTGCTGACAGTCGCAGACCCCGCGGGGACCGTCAGCGTGCTCACCCACGATCTCGGGCTGAAGCTGCTCTCGGAGACGCCGGGTCGATTCCGCTTCGCTGCCGGTGAGGGCGCGGCCGGCGGAATCGTGGATGTCGTCGCCGACAGTTCTGCACCGGTCGGGCTGACCGCGGGTGGAACCGTGCACCACATCGCCTTCCGCGCTCCGGATGCAGCGGCACAACTCCAATGGCGGGATGAGCTGCTGAACCGCGGCCTCCAGGTCACCCAGGTGCTCGACCGGCAGTACTTCACCTCGATCTACTTCCGCGAGCCGGGTGGAGTTCTCTTCGAGATCGCGACGGACACCCCCGGCTTCGACATCGATGAGCCCCTTCTCGAACTCGGTCGTGGTCTCAAGCTGCCGCCGTGGCTCGAGCCGTCCCGCGAGATGATCGAGCGTTCGGTTGCCAAGATCACGGTGCCCGAGGAAAACAACCCCTCCTTCGCCGCTCCGCAGGCCTAGTCCGATGACACGGGACGACGCCTCTCTCGATCGGCCGCACGTATTCCTTCCGGGCGCCGGCCCGGAGTCTGCGGTGCTGCTCGCGCTTCATGGCACCGGAGGCTCCGAGGAGTCCATGGCGGATTTCGCCCGGCAGCTCGATGACGATGCCGCCGTGCTCGCCCCCCGGGGACTCGTCGTGGAGGGGCCACACGCGCGGTGGTTCCGACGTATGGGTGAAGGGGTCTTCGACGTGGACGACGTGGAAGTGCAGGCGGATCGCCTCGCCGACTTCGTTCTTCGGGCACAGGAGACTTACTCGCTGGGCGAGCGGCGGTTCATCGCCGTCGGATTCTCCAACGGAGCCAATATGGCGCTGGCGCTGGCCACACGTCATCCCGAGCTGCTGACGGGAGTCGTGGCGTTCTCCGGAATGTACCCCTATGCAGACCGAGAGCTCAGCACGGGTCTCAGTGGGCTGACGGCCCTGCTTCTCAACGGGCAGGACGATGCGATGGCCCCGCAGCCGAGCGTGGCCCGGCTGGAGGGGCAGCTTCGTGAAAGGGGTGCCACCGTGGATCGTCGCACCCGCGCCGGCGGGCACGGTGTGACGGAAGAAGAACTGCAGACAGCGCGGGAGTGGCTCGGGCCCGCGACTTCTCGATAGCGGTCGGGTTGGGCGCGGCAAAGGAGACGCCGGAGGGATTCCCGAGCCGGTGAAGCCGGCCATGCTTGACTTTCGCCTCTTGTAAGTGTTCAATCAGTCACATGTCCTCTCCACTCCTCCGGTCCCAAGCGGGAGCGCCCCGGTCCACCGCGGAAGACCAGCGCGCCCGCATCGTGGAACACGCACTCTCCGGCTTCTCGCCCGCGGGGTATCACGCAACGCCGGTGGCGGACATCGCGGCGGCGGCAGGGGTGTCTCCGGCCTACGTCTTCCGACTATTCCCCGGCAAGCTCGGCCTGTTCGTCGCGACGACCGACCACTGTTATGACCGGGTGGTGTCCGCGTTGCTCGTCGCCGGGGAGGCGTCCGGATCATCGAGGCCCGACGACATCCTCGAAGCGATGTCGGAGGCCTACGTGGAGCTCATCCGCAACCGCGACCTGATCATGCTGCAGGTGCATGCCCAGGCGGCGTGTGATGTCCCCGAGATTCGGGAGGCCGTGCAGCGGGGTATCGCGATGATAGTGCGACAGGTCTCCCGGGTGTCCGGTTCGGATCCGCTCGCGGTGCAGCGCTTCCTCGCCTACGGCCAGCTCTGTCACCTCATCGTGCAGGCCGACCTCGCCGAGGTGCGGGAGAGCTGGGCTGAGCTCATCACGGCCGGCATGAGCCACCCCTCCTGAGCCCTCGGCGATCCTCGTCGCGTCAATCTTTGCCCAAAAATGTGACTGAGCAGTCAATCACCTACGAATGGAGAACACGATGAATGTCACCCCCAACCCCCTCTCGACCGGCATCCGAGTGGTGCTCCCTGGCATTGTGGAGCCGGACGGCCTGCTGCTCGAGACCTTCGCGCCGGCATCTCCCGGTCGTGGCCAACTTCTCGTGAGGGTGGAAGCGACCGGGATCTCTTTCGCGGAGCAGTCCATGCGCCGCGGGCGCTATTTCGGGCAACCGGCCTTCCCCTTCGTGCCCGGCTACGACATCGTCGGCATCGTCTCAGAGCTGGGGGAGGGCGTGGACGAGGCGCTGCTCGGGCAGCGCGTCGCGACGATGACGAAGACCGGAGGATGGGCGACCCACGCGGTCGTCGCGGCGATCGACAGCGTCGTGGTGCCGCCCGGGATCGATCCGGAGGATGCCGAGACCGTCGTCGTCAACGGAGTGACGGCCTGGCAGATGCTCCACCGCAGCGCGCGGGTGAAGCCGGGTCAGACGATTCTCGTGCACGGCGCGAACGGCGGTGTGGGCGGCATCCTGATCCAGCTGGCGCAACGTGAAGGCATCCGTGTGATCGGTGGCGCATCACCCCGACACCACGATGCCCTTCGAGCGGCCGGGGTCGAGCCGGTCGACTACTCCGACCCGCGCCTTGCCGAGCGCGTGCGCGAACTGGCCCCCGGGGGAGTCGACGCGGTCTTCGACAACATCGGCGGCGAGATGGCGCGCGCCTCCTTCGACCTGCTCGCCCCCGGCGGCGCTCTCGTGTGTTACGCCCTGGTGGGGGTCATCGGCGCTTCCGGGGGATTGCTCAAGCCCTTCGCCTCTGCGCTCGGCAGAGTGCTGCTCTGGAACGCGCTGCCCAACCGACGCCGTGCGATGTTCTACGACCTCTGGGCGGGACACAAGACCCGTCCGGCCCGGTTCCGCCGGCACCTCGAAGCCGACCTCGCCCAGATGTTCTCCCTCCTTGCCGACGGCACGATCCAGGCCAACGTCGCCGCGCGTTTCCCGCTCGAGCAGGTGAGCACGGCCTTCGCCCTCGCCGAATCCCGCACGCTCAACGGCAAGGTGATCCTGCTGCCCTGAGCCGGACCGTGCCTACGATGGGTTGATGGGCACAGTCTCTCGACGTCACCTCTTCGCGTTGGCGGGGGTCGGCCTCGTCGCGTCCGGCTGCGCTCCGGTGACTCCGAATCCTTCCCCGAGCGCATCGGCGGGAGGACCGCCGGACTGGGCGGCGCTCGCCGGCAGCGTCGGCGGCACCCTCTCCCGGCCGGGCGATGCGACCTACGACACGGTGAGGCTCACCGAGAACCCGCGCTGGGACACGGCTCGACCTCTCGCGGTGCTCTCGGCAGAGACCGCATCGGATGTCGCGGTCGCGATCGGGTTCGCCGCGCGCTACCGCGTGCCCATCTCCCTGCGCTCCGGCGGGCATAGCTACCCCGGCTATTCCGCCGGCGGGGCACCCGGCACCGGTGTGAAACCATCCCTGGTGATCGACACCAGACGGATGGCGCAGGTCGAGCTCGCCGCCGACAACACGGTGCGGGTGGGCGTCGGCGCATCCCTCGCCGCCCTGTATGACGCCATCGGCTCGAAGGGCCGAGCCATCGCGGCGGGCTCCTGCGCCACCGTCGGCATCGCCGGGCTCACCCTGGGCGGAGGCGTCGGGGTGCTGGTGCGGGCCTACGGCCTCACCTGCGATTCCCTCGTCGGCGTCGAGATAGTCACCGCGGACGGCACCGTGCATTCCGCCGACGCCTCGACCGACCCTGATCTCTTCTGGGCGAGCCGCGGCGGCGGGGGTGGCCACGTCGGTGTGGTCACCGCTCTCACCTTCGCGACCAGACCGGCGCCGGATGTGACGATGTTCAGCCTGGGTTGGCACTTCGCGGAGGCCTCCGCGGTGATCCGGGCCTGGCAGGACTGGGCGCCGACCGCCGACCCCAAGCTGTGGTCGACCCTCAAGCTGCTCAACGGCGCGCGGTACCCCACGGAACCCGGAGTCTTCGTCTCCGGCACCTGGATCGGTGATCCGAGCGACCTCGACGGCCAGCTTCAATCCTTCCTCACCGCGGCGGGCACACCGAAGTCGAGGGGTTCTTCCACGCACGAGTACCGCGACGCCATGATGATCTACGCGGGATGCGGCTCGTCTCCCGCCTCCGCCTGCACGACAGGATCGGGCGGCATGCTCAGCCGCGAGTCTTTCGCCGGTACCTCGCACGTGGCCACGACGAGGCTGGATGCGGCGGGGATCCAGACCGTGATCGACACGGTGAAGAGCGCGAAGTCCGTGCCGGGGATGATCGAGGGCGGCGTCTCCCTTGACGCCCTGGGCGGCACGGTGCAGGACATCGCGGCCGACGCCACCGCGTTCCCGCACCGGGACGCGCTGATGACCGTGCAGTACACGGCCACTTTCACCGACGGTGCGGACCCCGATCCTCCGTCGCGCTGGGTGCGGGGGTTCCGCACCGCCCTCCTGCCCCAGTGGGGCACGGCAGCCTATGTCAATTATGCGGACGCCGACATCGCCGATCCCAGCGCCTCCTACTTCGGGGCAAACGCCGAGCGACTGGAGAAGATCGCCCGCCAGTACGACCCGAACGGGCTCTTCACCCAGCCGCAGCCCTGGTAGGAGGGTCGGTCACGCGGACCGCCGCCACCCAGCGGGGTAGCGATCTCGCGAGAGAAACCCCTCACCGCCGGTCCTCCACAGATGCAGCACCCGGACAGTGTGCCCACGATCGCTCAGGCGCGTCCGGCCTCTTCACGCTGTGAGCGCTTGTACGCCTTGACCGCCTTGACGCGGGCATTCTCCTCGTTGACCTCCGCGTGGGTCGCGCGCTCGCGCACCAGCCAGGCCGGTGGCTGCTGAAGTAGAGCGGAGATCTCGTCTGTGGTGAGCGGCTCGGTGACTTCGCCGCGGGTGAGCCCGGCATTGGAGACGCCGAGCTTGTGCGCGACCACGGGGCGCGGGTGCGGGCCCGACTTGCGCAGCTCGACCAGCCATTCCGGCGGATCGGCGATCATCCGGTTGAGCTGCTCCCGGGAGACGGGCTCGGCCTGGAAGGATTCGGGCGTGGCCGGGAGGTAGATCCCGAGTTTCTGGGCCGCCGTCGCGGGTTTCATGGTCTGGGGGGATTTCGCCGGGGTCATGCGCCCAGCGTAGCCTGAGACCCCTGCAGCGCTCAGCCCGGGGTGCAGTGGAACCGAGGGGAGAAGTGCATGGACGAGGTTCCCACGGCCTTCACAATCGCCTTCGTTGCCGGAGTCACGCTCACCCGTTGGACTCGCGCCTGGCAGGAGAGGCAGCGTCGCATCCCCCTCGCTTTTCTGTCGACGGATGCCGCGAACCAGGTGACCGCCTTGCACGAGGGTCTCGCCGACGTCAGTTTCGTGCGGCTTCCCGTCGACAGGCAGGGCCTGAGCATCATCCCCCTCTACGACGAGGTGGCGGTCGTGATCGTGCCGAAGGAGCATCCGTTCGCTGACGAGGACAGTGTTTCTCTCCTCGACCTCGCGGGAGAGGAACGGGTCGCCGATTCGCTCTCGCCGGAGGATGCCGTGGAGCTCGTGGCCGCCGGGGGTGGAATCGTGGTTCTGCCGCAGTCGATCGCCCGGCTCCATGCCCGTAAGGACGTGGTCGCGCGCCCCGTGACCGACGCAGAGGTCACGACGATCGCGATCGCCTGGCTCGAGGAACACACGACCCCCGAGGTGGAGGAGTTCGTCGGAATCGTCCGCGGCCGCACCGCTGCCAGTTCCCGGGCGGTCCCCACCCCCAAGACGGAAAAGCCGCGCAAGGTCCTGCCGGTCAAACCTCGAACGGCTCAACGTGGCCGCCCCCGCAAGCCCCGGGGGCGATGAGCCCGCCGATGGTTAGCATGGCGGTGTGACAGCACTCTCCGCTTGGCGTCGGATCCCGATCGCGAAAATCGCGACCGGCGTGATCCTCGCGCTCGCCGTCCTGGCAGCGGCAGATCTGGGCTTCACCGCGTTGGCCGTGGTGCTGTCCACCGTCGACCCGAAGATCGGCCTGATCGGCGACGCCGGTGCGCTGCTCAGCTATTTCACGTTCTACCCGAGTGTGCTGGTCGCCGCCCTCACCCTGCTGGCCGGCGCGCTCATCGCCTGGCGCAATCCGGACCTCACCCGGCTGGGCATCGCGGTGGTGATCACGGGCATCCTCTCGGCCGCCTTCGTCGCCGTGGCATTGCTGCCCCACGCTTTGGGCTGGGGCTCGTCAGACCGCGGCGCGATTGCGCCGCCACGACACGATCCCGGCGATGATCGCTCCGAGGATGAAAGCCCCACCGATCACGTAGGCGGCCGACTTGACCGCGGGGATGCTCGCGGCGAAGTAGCCGGTCACCGTGAGAAGCACACCCCAGACGAGAGCGCCGACCAGATTCGCCGCCACGAATTTGAGGTAGTCCATCCGGGCGATCCCGGCGATCGGCGGCACGAGCACTCGCCCCCACGGGATGAACCGCCCCACGACGACCGCCCACCAGCCGAGGTCGGTGTAGAACTTCTCCGCGCGTCGGATGCTGCGCTGAACCCAGGCGCCGGTGCGCCGGTCGAGGTAGGGCCTTCCGTAGTGGCGGCCGAGGAGGAAGCCCACCTGGTCACCGAGGAAAGCGGCGATGCCCACGCCGATGGCCAGCACCCAGATGTTGATGCCGCTGTGTCCGGCGGAGAGGATGCCCGCGGCGAAGAGGAGGGAATCCCCGGTGATGAAGGGGATGAAGACACCGACGAAGAGCCCGGTGCCCGCGAAGACGAGCCCCCAGACGATCAGGTAGAAGACGATCGGACCGAACAGGTCGAGCCAGCTCGAGACCTGGCCATCGAGAGCGGCGAGTCGGAGCATCCGGTGTCCTTCAGTGATCGCCGTGGGTAAGGGGAGGAGGGGTGTCAGGCCTCTGGGTCGCTCGGAACATCGTCGGTCTCGCTCGCACCAGCGCCCCGCTCGGCGAGTGCGGCAGCGCGCTCGGCGAGGCGGCGCTGCACGTCGGACTGGGCTGACGCGATCACCTCGGGGGCCAGGTAGGGGTTCTCGTGCGTGTTGGTGCCGTGGTACTTCGCGATGTAGGCGTCGAGTTGCGGCCCGGACTCCCAGGAGGTGATGAGGCAGTACCGAGGCTCCGGCCCCTTGTGCCACACCGCGTGCCAGAAGCGTTGGGTGTCGACGATGATCTGGGCGCCCGCGGGCAGCGCGATCCGCACCTCGTTGGTGGGGTCGAAACGATCCTCACGCAGCGTCATGAATGATTCGGCATCGTCGGTGAGGTTGAAGAACCCGCGAACGATCCATCCGGAGCCGTCGGGATTGAGCCGGTTGTTGTCGTCCTGGTGGAGGTTGTAGAGCGTGTCGGAATAGACGTTGGGCTGAAGTTCGATCACGCGGCACCGGCCGACGTTGGCGCCGGGCTCGGTGGCCCTTGCGGTGAGACGGGGAGCCTTCGCGACCTGGGAATCGATCCAGACCCCGTCTTTATCGGTGCGCGGCGGGGTGTGGTTCCAGAATCCGTTGACCTCGATGTCTCCGAACGCGCTGGCGAGGGGGGCGAACCGGGTGACGCCGGAGGACTTCCAGTCGACGAACTCGAGATCCATCCACTCCCGGGGGTCGGCGGCCTGGTCGTACGCATCGAGGATGACGTAGCCCTTTTCGTCGAGGAGGGCGGACTTCACGTAGCTCATCTGAAATGAACCCCTTCGTTAAGGGAGCCAGCACGTTTTAACAGGCCCAACTTAGGCAACCCTAACATCCCGGTTCGAGGCACTCCGGGTCTTAAGTCCCGAAATTCGGACCCTCCGGATTGCGGGGAGCTTAGGATCGATCTCACCATGACGGACACCTCCACCGGCGGCAGGTTCGACCCCCGCTTCAACCCCGCCTTCCAGCCCGGCTACGACCCCGCCGTTCACGAGGGGCCGACGGTCGCCGCCGGGCGTGCCCCGGTGCCCGAGCTGGTCGAGCATCCGCTGCCCCCGGTGGCGCCGGTCTCGGGGGAGATTCCCGCGCAACTGCCTGATGACGACCTGATGCCCCCCACCCGACGCTTCGACCCCTACCTCGCCGCGCTCTGGACCCTCAGTGTCGCGTTCGTCGCGGCCGGACTGCTGACCGTCCGTTACATCGCCGACCGGATGGATCGCCTGAACACCACCGGCGGTGGCAGTGCATTCGACTACAACCTGGTGCTCGTCTACACGATCGCCGCACCGCTCCTGGTGATCTTGGGACTCGCGACGGCGACGGCGACCCTGTTCGTGCTGGCGGCCCGTCGCCGCTGACTCGGTCTAGCTGGGTTCCGCCGGGTTGGTGACGGGCGGAATCACCGGGGCGGCCGGCGCCGGGGTGGGAATGCTCGAGCTGCGGTACGCCTTGCGGATCACGCTGAACGCGCCGAGGGTTCCGAGCGCGACGGCGAAGAGCAGGTTGAGAAGGTTGGCATTCAGCAGCAGGCCGAAGTCCGCGTTGAAGTTGGGCCAGAACAGAGGATCGAGCACCGCCGCGAAGGGATTGAGTCCGAGTTGTTCACCGGCGAACTTCGCATAGTCGGACACGAGGCCGAAGTAGAAACTGAGCAGGATCGTCACGAGAACGATTCCCGCGATTACCAGCGCCCCGACCCGCGAAACCAGCCCTCCAGAGCCCTTGCGGTAGAGCCAAGCGGCGAAAGCGGCCACCGCGAAAGCGACTATCGCGGAGACGAATCCGATGCTCCAGATGACTACCCAGAGCACGATCCCGAGCGGCACGGCGACCGCCGCGAACATTCCGCCTCTGACGACGTTCTCCGGCACCGGCACTGCTGCCGCCTCTGATGGCGGCGTGAAAGACATGGACATTGTTCCCCCCAAGGAAGTGATGATTTCCTTACCCTAGTGGTGTGATGAGATCATGTCACCTCTGGCAGCTCGGGCACCAATAGGTGTCCCGCAGCTGCAGTGACGTCTCGCCGAGTGCGCCGCGCTCGATTCGGGTTCCACACCGCAGGCAGGGCTTGCCCTCGCGGCGATAGACCCAGTCCGTCTCCCCGCGCAGCGAGCCGGTCGTGGTGCGGTCGACCCGGTCTTTGTTGGCGTCGATGAGCCGGTGAGCCAGGCCAACCAGTTTCGCGGGGTTCTCGATATCTCCGACGGGCCGGGTGGGAAGGGCACCGCTGAGAAAGCAGAGTTCGTTCCGGTAGACGTTGCCGAGTCCGGCCATCACGCGCTGGTCGAGCAGGGCGAGGCCCACCGCGCGGGCCGGGTCGGCGGTGAGGCGAAGGAGCGCCTCATCCGCGTTCCAGTCTGCTCCGAGCAGATCGGGCCCGAGATAGCCGACAACACTCGCCTCGTCGTCGCGAGCCACCACATCGAGGGTGCCGAGCTCGAACCCCACGGCGACCCATTCGACGGTGGCAAGCACGGCGCGCGCCTGCCAGGCGGGTCGCCGCCACTTCGTGCCGTGACGGTAGACGTGCCACGATCCCTCCATCTTGAGATGGCTGTGGATGCTGCGCGCGCCCACCCTGATCAGCAGGTGCTTGCCCCGGCTCACCACGCCCTCGACAACCTCTCCGGTCAGATCCAGCGTCGCGAAGGCAGGCACACGGATGTCGCAGCGCTTGAGTTCGCCGCCCGCCAACGCCGCATTCAGGTTCACCGCGGTGCGGTAGACGGTATCGCCCTCTGGCACGTCAGCGTCCTGTCATTCGTATGGCCGAGGTTGTCATCCGCGTAACCGGAGTCCCTGAGGCGTCGCGCTGAAGCCCGCATCGACAAGGGCGTCACCGAGCGTCGTACCGATCACGAAGTCACCGTTCACCCGCTCGACCCTGAGCCGACCGCCCGAGCGACGGATGACCGAAGCGAGCGACTGCGCAGCCGCCGTCACGGCGCGGGCGTCTTCCGTGAACGTGAGCATCGTCTTGCCCCCGCGCTCCACATACAGGGTGAGCACACCGTCGACGATCACCACCAGCGCACCCGCCTTACGCCCGGGGCGGTGACCGCGCTTGGAGTCGTCTGCTCCCTCCACGACCGGGGCAGCCGGCCAGGCGAGCGCGGCACCGTAGGCGTTCGCCGGGTCGGTCGCGGCCAGCGTTATGGCTACGGGAGCGCGCTCGGAGTCGGGTTCACGGGCGAAGGAACGCAGCCTGTCGACAGTCGCCCCGGTGGCGAACTGGGCGGCGCCGAGCCCCTCGACGAAATAGCCACGACGAGCACGGCCGGTCTCCTCAAAACCGCTGAGCACGCGGTAGGCGAGGGAGAATCCGCCGCGAATGCCCTCGCTCACCACCGCACCACGGGTGACGACGCCGTAGCGCTCGAGCAGCAGCTCCGCTGTCGCGACGCCGCGCACCGTCGCATCCGCTTCCGCAAGCGGAAGCAGGGACCAGCGCCCGGCGGCGCTCGGTGGCCCGCCGACGCTCGGCATGCTGGGCCGAGCCCGTCCACGGTAGGCGCGCGACCGCGGAACCGTCCGAGCTTTGGTGGTCGTGCCCCCGAGATAGGAGCGCAAGGGGGAGAGGGTGTCGTTGGTCACCAGTCCCGACCAGACGAGATCCCACAGAGCGGCGAGCAGCGCGGTGTCATCGGTGCTTCCGACGGCGTTGGAGAGCTGACGGAAGAAGTACGCGCCGCCGCCGGTGAGGCTCGCCAGGATCGAGCGCTGCAATTCGGTGGTCTCGGCGCCGGTGGCTTCGGGAAGGGTGAGGCCCGCGCTGTCGGTCAGGTGAAGGCTGAGCCAGCCGTCGTTGCCGGGCAGTGCGCCACCTCCCGACCAGATGACCTCACCCGAAGCCGTGAGCTCGTCGAGCATGACCGGCGAGTAGTCCTTCACCCGGGCGGGAAGCACCAGCGACTCCCACGCGGATGCCGGCAGCGCGACCCCGGCGAGTTGGTCGATCACCGCGGCAAGGCCGTCGACCCCGCGCAGCGGCTCGTCAATGTGCTGCCATGAGGGGAGGAACCTACCGAGAGTCGCGGCATCCACCGGTTCGACCTCGTGGCGGAGGGCGGCGAGAGAGCGGCTGCGCAGCCGTCGAAGCACCTCGACATCGCACCACTCGCTGCCGGTCGCACCCGGACGGAACTCGCCCTCGACCACGCGCCGCTGGCCGGCGAGGCTGCGAAGTGCCGTGAGCACGACAGCCGTGCCGAGGCCGAGACGGTCGGCGACGGCGGTGACGGTGAACGGGGCGTGGGTGCGGGCGAAGCGACTCACGAGATCCCCGAGAGGGTCGTCCACCGGCTCGATGAAGGCGGAGGGGATGCCGATGGGCAAGGGGGTTCCGAGCGCGTCACGCAGGCGCGCAGCATCCTCGATGATGGCCCAGCGCTCGCTGCCGGCGCGCCAGATCCGGTTGGAGCGGGCGAGGCCCGCCAGCGCCGTGTCGAGAGTCGCGCCGACCAGTCCGCTTTCGGGGTCGAGACGGAGCACGATCTCGGCTTCGTTCAGTGGACCGAGCATGCGCAACAGGTCGACGATGCCCTCCGCGTCGCGAGCTCGCCGGTCGGACGCGAGCCTCTGCAGTTCGAGCTCGAGCTGTTCGATGACCGCGGGGTCGAGCAGCTCGCGCAGCTCGGCGCGGCCGAGCAACTCGGCAAGCAGCGTCGGGTCGAGCGAGAGGGCAGCGGCACGGCGTTCGGCGAGGGGCGAATCTCCCTCGTACATGAAGGCCGCGACATAGCCGAACAGCAGCGAACGGGCGAAGGGCGATGCCTGCTCCGTCTCCGTCTCGATGATCCGGATGCGTCGACTCTCGATCTGTTCGGCGAGCTCGGTGAGCGCCGGGAGGTCGTACACGTCTTGCAGCACCTCGCGCACCGCCTCGAGCACGATGGGAAAACTCGGGTACTTGCGCGCGACATCCAACAACTGTGAAGCCCGCTGGCGCTGCTGCCAGAGCGGGGACCGCCGCCCAGGGTTGTAGCGGGGCAACAGGAGTGCCCGGGCTGCGCACTCGCGGAACCGGGAGGCGAACAGCGCCGAACCCCCCACCTCCTCTGTGACGATGTCGCGCAGTTCGGCGGGTTCGAACACGAAGAGTTCCGCACCGGGTGGCTCGCTCTCGGTGTCGGGGATGCGCAGAATGACTCCGTCGTCACTCGCCATAGCGGCGCCATCGAGACCGAAGCGCTCGCGGATACGCGCTCCGATCGCGAGCGCCCACGGCGCGTGAACTTGCATGCCGTACGGGGAATGGAGGATGACCCGCCAGTCGCCGAGCTCGTCACGGAAACGCTCGACGACCAGGGTGCGGTCGCTCGGCACCTGGCCGGTCGCCTTCTTCTGGTCGTCGATGAAGGCGACGAGGTTGTTGACCGCTCGATAGTCGAGCCCTCCGAGCACGGCGCGGGTGCGGGCATCCGTCGTCGAGCCGTTCGCGATCTCCCGCGTGAATTCCCCGATCGCGCGACCGAGCTCGGCGGGGCGGCCGATGCCGTCGCCCTTCCAGAACGGCACCTTGCCCGGTTGACCGAACGCCGGGCTCACGATCACGCGGTCGTGGGTGATGTCCTCGATGCGCCAACTGGTGGCCCCGAGTGCGAAGACGTCGCCGACGCGCGATTCGTAGACCATCTCCTCGTCGAGCTCACCGACTCGCGCTGGCGCCCGATCCCCGGTGCCCGAGCCCACCATGAAGACGCCGAACAGACCGCGATCGGGGATGGTGCCGCCAGAGGTCACCGCGAGACGCTGGGCTCCCGGGCGACCCGTGATCGTGCCGCCGACACGGTCCCAGACGATGCGCGGGCGCAGTTCCGCGAACTCGTCGGAGGGATACAGCCCACTGAGCAGGTCGAGCGTCGCGTCGAAGGCCGAGCGCGGCAGGCTGGCAAAGGGTGCGCTGCGTCGCACGGTGTCGAACCACTCGTCGACATCGAGCGAGTCGAGGGCCACGGCGGCCACCGTCTGCTGGGCGAGCACGTCGAGGGGATTCTGCGGGATGCGCATCGCCTCGATGAGGCCGGCCGACATCCGTTCGCTCGCGACCGCGGAGTGGATGAGGTCGGCCCGGTGCTTCGGGAAGATGATGCCCCGCGACACTTCGCCGACCTGGTGCCCGGCGCGCCCGACGCGCTGGAGGCCGCTCGCGACGCTGGGCGGGGATTCGACCTGGATCACGAGGTCGACCTCGCCCATATCGATACCGAGTTCGAGGGAACTCGTCGCGACCACGCAGCGCAGTCGACCGGACTTGAGGTCGTCTTCGATCAGGGCGCGCTGCTCTTTCGACACCGAGCCGTGGTGCGCGCGGGCCAACAGTTCTGCCGGCTGGGTGGGGCGCTCCGGCGCCGGGATCGCGCTCGCGGGTTCGACACTGGCGGGGGTCTCGATACGATCGCTGGCGCTCGCTACCCGACCGGCGGGCTCCAGCTCCCTCTCCTCAACGCGGAGCGTGTAGATCTCATTGAGTCGCGCGGTCAGCCGCTCGGCGAGCCGGCGGGAATTCGCGAAGACGATCGTGGACCGGTGCTCGAGGATGCGATCGACGATCTGTTCCTCGACGTGCGGCCAGATCGAACCCTGAACGGCCTCCGTCGATGCCGCCGCAGATCCCTCCCGCACCGCCGGAGCCGTGCCCAGTTCGGTCATGTCTTCCACCGGCACGACGACACTCAGGTCGAACTTCTTCGTCGAGGGGGGAGCGACGATCGTCACGGGTGCGCCACCGGCGAGGAATCGGGCCACCTCTTCCCGGGGGCGCACTGTCGCCGAGAGCCCGATCCGCTGGGCCGGCTTGTCGAGAAGCAGGTCGAGCCGTTCGAGCGAGAGGGCGAGGTGGGCGCCGCGTTTGGTCGAGGCGACGGCATGAACCTCGTCGATGATCACCGTCTCCACGCCCCTGAGGGTCTCCCGGGCGGAGGCCGTCAGCATGAGGTAGAGCGACTCCGGGGTCGTGATCAGGATGTCTGGGGGCAGACGTTGCAACAGCCGGCGATCGCCAGAGGTGGTGTCGCCGGAACGCACACCGACGGTCACCTCGGGAGGAGACATCCCGAGTCGCTTCGCGGTCTGGGTGACGCCAACGAGCGGGGCGCGCAGGTTGCGCTCGACGTCGACGGCGAGGGCCTTCAGCGGGGAGATATAGAGCACTCGGGTGCGGAGGTTGCGGTCATCGGGAGCGGGCGTCGTGGCCAGTCGGTCGATCGCCCACAGGAAAGCCGCGAGGGTCTTCCCCGAGCCGGTCGGCGCCACGACGAGGGCGTTCGCGCCGGCGGTGATCGCCTCCCAGGCGCCCAGCTGCGCCGGAGTGGGCGCGGGGAACGCCCCCGAGAACCAGTCTCGGGTCGCCGGGGAGAATCGCCCGAGCACATCGCTCATGCTCCTATCCTCCCCGAACCCGCTGACAGTTGCGGATTGTCACGAGGCTCCGACACTGCCGAGGCGCACCCGCCTCGACGATACGGTGGTCTCATGAACTTCGACTTCTACACCAACCAGATGTCGCAGCAGCAATCGACCACCTCGAGCATCATCTCCCTGGTGTTCTATGTGCTTGCCGTCATCGCCCTGTGGCGAATCTTCGCCAAGGCCGGCCGCCCCGGTTGGCTGGCGATCATTCCGATCATCAACGTGATCGTGCTCGTGCAGGTCTCCGGGCATAGCGGATGGTCGGTTCTGCTGTTCCTCATCCCCATCGTCGGCCTGGTGTGGACGATCGTCGTGGCCGTGCATCTCGCGCAGAGTTTCGGCAAGAGCGGTGCTTTCGGCGTCTTCCTGCTGTGGCTGTTCACGATCATCGGGTACCTGATCCTCGGCTTCGATTCGAGCACGTATCGCGATCGCCGGTCGTTCGCCGCCTAGGCGTGCTGGGTCGCCAGTCATGCGGTGGGTCGCGGAGGGGTGACAATGGAGCATGAGCTCCGTAGGCACACCTGACCCGAATTCCGGCTGGCTGTCCGATGAGGAGCTCGCAGAGACGCGACGACGGCTTCCCCTGCTCTACGTGGAAGCGGTGCCCGTGCGGGTGGACGGCGTCGGCCAGGTCACCCAGGTCGGTATCCTGCTGCGCGCCAACTCCGCCGGCGCGATCACGCGCACGCTCGTCTCCGGCCGAGTGATGTACGGCGAAAGCCTGCGTGATGCGCTGTTCCGCCATCTCGAGAAGGATCTCGGCCCCATGGCGTTTCCGCTGCTGCCCTCGAGCCCCATCCCGTTCTCGGTCGCGGAGTACTTCCCCTTTCCGGGATCGCAGTTCACCGATGACCGCCAGCACGCGGTGTCCCTCGCGTACGTCGTGCCGGTGACAGGCACTTGCGACCCACGGCAGGACGCCCTCGAGCTCACCTGGATGACCCCGCAGGAGGCGGCATCAGACGCGGTCTCCGCCGAGATGGAGGGCGGTCGCGGCGCTCTCGTTCGCGCGGCCCTCGCCTCGGTCGGCCGCCTGTACTGACGGCAGAGCTCCGCTGGTCCGGGTGACACTGGCACCCGAACACATGAGCGCACGGGACAGTCTGCGGCGCGGAGGGCGGCTCGGCCCCTGCGAGCGAAAAAAGAGGGCCCCCACACCGGAGTGTGAGGGCCCATCTCAGATCGTGCGGTTAGCGACCGCCGCCGCCACTACGGCGACGTCCGCCGCCCTGTGACATGCCGACGAGTCCGCCGCCGGAACCGGCACGGCCGGCACCGGATGATGCGCCGCCGCGCGGGGCGCCGCCCGAGCGAGGGGCGCCGGATGACGCACTCTCGCCGCTTGCCGTGCTGTAGAAGTTGCGCGAGCCACCGGCTGCCGGTGCGCCGTCGCGGTTGGCGCGCTTGCGCTGGGCGTTCGCGCCCTGCGAACCGCCCTGAGAGCGACCCTGTCCGGCGGAGCGTCCACCCTGCGACTGACGCTGCCCGCCCGAGCGGGCGCGGGGAGCACCCTGAACCTGAGCGGCGGCCCGCGGAGCGGGCTTGACCCAGGCTGCGACGTCTCCCACGAGGGCGGTGACGGCGGCCGACTCGGCCGAGACCTGCTGCGGGGTGACGGTGATCTCCGCCTTCTTGAGCAGGGCGGCGGTGTCTCGACGCTGGGTCGGGAGCACGATCGTGACGACCTCGCCCTCCTTGCCGGCGCGGGCGGTGCGGCCCGAGCGGTGCAGGTAGGCCTTGTGCTCGGCCGGCGGGTCGACATGGATCACGAGTTCGATGTCGTCCACGTGAACGCCGCGGGCGGCGACATCCGTCGCCACGAGCACCCGGGTGTCACCGGCGGCGAAGGACGCGAGGTTGCGGTCGCGCTGCACCTGGGAGAGGTTGCCGTGCAGATCGACGGAGGGGATGCCCGCGTCGGTGAGCTGCTTTGCCAGCTTCTTGGCGTGGTGTTTGGTGCGCATGAAGAGGATGCGGCGACCGGTGCCGGAGGCGAGCTTCTTGATCAGTTCGTTCTTCGCTTCGACCGAGTCGACCTCGAACACGTGATGTGTCATGGCACTGACATGTGAGGTCGCTTCGTCGACCGAGTGCAGCACCTCGTTGTGGAGGTACTTGTTCACGAGGCGATCGACTCCGTTGTCCAGGGTCGCGCTGAACAGCATGCGCTGCCCGGACTGGGGGGTCTTGTCCATGATGCGGGTGACTACCGGGAGGAAGCCGAGGTCTGCCATGTGGTCGGCCTCGTCGAGGATCGAGATCTCGACGGCATCCAGCGAGACGAAGCCCTGCTTCATGAGGTCTTCGAGGCGG
Organism: Glaciihabitans sp. INWT7; assembly: GCF_014217685.1. Lineage (NCBI taxonomy): Bacteria > Bacillati > Actinomycetota > Actinomycetes > Micrococcales > Microbacteriaceae > Glaciihabitans > Glaciihabitans sp. INWT7. The sequence goes on along the minus strand of NZ_CP043653.1, from coordinate 3,003,760 downwards.
CCGGGGCAGGCGACGACGATGTCGACACCGGCCTTGAGCGCAGCGACCTGGCGCTGCTGCGAGACGCCTCCGAAGATGGTGACGGACTTGAGCCCGTAGACATCCGCGAGTGGGGTGAGCGCAACCGTGATCTGGGTGGCGAGTTCGCGCGTCGGAGCGAGGATGAGGGCGAGCGGGCGTCCCGGGCGGCGCTGGCCGCCGGAGAGCTTGGCTCCGAGGCGGGCGATCATCGGGATGGCGAACGCGAGTGTCTTACCGCTGCCGGTCTTGCCGCGGCCGAGAACGTCGCGCCCGGAGAGAGTGTCAGGAAGGGTGTCGACCTGGATGGGGAACGGGGAGTCGATCCCCTGCGCGGCCAGGGCCGCGACGAGTGGTGCCGGCACGCCGAGCGCGCCGAAGGAGGAGGTTGATTCAGACATGGTGGAGCTTTCGGATAGAACCACACGCCGGAGATCGAGATTGTTGACACCCGGGTGTGAAGTGGCGAGAGCGACGATGGCCGCAATCGATCGCCGCAGAAAGTATCTACAACCCGTTCGCGATGGTGATGCGACGGGGAGAAGAGGGAGCGTTCAACGACGCAGGGAGACCATCGTGGTCTCGCAAGTGCTACAAGCCTAGCAGGTGGGTTCAGTGCACGCCGGAATAGCGCTCGCCGACGGGGATCTCCACCGCCACGCGGTTGCCGGCCTGGGCGAGCGGGCAAGCCCACGCCGGGTCGTAGGCGCACGAGGGGTTGTAGGCGAAATTGAAGTCGAGCACCAGGGAGTCCGGCGCGCGGCCGGGCCCCAGATCCGCTCCCTTGATGGTGTCGAGGAGGTAGCGCCCGCCTCCGTAGGTGCCCCCGGCGAGCCCGGCAAGGGCGTCCTTCACCGGGAGGAAGATGCCGCCGCCGTAGCTGCCGAGTCTCCAGACGTCGAGGGAGCCGACCCCCGGAACGTCGGCTCGCCCGATGAGCTCGAAGGGCACGACGCCGTCGGTGCCCGTCTCGAAGTCCATGTGCCGCGGCTCGACCGGGGTCAGGGCGACCTCGAACCGCCAATCCGGGTCGTAGGGCTTCACCGGAAGTCCCGTGAACACGGCGAGGTCCTCCGGAAGCAGCGGGGAGGACGGATGTTCGGCGAAGAGCCGATCCCGTTCGCGCCGCCACAGGTCGTGGGCAGCGAAGAGGTCGGTCGCGGCGCGCACCTCCGCGTAGAGGGCGAAGACCCGGCGACGCCAGTCGGCCACGTCGAACGCGGTGATCGTCATGCTCAGCCGACCCATCTGCTTGTCGCACCGATGATCGCGGACCCGTCGAGGTCGGCGAGCTTCGGCGCAATGAAATTGCGGGCGGTCTCCGAGGTCTGGACCCGGAATGCCGGGGACTCGGCGAGCAGGGTCGCCACGATGGCGGCCGCGGCGTCTGCAGAGGTCTGAGCTGTGCTGAACGCTCCCGCGGTGCGCTCGAGGTAGTTGCCGAGGGCCGTGCCGTATGGCCCGGCCGCCTCGATCAGTGCGGGCACATCGATGCCGACGTTGGAGATGAACTCACTTCCGACGGCACCCGGTTCGATCACCGTAACGCGAACCCCCACAGCACCTGCCACGGGAGCCAGTGCCTCCATGAATCCCTCGACGGCGAACTTCGCCGCGCAGTACGCCTCGTTGAATGGCTGGCCGACGACCCCGCCGACACTCGTCACCGTCACGACACGGCCGGCGGACGCGCGCAGATGCGGCATGGCGGCCTTGGTCATCGCGACGACCCCGAAGAAGTTCACCTCCATCGTGGAACGCACCTCGTCGATGCTCTCGAGCTCGATGGTGCCGACGTGTCCGGCGCCGGCGTTGTTCACCAGGGCGTCGATCGAACCGTGATGGGCGACGACCTCGGCGATACAGGAGGCTATGGACCCGGCATCCGTCACGTCGAGGCGGCGGATGTCGATGCTCACGTCGGCGCTCGCCGCTGCCGCGCGGAGTGCATCCGCCTTGCCGAGGTCGCGCATTGTCGCGACGACCGTGTGGCCGGCGACCGCGGCCTGCACGGCGGTCTCGAGGCCGATACCTGAGGAGGTACCGGTGATCAGGGTCACAGTCATGAGCGGGGGGCCTTCCAGGTGGGTGCGAGAGAACGGATACGGGCACCGCGCCACTGCCAGAACGCCCAATACCCCAGCCAGAGGAGGGGCGTGAGGGAACCGGCTTCGAAGACCAGCTGGTCGCGGTAGAGCGTGCGGCCGCCAGGCGCGGGAGCGATGGCGATCGAGTGCTGCCATTTCGTCACGAGGGCGAGCGGGCCACTGAGCCCGCGGCCGGTGTCCACCTGCACGCGCACGTCGTCGTCGCGCTCGGGATAGGAGATGCCGATCACCTGGTCTCCGACGGGCACGAAGCCGAAGCTCGAGATCTTCACCGGATGCTCGCCGGCCGACCACGACACGGGAAAGCCGGCGGGTTCGAGGGACTCGAAGGTGGAGAACGGAGCCGAGACCTGCTGCATGCCCCGGGGGGAACGCACGGCGTCCCACGCGGCATCCGGAGTGCAGTCCAGCACGAGCTTGAGGAGGATTCGCATCGCTCAAGTCTGCCACCGGCGCCTGAGGGAATTCAGGTTGCGTGCGTAGCGTTGTGCTCGTTACCCACCCATCGCCTCCAGGAGGAATCATGACCCAGGCAATTCTCAACGGCGTCGTCATTGCCGACGCCCCGCAAGACGAACTCATCAAGATCGAGGGCAACTGGTACTTCCCCCCGTCGAGCGTGAAGAGCGAGTTCCTCGTCGACAGCGCGACGCCTTACACCTGCCCGTGGAAGGGCGCGTGCCAGTATTTCAGCGTGAAGGACGGCGACACCCTGCTCCAGGATCGTGCTTGGAGCTATCCGCACCCGTACGAGACCGCATTCGCGCGCACGGAAGGCAAGGACTTCAGCAACTACGTCGCCTTCTGGAAAGAGGTGAAGGTCGGCTAGTCCCGCTCACTTCTGCGGGGGAGCGACTTCGGAGGTGCGGGCCCGGTGGGCTCGCACCTTCGCCCTGTTGCCACAGCGCTGCATCGAGCACCAGCGGCGGTTGTTGGACCGTGATTCGTCGTAGAAGACGAGATCGCAGTCATCCGCTGCGCACTCGCGGATGCGGTCGCTCGGGTTGGCGGCGAACAGTTCCACCGCCTCCCTCGCGAGCACCGAAAGCGCCTGACTGGCCTTCGCGCGCGAGCGCCCGGCCTGGCGGGTGCCGCCGACCAGAGACGGAGCGATGTCCGGGGTCGCAGCGAAGAGGTTGATCACGTCGACGTCGTCCGAGGGGATCTCGGTGTCGCTGCTTCGGGCAAGAGCCGCGCGAGCGAGCGAACCGCGAAGCGCCCGTGCGTCGACGAGGTCGCGGTCGGTCGCCCCGTCGACCACTTCGGGAAATCGGCCGGTGAGCCACGCCGTGAGGTCGGACGCGGCATGAAGGGTCTCCCTGCCGGAGGTCATCGCCCCCGTGTAGGCGAAATCGATCGCCAGTGAGCCGGAGTCGAACCACCAGTCGCGGCCATCGCTCAGGGTCATCTCCTGGCCGGTCGGGCGGCCATCAGTCGTGAACATGTAACCAATGTAGCCGGTTACTAGACTGGCTCTCATGGAGGAGACAGCAATGACCGAAACGCCAGGAAAGAAGAAGGATGCCGGCTGGGACGTCGGCGTGAGGCAGGCCGTGCCGGCGCGCCTCCATGTCGCCTGGCAGTTCCTGATCGGCGAGGGCCTCCCCCTGTGGTTGGGCGAGACCACCCTGCCT